>DBTY01000009.1 GCA_002307295.1 Ignavibacteriales bacterium UBA1304
CTGTTTTATTTTGGACAGCTGTGAAATTTTAATTTTAATAATTATTTGACAAAAAAAAAGAACAGACATTAGGCCTGTTCTTTTTATCACATATTAAAATTTTATTAAAACATAAAAGTCGCGCCAACTTTGAATGTATCATATTTCAATGGAGCTCCTGAATTAAACGGCCAAGCAGTTTTTTCTTTTTTCAATTCATAATAACCATATGAAAGAGCATTCTTCAAAACAAAGCTTACTATCGGAGCCGCATAAGGGCTTGATTCGCTTATGTTACTTATAAAATGGTCTAAAATCCCTTGCCCCATAAAATAGATTAATGCGCTACCGCTTTCTTTCCAAAATAATACTCTTGGCGATATCTCTTCTCGCTGGTAGCTTGCGTTTATTGAAATGTTCTGCATCAGTTTAATTTTTACGCCCCCCTCGACCATAGTACCGAATCTAAACGACTGATCAAATAAATCAATATATTGTCTATCAAAATCATTTTGAGAAAAATCCTGCATCTCTAATCTTGACCAATTAATTCCATATGCATGATATGGAATTATGGCTGCCGATCCAATTCTGTATCCATAACCCCGTTCAAATCCAAGACCAAATTGCCACATACGCGATCTCAAATCGCTGCTATTATCATTACCGCTTGCTAAATCAGTTGATGTATTTGAAAATGTGAAATAGTCAAAATTATAGCGTTCCAGTTTGTCATTTTGGATAAAATCGTGTTCTTTTTTATAGCCTAAACGAATTTCCAAAGAATTAGTTTTTGCAAATTTATCTGCTACTTTATCAATTGAGACTTTTGAAAACCCATAATTTATATCAATTGCGGGTTTACCTTCAAATTCCTCAAAGTTGAATTTCTCGTCAACAAACTTGAATGTAGAATCATTATCGTCTTTAAAGCTATCTTCAGATTCTGTAGTATCTGCTGTTTGAGCAAACGAATGCGGATTGCATAATAATGAAATGCTAATAACTGAAAAGTAAATAATTTTTCTTAACATCCTATCCTCCTTTTTTTATTTGCAAATAACAAATAATATGCCATTTTTTTATAATTCAACTTAGAGAATATTTTTTCAATTTGTTTAATTATTTATCTAATCGGTTATATTTATATATTAGCTGCAATAATTAATGATAAGTAGTTTTAACGAATGTATAATTTATATTTTTTTACGTATACAATATAGGACGGTTTTATTTAAATTATAGTTCGCTTTATTTTAGTAATATCATTTTTTTTGTTTCTGAATAGCTCCCCGCTTCCAATTTGTAAAAATAAATTCCCGAATTTATATTTTTGCTATTAAATAATACATTATGCTCTCCTGCTCCCATTTCTTTATCAATCAATGTCGAAATTCTCTCGCCAATTAAATTAAATATTACAAGCCTTACGCGCGAAGCCTTTTTTAAAGTAAACCCAATCATTGTAGAAGGATTAAAAGGATTTGGATAATTTTGTTTTAATGAAAATAAATCGATATTTCTACTATCAACGTTTACTGAATTAATTTCACTAGTAACTACCCCATCTGAATACTGCACATAAACGATGCTATCGTTTATGTCTCTTAATTCGCAATCTGTTTTGTAAAATTCTAACTTTGAAGCGCCAGACAAATATGTAAAGTTGAGATTAAAAAAATCTCCATTAATTATTGATAGAGGATTAGCCCCTCCGGAAAAATCAATCCATGCAATTTTTATTACGCCTTTAGACGCATTACTTAACATGCCAATATTGCTAGAAATGCTATCATATTTCATAATGGTAGTATCATATTTAATTGATAGCGATATAGCTTCAATATTAGTAAGAGAATTTGCTCTGACTTTAACTGAAATATTTGTGTTGTTTTGTTGGTTATACAAGCTTTTAATAGAAAGCATAGTTTGAGGGAAAACCCTAACAGTGGTAATAAATATAAATATAAACAAAAATAGCTTTTTCATAAGACAGAGTTTTTTGTTTTCAATTTATAATGCAATAATTAAAATATCAACTATTTAAAAAAATAAAACCCGGCTAAACCGGGTTTTATTCTAGAAATATTTTCTATATCCAATTATTTAACTAACATCATTTTCTTTACAGAAGAGAATTTATCAGCTGATATTTTATATAAATAAATACCAGAAGTTAATTTAGATGCGTTAAAATTAACAGAATAATTGCCTGCAATCTGGTATTGATTTACCAAAGTAGCAACTTCCTGTCCAATTATATTAAACACTTTAACAGATACATTAGAAGCTCTTGGAATAGAGTAATTAATAACTGTTGAAGGGTTGAATGGATTAGGATAATTTTGATTTAATGAATAAACTGTTGGAATACCTGGAACCACAATAACTCCTGTATAAACAGAAATATTGCTAGTATCAACTGTTGTGCTTGTAGAGTCTGTTAAGCCAATCATTATAGTTTGAGCTCCAACCTGACTTTGAGTCGGTTTCCAAGTCATCAAACCAGTATTTGCATTAATAGATAGTCCAGTTGGGGCTTTTACTATTAAAAAGTAAACAGCTTTTCCATCAGGGCTATTACCTTTATACTGAAAAGAATATGTACTATCTGCACAAATAGTTTTTGTTCTGAATACAGCAGTAAAAACAGGAGCTCTATAAACATTTTTTACTGTAACAGTTGCGCTTGTAGTGTCAGCCTGATAGCTGTCTGAAGCAAGAACTTTGATTGTATAAACGCCAGACTGAGCATAAGTAGGAGTCCAGGCAAAAGCGCCAGTAGTAGCATTAATTGTAGCGCCAGTAGGAGCTCCAGATAAGCTATATTTTACTGTATCAGATGGATCAACATCTACAGCTTTATATACAAAATTTAACAATTGATTTTCATTAATTGTAGTGTCTTTCAAAACAGTTACAAAAGCCGGTTTACTGTTTGGATAGACGCTACCGTCAATATAAGTAATACCAGTAATTTTTGTAAGATTAGTATCAGTTACTTCGCTTTGAGCAGAAACAAAATTAACATGAGCTATTGCGCTTGTTTTATATGTAAAAACTACATCAAGTAATTTGTTATTAACAAGACTTACAGGGTTAACATTTGCATATCCAATCTTTAAAACGCCTGCAGCGGCATTTGAAGATAATTGTGAAGCGTCTCCGCTAAAATTTCTAATTTCTTTAAATACTAAAGAATTTGAGTCATAATTTAATACTAAGGATAAAGAACCAATTTTAGAAACGTTAGTAACTTTAATTGGAACAAGCACGTCATTATTAACTACTCCAGGAACATTACCTAAAGCAAAGCTAATATTTTTAGAAATACTTCCATTTACATATTTTACATTGCTTATAGTTTTTAAAGCAGTGTCGGCAATTTCGCAAAGCGCTGTTGTGAATGCAAGAGGAGAAACGCCCCCTTTATACACAAACAATAAATTAGTTAATTGACCGCTTGAAACTTTTAATGGTTTAGCGTCTGCTGAATTCCAGCCTAAGCCAATTGTGCCATTAGTTGCGCCGGCTGTAAAACCAACGCTGTCATTTTGCAAACCTAAATAAGTAGCAACAGATTGGTCATAAGTAAACTTTAACGAAATGGCGCCAATATTACTAATATTTTTTATAGTTAAAGGAACTTTAACAGTATCGTTAACATTCAATGTGCTAACAACTCCAAGAGCGACTTGTCTAGGAGCAGTAACGCTTCCGTTTACAAAAGTAGTAGGAATAGTTACATTTAGAAGATCAGTTATCTGAGATTCAGCTGTAATAAAACTTAAATTTGATCCCCCTTCTTTAAATGAAAACTGTAAATCAAGTAATTTACCGCTTGTAACATTTATAGCAGTTACCGCGTCAGGAGAATACCAACCAATTGTGATAATACCTGTAGTAGGATTTGCATTAACCGACCAGTTAGAGCTTCCGCTTACTACATTAGTAAAACCATTATATGTTAAAACACTGCTGTCATATTTAATTTTTATGCTTATAGAACCTGCATTTGTAAGAGAACTTGCATTTACAGGGACGTTAACATTTGAATTTATACCAATTGTCGTATCGGGTATACTAATTATTGCATTAGCCGTTGTTGAGTTTGGACCATTTATTACGCCATCAATAATTGAACCACTTCCTGTGACCGCTGTAGCCGGAATTCCAACGGTAACCCAAGCAAAGGATAGAAACATTATAGTCAAAAGCAGTTTGATTATTTTCATTTCAAGATACCTTATTTTATTTACTACTATAAATTAAAAAGAAACAGATCTGCAATTTTCATGCAGACCTGTTTTCTAAATAAGAATTACTTCATCAGAATCATTTTTTTGTTTGAAACGTATTTCTGATTAGCTCCGTCTACTGTCATAGTATAAATATATGTTCCGCTTGCTAATTTAGAAGCGTCCCAAACTATTTTATATGCGCCAGCTTCCTGAACCTGATCTAATACTGTTGCAACTTTCTGACCCAATAAGTTGAATATTGTTAATGATACATGTCCGCTTACCGGGATATCATAAGCAATAGTTGTGCTTGGGTTAAAAGGATTCGGATAGTTTTGTTTTACGCTAAATGATGCAGGAACTGCAACTTCAACTGTAGGAGCGCTAACAGTAGATTTTTCAATCTGAGCGCCTGTAGATGTAGTTAATTCGCTTGTTCCTTCAAGTTTTAATGCAAAAGTTGAACCATTTTTGAAATTATCGGTAGCAGTAAACTTTAAAGTAAATAGAACTGAATTATCACTTAACTTTAATGCTGTTTTCCCAACATTCATATCAACCCATGCAATTGATAGCACGCCATCTTTTACATTGTTTGAATATGAAATATTGCTCAATTCCTGATTTGCTGTTAATCCGGCAAAATTTGCTAAATTAGCTGCATAATCTATTTTCATCGAGATTGAACCTAAGTCGCTTAACATACTTGCCGTAACAGGTATTTCAAAAGAAGCTTTTGGGCTAATTTTAACAACTGAATTAGATGTCAAACTTGAAGCAATTGATTTAGATACTGTACCATAATATGATGCGTTAACGTCTCCAGAAACTAAAGCGTTTACATTATGTGTAACTGCGCCTGCAGTTACTGCAATAGTGTCGCTTGTCGTTCCAAGGAATGACCAGTCTGCTTTATTATTTAGATATGAAGAGATAGCTCCAACATATCTTTTTATTATAATCAAAGCGTCTGTGCCGTTAACTTTTCCGTCGTTATTTACATCTGCTGCTAATAACTGAATAGCAGATAATTGATCAAGACCAACAGAATATCTCAAGACAGCCAACGCGTCAGAAGCGTTTACGCCGCCAAATTCATCTGTTTTTGCATACGATAAAATATATGTTCCCTGCAATAAACTTGCAAAAGAATAATTTCCAGCAGTATCAGAAACAGCAGTTACTGTTGTATTATCGCTTTTCTTAATTGTAACTGTAACATTTTTTACAGGAGTTTTTGCTGCATTTGCATATGTAATTTTACCGTTAACAGCATAACCATTAACGCTAATTGAATCTGCTACGCTAACTGTATCTGTACCGTCTGTAGCAAAAAAAGTAACTACATAAGGAGCAGTTCTTGACTGTGTATAGTCAGGAGTCCATGTAAATTTACCTGTAGTAGCATTATATGCTGCTGCAACAATACCGCCAGTAGGGATATTTTGAGCATATGATACTAAAGCTTCTGCGTCTGTATCAGCAACAGCTACTGTAATAGTTAAAGCAGAACCAGCATTTATAGCGGCAGGTTTAGGAGTTGCTACGATAGTTGGTTTTCTGTTAACTGTATAAATGCTGCCGTCAAAAGTAGCTACAGTAGGAGAGCCTGTATTAAATACAAAACTTGTGAATTTCAAAGTAATAGGGTTATTAGCCGAAGTTCTTTGAAGAATAGTAGCTTTTAATTTTAATAAAATTGTATCAGTTGCAGAAATTGCACTTCCTTGAGCGAAAGCAACATTACCTGTTCCTGCATTGCCTGTAGCAGTAAAATTACCAACTGCCTGACCAGCTGCGCTGGCTGTGCCTGTTGTGATTACGCCATCTGCGGCAAATTTAATTTTTGTAGTGTCATAGTTGAATTTAAATTGATACGAAGTAACATTTGCTGAATTAATAGCGCTGTTTAATGTAATAGGAATAGTAATTACATCTCCCTTATGATAATTTGCTGCAATAGAAACTGTAGGGAAAGACACTGTTAAGCTTGCAACTGTAACTTTTCCGGTAGTTCCTGCAACAAAAGCAGGGCTGCCAGAATTGAAATATCCATTCTGTAATGTTAAATTAGAAACTCCTGAAGCAACATAGTGAGCTTTAATATAAACTAATGGCAAACTATTTGTAGTAATACTTGTCATTCCGTAAGCTCCAATATTAATTACTGAAGTTCCTTTGCCAGATATTACTGTTAAGTTTGAAGCAGAAGTTAAAGAAGTATTAAGAACTCCGCTAGCTGCATCTGTATAGCTTGAAACAACAGTATCCAAAACGATAGTTGTGGCGTCATATGCTACAGAAAAGCCATAACTTGTTATTGGAGTATTTGTAACAGAGCTAATAGTAACTGGGATATAAACCTGTTTTCCAGCTTGCCCTTGCAAATCCGGGAGACTTACCGTCACTGACTGCGCGTTCGAAACGCCGCCGCCAAAGAAGAATAAAACCAAAGCTACAAACAGGAATTTTATTATTCTTATTTTATTTTTAACCATTTTATTTTCCTTAAATCTTTATTATTGAATTAAAATAATCTGCTGTTTAATAATGGAAGCAAGATCCTGTGATCTTGCTTCCTATAAACAGTTTCTTACTTCATCAACATAAGTTTCTTTGTAGCATTAAATTTGCCAGCGTCGATTCTATAGAAATAAACGCCTGATGCAAGTTGCTGTCCAAAGTTATTTCTTCCGTCCCATACTATTGAATAGTTTCTTGCTTCCTGATTAGTATTTACTAATGTCTTAACTACCTGACCTTTAAGATCATAGATTGTTAATGTTACATGAGTAGCTTCAGGAATCTGATATTTAATAGTAGTGCTCGGGTTGAAAGGATTCGGATAATTCTGGTTTAGACCAAATTGTGTCGGAACCTCTGCAACTGTTAATGTATTAAGTGTTTGAGCATTATTGTTGTTAATATAAGCTGTTCCGTTTAAGCTTACCTGAGCTTCTTTATTTTTCATTGTGAAATTTAATTTAGCTAATGAACCAGCAGCTAAAGGAGTTACGCCTGTGCCAACTACTTTAATTACGCCATTATCAACTCTGCTGTATGCTAACCATCCAGCTTTTGTTAATTCAGTTAAGTCAACTTTTACGTCTGCTAATTTAGCGTCATAATTCAATTCATAACTGAATGAATTTACGTTTAATGCTTCGTCTAAAGTTAATGGAACGCTAACAACATTTGCTTCTGTTGTTGATGCAATTTTACCTAATGATAAGTTGCCTGATGAAGCGATTGCTTTAGCTGGGCCGCCATCGATAGGTAGTAATGAATCTGGATTTACTGATTTCCATAAGATCTTGTATGCGTCATAAGGAGTTACAAGTTTATCTCCATTTACATCTGCTAATGTTGTATCAAGAGCTGTATAAACAACTGTTGAATTGTTAAATGTCTTATATCCTACTGACATTCTTAATGCTTCTAAAGCGTCATCAGCATGAATAAAGCCATCTTTTGTGATATCGCCATAAGCAAAGTTTAATTTAACTTTTGCAAATGTTGTATCTACAGATACTGCAGTTGATTTACCATCGGTAAATGTTGTATGTAATTTGAATACGATGCCTGCTTCAGAGCTAGCAGGAGTAAATGTTACTGTAACAGCTTTACCAGTTGTTGCAGATAATACTGGAGCATTTTTAGGAGTAGGTGTTACTGTTGTTGTCCAGCTAATTGTATCAGCTGCATCAGCATCAGAAACATAGTATTTAACTACATTAGGTATTGTTGTTTTTAGTACATTTGTTGCAACTACAACAGAATCCAATTTAGGAGCCTGATTTGTATTTGTAACTACGATTGTATCATAGATTGTTGCTGTTCCGCCGCCATCGGTAGCAGTAACTGCAACTACATAAACGCCTTTATTTTGTTCTGCTGCGCTGAAACCTGGAGTCCAGGTTAAGCTTAAGTTTGAACCTGTAGCAGTAAATGCAGGAGCTACTTTGCTGCTAGTTGGAGCAGGAGTAATAGTACCAGTAATTGTAGGAGTTGTACCATTGATGCTGCTTACTGCGCCAAAGTTAGCTGTTAAAGCTGTTCCCTCTGGAACTGTTATTGTGTTGCCAACAGCGATTGGAGTTGAAGAAGCAAGACCAATTACAGGAGCCTGAACAGGCACGCCAATTGAGAATCTTGATTCATTCTGTAAAATACCGCCAGCGCTTGCTGTAGCTCTAACCCAAACGATAGTATCAGCTGAAGTTTTTCCGCCCATCTGAGCGTTGCTTGTTCCTTCGTCGCTTAATGAATACCATTTGTTATTTTCTGAAGTTCCTAATCTTCTGATGCCTCTTAAAGATGTATAATCTTTATATGAGCTCTTTAGATTAGTTCCTTGTAATTCGATGTCATATGATTGTGTTTGTGACAATCCTGAAGGTAGAGAATTGATTGCCCAATAATATGGAGCATATTTACCAATTTTAACGTCATTTGTTCCATCATTTCCAGAAGTGATAGGGAAACCAACACTACCTGCAGGTCCTCTATTTACGTTACGTACTACTAAAGTAGTAGGGCTGCCTAATGGATATGAGTTTGTAAATGTAATTGTTACAGGTCTGTAAGCTGCGCTATAAACTGTATCGCCTTTTGCGTTAACAGTCGTGTCAATTGGAGCTCCTGAAGGGAATACAAATCTTCCGTCAACTGAGCCTGAACCGTCGCCAGCTTTACCAGCTTTTGCTATATTACCAACAATGTAACCATAATTAGTTGTTCCATTTTCTACTGCTGTACGATCGAATCCAAGTCCTGAATTAGCTGCGCCGTCAGGTCTAGGTAGATATACATAATGAGTAGAATCATCAAGAACTAATAAACCATTGATGAATATCAATTCTTTTGTAATTGATAAGTTTCCGCCTTTAACTTTTAACTGAGCGATATCGCTAGTTTTGTTAACGGTTTGATTTATTGTTAAAGTAGGAATAGTTGTTATTCCTGAAGGTATTGTAATTGTCTGTAGTTCATTTCCAGCAAATATTACAGAACCTGTAGGAGCAAAACTTGCGCCTGAATTAACTGTAAGATTGCTTTGTAATTTTACAGTGCCAGCAGGTGCAAATGTAGTATTGTTAAGAATTAAATCTTTTACAAAAGTTAATGTTCCAGTTGTGCTAGTAACATTTCCTTTTACTACGTTAATTGCGCCGTTAATAGTTAAATCATAAGTAGAAGCATTAAGTGTGCCGCCGCCCGTGATAACTACGTCGTTAACTGTTGTGTTTGCAGGTAGAGGAATAACAGTTGTTGCTCCGCTAACTGTAAGAGTATCAATTGAACCGCTTAAGAATTCTGGTCCAGTTGTAGTTCCTGTAGAATATGTAAGATTATAGAATGAAGATACTGTAGGAATACTGCCAGTAACCAAAGTTCCGCCAGCAAGTATTACGTCAACATCGTTTGTGCCTAAAGCCGTAACTGTAGGATCTGCAAGAGTTAATTTTTTACTATTGAAATCAAGTTTACCTGATAACAATTGTAATGATGAATTAACAATAGCGTCGCTTCCTAATGTTATAGTATTAGCAGCTGCGCCTGGATTAATTATCAAATTAGCCAATGTAGAAGCGTCTTTAACTTTCTTTACGCCTTTAGTAGCTGTGGTTGCAGGAACTTCATTACCTGTAGTATAATTTGCGCCTGTGAGGTAATTCAAAGAAACAGTTCCGGCAAATGTAGGAACATTTGTTAATGTTCCGGCAACTACTGTAATTGTATCTTTATCGCCAATTGATAACTTACCAGCTGTTCCATCGCTGAAAGCGCCAGCAGTTAAAATTAAGTTTTTAGCGACTGTAAATGCTTTTGAAGTACTGTTTGTTGCAGCAGCAATAACATCTAGATTATCGATAGATAAACCAGCTGCTTGTGGAGCAAAATTAGCTGCAGCAGCTAAGTTAAATTGTGTTTTACCGCCGAAAGTTGAAGTAATATTATTAGCGTCAGGAGTATAAGATCCTGATAACTTAAGAATATTTCCAGCTGTAGCGATATCGCCATGCTGTACAAGAGCTGTAGCTACTTCTAAAGTCTGAACATAAGCGTAATCAGTAGAAATTGCTAATGAGCCTGTAGATGCTATTGTAAGATTAGTTACTGTAGCAGGAACAGCGCCATTTTTAATATCTAATAATAAAGTAGCAGGTTTAGCAATAATTAATGCGCCAGTAGTAGCTACAACAGGAGTGGCTGCAGAAGTATTACCAATAAATTTAACGCTAGCTCCGCTAACTGTTAAATTAGCAGCAGCGATTGTTAAAATTGGAGTTGCAACTGAAGTTGTTGTTCCAATAACAAGGCTGTTGCTTACTTCAGCGTCAGCTGTTAAAGTAGCAGCGTTTGCAACTTTTAAGTTCGGCAATGGTTTAGCCAAAGTTAAATTTGCAGTGCCTCTGTTTAATACTAAAGCTCCGCCATTAGCTGTATACGTTCCTGCTCCTGTTTGAGCAAAATCGCCAGCAGTAGTTATTGCTAAGTTATAAGCTCCAAAATTCAATACGCCTAATGGGCTTGAATATGTAACGCCAGCCTGAGCTTCAAGATTTGAACCTAAGTTAAAGCTAGGACCAGCAATTTCAACAGCGCCGATAAAAGCGCTAATGTTGCTTACTGTAACATTTCCATCAAATTTAATTTTACCAATTTTTGATAAACTATGGTTATATGTTAAATCGTTTATTGTAACATTGTCGCCAGTAATATCAATTAATGCAGTTCCAGTTGTACCTAAACTACCATTAATTGTATGTGTAAGGCTTGCGCCGCTTAAAGTTAAAGTAAACGTAGTAGCAACGTTAACAATAGCGGTAGAATCGATAACAAGAGTTCCGCCAAAAGTTTTGCTAACGCCAATTATTACAGCATATGTATTTGCGCCAGTATTTTTTGTGCTTACTGTCCAATTACTTACATACTGTGTTAATTCTGCTCCAATAGTAGCATCTATAGTAACGTTTCCTGTTAATGTTCCATTATACGTTAAGCTATAATTCTTTGCAGCTCCATTAAATGAAGAACCAGCTGCTGTAAGATCGATACCTGTTGAAGAAACTACATTTCTGATAATTCTTGCAGAAGAACCTGCTGGAGAAAGATCAGTTGCTGCAGCTACGGCAACACTACCGGAATTCAAAGTTAAATCCTGATTCCAAATAACTGGACCGTTAACTGTAACAGGGTTTCCTGTTCCTGGATCAATTGTAATGTTTGAGTATGCGCCGGTTCCGCTGATTGTAACGCCTGTTACATTAGCTCCGCCTACAACTCCGATATTCAAACCGCCGACAACAACGCCGCCGCCTGCTGTTGCAGTATAGCTACCGTTATTGACGATGCTTGAACCAGTTGAGTTCAAAATGATATTGTTTGTTCCAAGAGCTGCAGCAGTATTAGCGCTAATAGTAACTGTACCGCCTGCTCTTAAAGATTGACCAACAGTAATAATACCTGCTGTATTTGTTAAAGTAAGATTGCCTAACTGTAACAATGGGCCAGCGTTAAATGCCTGAGCTGCTGTTCCGTTGAATAATACAGTAGAAGCCAAAGGAGCTGTAAAAGTACTTGTAATTCTATTGAAATTACCTTTTACAGTCAAACCAGAAGTAGCTCCTAAAGTAAATGTACCGCCATTCTGAGTAAAATCTCCAGTTGTTAATATAATGGCGTCTGCTACAGTAATTGTAGCTCCGCTAGCTATTGTAACAGCCGTAGCAGTTGTAGCAATATTTGCTGCAAGAGTGCCGCCTGTAACAGAAATGCCAGTTGCAGTAACTGCATTTGTCTGTAATGTTACAACGCCTTTTGTTACAGTTACATTTGTGAATGTACCGCCGTCAAAAGATGCTGTTGTTGCAGGAGTAACTGTTATGCCGCCTGCTGCGCCGGTAACAGTACCGCCGTTAGTAGCATGAGCAACAGAACCTGTCAAAGTTAGAGTATTAGCTCCAAGAGCTATTGTTCCAACGTTTGTTAAAAGACCTGTTGACGATGAAGCGCCATTTAATGTAATTGTTGAAGCTGCAGCGTTATTAATAGTGCTGCTGCTTGTTAAAGAACCAAGAGTAAGAGTTTTACCATTAGTAATTGCGCCTTTTACAACAGCAGCTCCAGCAACTGATAAAGTTCCTGTGCCAGCGTTTGCAAGAGTTGTAACTACAGTAGCTGTTCCAGTAACAATAAGAGTTCCATTGTTAGAAACTGAAGAGCTATCAACCAAGTTTGCGTTAACAGTAAATGTCTTTGTTGCTGCGTTTGTAATACCGTCAGCTCTAAGATCATTTGTATTGCTTGTTAAAGTTCCAGTGTTAGCAATTCCGCCGCGATATTTACCGCCAGCTAAAGTTGCTGTGCCTGAGTTAACAAGTGAAAGATCGCCGATGTTATAAGTCAATGTGCTTGTAGCAGCGGCAGCTGTAACTAAACCAACGTTTAATGTACCGGCATTATTTGCTTTCAAAGTAAATTCATTTGTTCCGACATTAGTCGTAGCGCCTGAAGCTGTAAGAGCTACAGGACCCAAAGCGATCGTTCCAGCGCCCTGGTTGTCAATAGCATTAATGCTAGCACCTGTGAAATCTTTAAGAGCTGTATAATCGCCGCCAGTCCAGGTAGTTGTTCCTGTAACTGTGATAGATCCTGTTCCAGCGTTTACAATCTGAGAAAGATCAGCTGCAGTAACGCCAGCGCCGGTTGAAAGACCAGCAGCTACGTCGCCGTTAATTGTAATGCTTGATGTTCCAGAAGCAGCGATATCGCCTAAACCAAGAGCGACTGCGCCATTGATAATTGCGTTACCAGATGTAACATTAATTACGTTTCCAGTGTTTCCACTGAAAGTAAGTCCGTTATTAATTGTAACAGCGCCTGATGTTTTTGTAACGGTTAAGCTTCCAGAGCCTAAACTTGAATAAGTAGCTTCCAAACCGGCAGTAACAGAAGATGCGCCGATATATGATAAGTTAATATTACCGTTAGTAACCGTAGGATGGTTGCCAACAAAAGTTGAGGTTCCAGTTAATGTAATAGTAGCTGTAGCAGGTAAAACTAAATAAGCAGAGCTAAGAAGATTTAGATTACCGTTTTTAATCTGAACATTTGATGAAGTTAAATTAAGAGCTTCAGTTAAATTTGTAGCTGTTATTGTAACAACAGGAACAGGAACTGCTGTAGTTCCTGAAAGGTTTACAATAAAATTACCAGCTGTAACGTTAATTGCGTTAGAAGAAGCCAACTGACGTAATTCGATAGTAACTCCAGTTTTCAATGCAGGATAGGTAGTAGAGTTAATATCAATATTGCCGCCTGCGTTATCAACGCCATTGTAAGTACCGGCAGCTATTATTAAAGTGCCGTTATCCGACAATGCGGCTAATCCAGCGCCAATAGTAGCCTTTGGGCCGCTTCCAGCAGGATTGTTTGTAGCATTTACGCCAGTATATGAGTCGCTTCCGTTAGTAACGTCTACATACACTGGAGTCGTCTGAGCAAACGCTGATATACTCATAAAAAAGAAGAGTATAAATAACGTTAGCAAAGATTCCGATTTTCTTTTAAGATTCATATTTTTCTCCGAAAAATATTTCATTAAGTTAATTATTTTTATAGAAACGAACATAGATAAACTGAATTTTGTTATTCAATACCCCTAAGGCGGTAGACACTTCGGCATATTTTCCCTCCCGAATTTTGTTAATATTATTTTTTATTCTCGTCATCTAACTTTATTTATTCAAATTGTTTTATTTATAATCAATATTAGTTCGGCTAAATTTTGAAATTTAGCTAAATAAATATATACTATTTAGGTTTAAAATCAATGACTTAATAGTCATTAACCTTAACATTAAAAAAAATTAATAAATTTTATACAAACGTCAATTTGTATCCAGTGTAATTATATAGTATAGAATGTGCTGTTTTTTTCGTTTTTCCTTCGCTGTATTTTTCTTTGTTCTGTTTTTTCTATCTATTGTTTTTTTATCTTATAAATTCTTTCAAACTGTAAACTAACAATTATCCGGGTAAGTTTAAAATTATTTTATCGTTAATATAGAATTTAATTTCTTATTAATTGTGACTTGCAACATACCGCGCGTCTCCTCTGGAACATAATTAAATTCTCCCGTAGTTATTCATATAATAACATCAATTACATACATATGCCAACTAACAATTTAAAATATAATTATATTTTTCATAATTGCAAAGCTAAATTATGAAAATTACTATAATTAAGCGCTTTTAATTTAAGTTTTACATTAGGGTTTTTGCTAAATTTAGTTGTGTTTAATTCGATTTGCCCCTAACGTTCAATTTTTGTACTTTTATAAATTATAGATTTAAAAATATGAGCTTGCGGCTAATTTGTCAAGATATTAAATCTTTTTTTTAAGCGTTCATATTTTTATAAAGTTCCCAATTTGTTTTATTTTTTTAATTATGGCTAAATAATTTATTAAAATAATATTATCTAATAATTATCGGCAGTTAAACTATACAAACATAAAAGGAGAGCTCATGAACCATAAATTAATTACTACTGGTTTAGCTTTAGAAGGATACAAGATAAAAGAAAATCTTGGAATCGTTAAGGGGATTGTCGTAAGATCCCGTTCTGTCTTTGGAACAATAGGAGCAGGGTTCCAAACTTTGTTTGGCGGCAACATAACTATATATACTGACTTGTGCGAACGCACCCGCTATGATTCTTTTGAGCTTATGGTTCGGCATGCTGAAGAGCTTGGAGCAAATGGCATCATCAGTTTCCGTTACGACGCTAACGAAGTTATGTCCGGCGTTACTGAGGTGCTTGCCTATGGCACTGCTGTTATACTTGAAAAAGAATAATAGAAATTCGAAGCCATTTAGAGTTGATTTGTGTAGAGACATCCCGAATAATCGGGACGTCTCTACGGAAACGCGATTTGCATTTCTGCCAATTTTACAATAAATCTTCCCGCACTACATTCCCTATCCCCAAAATTAATTGCGGGTCAAAAACTTTTTTAACGCGCCCCATTTGCCTAACGACTTCTTCGCCGTACATCTCTATCAGATAATCGGCTTTAATTTTGCCGACGCCATGCTCGGCAGAAATAGTCCCTTTTAATTCAACGGCCTTCTGGCATATTTTTTTGTAAAGGTATTTCCCTTTTTCAAACTTATCCTGACTGTCTGGCAGCATATTAAGATGAATATGCGAATTGCCGAAATGACCATAAGCCACATAATCTATATTTTCATCTCTTACAGTTTTTCCGCACCAAAAGAAAAACTCTCTAAACTGATCATCAGGAACCGCGACGTCGGTTCCTAATTTTCTATAATTATTTCTTGCTATGTACTCGTTTACTTTTAAAGAGATTGCATGACGGAATTTATGGATATCCTCTCTATCCTTTTCATTTACGGCAAACCAAACCAGTTCTTCGTTTCCGCCGCATTTTTGAATAATCTCTATCCACTGCTCTAACAATTCGTCTTCGTTCTCTTCTCCAGCTTCCTGTTCAAACCAAACGGCCGCTTTTGCGCCTTCGGGAATATTGGGAAAATCGGGAGCCAAAAACCTAAGCGAGTTATCGTCAAAGTACTCAAGCGCGCGCGCCTCAATCTTATTTTCCTGATTTTTATTCTTAAATGAGACGGTTCGCCCTTCTTCTATAAAATCAAGTCCCCGGTTTTCGTCTTCAAAAAATACTACGCACGAAATTATTGCGCCCGGCTTAGCTAGAAGTTTTAATTTAATTTTTGTAATTACTCCAAGCGAACCTTCCGAGCCGATAAATAAATCAATCGCGTCCATATCAGGTTTAATAAAAAAGCCAGAAGCGTTTTTAACGTCCGGCATTTTGAAATCTGGCAGCATTAAATTGTATTCTTTGCCTGATTCCGATTTTAACGATAATTTCAGACCGTCAGCTTTAACGAAGCCTCTTTTCAAATTTAGCGTTTCGCCGTCAGGCAGTATAATTTCAAGCTCGGCAATGTAATTGCGGGTAGGGCCGTATTTAAATGTTTTGGCTCCTGAAGCGTTAGCGGCTACAGTTCCGCCAATAAAACAGTTTGTTTCAGTTGGATCGGGAGGATAAAATAAGTTAAGCTCGTCTAACCTGCCCTGTAAATCGCTTAGAATGACCCCCGGTTCAACGAAAGCGTAAAATTCTTTTTCGTTAATTTCTATTATTCTGTTAAGTTTTTCTGTAGAAATGACAATTCCCTCTTTAGGGACTCGCGCTCCAGTTAGTCCCGTTCCGTTGCCTGCGACAGTAACTCTTTTATTTTCAGCCAAAGTCCTAATCAGAATTTCTTTAACTTCTTCAGCGTTTTCAGGAAAATATACGGCGTCGCATTCTCCCTTAAAATTTGACGCATCTGTTAAAAATGATTGTATTTCTTCTTTATCATTTTTTATCACCATAAATTAAACAGCTTTCCCGTGCTTTTTCATAATAGCTTTCCATTCGTCAATACCAAGCTGTTCAGATTCTTCAACCAACATAATTGGAATATCGTCTTCAATGCGGTATCTTCTACGAGTTTCTTTATCTGTAGAGACAAGCGTTTCGCCGTCAAGTATCAAATCTGCTTTTGTTTCAGGGCAGCATAATATATCAAGTAAATCCTGGTTTACCATATTTCCTCCATGATATTATATTTAATAACTTATATAAACAAAAAAAAAGTCCAAATCAATATCCGAACTCTTTTTTTGACTTTTATTTTGAATGTTTATTATATAAAACTAAAAAAAAAGCCGCTAAATTTGCAATAGCGGTTTATTTTAAAATTAAAGTAACGGCCTCTGTAAGGCTCTCTACCGGAACGACTTTTATCCCTGAATTATGTTTTACCGACTTTATATTATTCTGAGGAATGATAATTCTACGGAAGCCAAGTTTTTCAGCTTCCTGAATTCGTTTTTCTATATGCCCAACGCTTCTTATTTCTCCTCCCAAGCCGACTTCTCCAATAACTACCGTCGCGCTATCTGCTACCCGGTCAAGCAAACTTGAAGCTATGCTGCAACAAACTGCAAGGTCTACGGCCGGTTCGTCAATTTTTACTCCGCCAGCCATATTAAGAAAAACGTTATTAGCCGATAACCTGTAGCCGCCTCTTTTCTCCAGCACTGCAAGCAGTATAGATAGTCTTCTAAAATCAAAACCAGTCGCAACTCTTTGAGGGTTCCCAAAATTAGACGAAGTAACCAACGCCTGCACTTCTATAAGCAAAGGGCGGGTTCCTTCTATACTCGACGTTACCACCGAGCCGGAAGTATTTCTGTCTCTTTCGTTTATAAACAACTCGCTTGGATTTTTTACTTCGGTCAAACCGTCGTCATGCATTTCAAAAATGCCAATTTCGTTTGTGCTGCCAAATCTGTTTTTAAGACCTCTTAGTATTCTAAAAGACTGCTTTGATTCTCCTTCAAATTGCAATACTGCGTCTACAATATGCTCAAGAATTTTAGGACCGGCAATAGCACCTTCTTTTGTAACGTGACCAATTATTATAACGGAGTAATTTTTCTTTTTAGCGTCCGCCATTAGAATTGCCGTACATTCCCGTATTTGAGTTACTGTGCCTGGGGAATTTTCCAATTCGCTGTTGTACACAGTTTGAATGGAATCGACAATAACAACTTTTGGCTTTAAATCTTCTATTGCGGCAATAATATTGCGCAGCCCGGTTTCAGCGGCCACGTAAAATGTATCGGATTTTACTTTAAGCCGGGACGCCCTGAGTTTAATTTGCTGAAGCGATTCCTCGCCTGTTACATATAAAACTTTTTCTTTAATGCGCGAAGCCGCCTGCATAACTAATGTCGATTTGCCTATCCCCGGATCGCCAGCAAGCAAAATTACAGAACCGGGAATCAGTCCGCCGCCAAGCACTCTGTCAAACTCGCGGATTTCTGTTTTTATTCTGGCTTCTTCAGTCGCTTCAATTTCGCTTATTTTTTTGTAAGAGCTTTTGCCTGTTGAAGCCGTTATCTTGCGTGGATTGTTTTCGATCACTTCTTCTACAAAAGAGCTCCAGCTATCGCACTCCGGGCATTTGCCTAACCAGCGTACGGAGTCATATCCGCAATTCGAACAGATATATTTAATTTTTGGTTTGGCCATTTACACTTCTGTCCTGCGGATAAAATCCATTATAATTTTATCATTTGAATTTAGAAGCTCTTCAATAAAACCTTCAAAATATATTTTACCCTGGTGCATCATGGCCACTTTTTGAGCGATGTTTTTTACGCTGTACATATCATGCGTAACAACTATTGAAGTTACGTTTAGTTTTTCGCTTAATTCTTTTATTAAACCGTCAATCGAATCGGACATAATAGGGTCCAACCCGGTAGTCGGTTCGTCATAAAGGACATATTGCGGATTTGTAACCAAAGCCCGCGCAAGTCCTACTCTTTTCCTCATACCGCCAGAAAGCTCCGAAGGTTTTAATTTTTGCGTTCCGGCCAAGCCTACTAATTTAAGTTTTTCAGCGACAGTTTTATCAATTTCTACTTGCGTATGCTTATCTGTGGATTCGACTAAAGCCAATCCTACATTTTCTTCAACCGTCATCGAATCAAAAAGCGCCGCACCCTGAAAAAGGAACCCGAACTTTCTTCTAACTTTATATAACTCTCTTTTACTAAGTTCCGTTATTTCCTGATTTTCAACTTTTACAGAACCTGAGTCTGGCGTTAGAAGCCCTAATATATGTTTTAATAAAACGCTTTTGCCGCATCCGCTTCTTCCAATAATCACAAGCGTTTCGCCGTCTGTTATTTTAAGATTAACTCCGTCAAGAACTACTTTATTTCCAAATTTCTTGTGAAGGTCTTTTATCTCTATCATTATTTACCGATAAGTGTGTAGTAAGGATATTATTTTATTTTTGTTTCTTTAATTTTAGATAATTAATAAGCGTTTGCCGCGTAATGCCAAGCAGACGCGAAGCAATCGACTGATTTCCGTTTGTTCTTTTCAACGATTCGTCAATCAGAATATTAGTTATTTCTTTAATTGTTGGAAGGCTTTCCCAGCTTTCAACCTCAAATTTTTTAATTTTGGGAGCGTTGATTACTTCAGTCGAATCATTTTTCGCTGAATTTTCATCAATGTATTTTTTAAATACTCCCATATTCAGCATTTTTGATTTATGATTAGCCACTGCGTCAAAAACCAGAGCTTTAAGCTCTCTTACATTTCCGGGGAAATGATAAGTCGAAAGTAGAGTTGGCAACTCAACAGGCGGCGTAGGTTTTTTCTTCCCAAGTTCTTTTGAAGATAATTCAAGAAAGTGATCGAGCAATAGCGGCAAATCGTCATATCGCTCCCGTAAAGCCGGAATATGAATCTGGTGAGCGCTTAACCGGAAAAATAAATCGCTCCTAAAGCTGTCTTTGGCGGACATTTCTTTTAAATTCCTGTTTGTCGCCACCACAATCCTAACGTTTGATTTTCTTGGAGCGTCGGCGCCAAGCTGAAAATACTCTCTCGCTTCTATTAGTCTTAGTAGTTTTATCTGATGTTCCTGTTTTAGATCGCCAATTTCATCTAAGAATAAAGTTCCGCCCGAAGCCATTTCCACTAAACCGTCTCTTGCTCTTTCCGCTCCGGTATATGCGCCCTTTAAATGACCAAACAGCGTATCGGCAAAAACATTTTCATCAAGCCCCGCAATATTAAGAGCTACAAAGCTTCCTTCTCTTCCGCTGCTTTTATGAATAGCCTCGGCAAATAATTCTTTCCCGGCGCCGGTTTCTCCGGTTATTAAAACCGGCTGTGTAGATTTAGCTACCGACTCGATATATTGAAAAATAGAAAGGACTTTTTTGTTCCGCGTAATAATTTTTGCAAACGATTCTTTATTTACTAATGCTTCCGATAGAATATGCCTTCTAAGAGTCGTTGCCTCAGTCTGTAATTCTCTGAATTCTATCGCCCTGTTAACAGTCGTAACAAGCCTGTTTTCATCAACGGGCTTTACAATATAATCATAAGCGGAAGATTTCATACATCGGACGGTGGTTTCAATATCGTTTACTCCGGTTATAACTATTACCGGAATTTCGGAATAATTTTCCGCCACATACTGAAGAATGTCTTCGCCAGACACATTCGGCATCAGAAGGTCGGACAGGATTATGCTTATTTCCTTTTCTGCAAGAATCTTTTTTACGTCTCTGCTATCCTGGCAAAGTATAATATTATTAATTCCTTCAGAGTTCAGAACCATTTCTACGCTCTCCAGCGTAATCGGTTCATCGTCTACTATAAGTATCGGATTAACCGGAAATAATGAATCGCTCATTGTTAACGCCCTAACTATTTTTGTTTTATTGGTAATATAACTCTTGCCGTCGTGCCTACGTTGACCCGCGAGCTAAATTCTAAACGACCGCCAAGATCTTTAATAATTTTACTTGAAATTGAAAGACCAAGCCCTGTTCCGCCTGTGTCTCTCTTTGTTGTAAAAAACGGATTAGTTATATGAGGCATATCTTCTTCTTTTATACCGGAGCCCTCATCTTCAATTTTTATTTCAATTGTCCCTTCTTTTTCATCATATAACGTTGAAACTTTTATTCCTCTTTTCTTATCAGGCAAAGCCTGGCAGGAGTTTTGTATAAAGTTAATAACAATCTGCTCAAGATATTGGAAATTTGCAATAGTTGTGGGAATATTTTCGGCTAAATTTACTTCAAATTTGTCTGTGGATTTTTTTATCTGGTTTTCTAACAGCGTAATTGAGGAATTTATAACCGAATTTACGTCTACCGGTTCAAAAATCTCCGACGAGCTTTTTTGCGCAAATCTTTTAAGGTCTTCGACAATTCTCTTTATACGCCTTGAGCCCTCCATAATGTTCTGGCACATTTTGGGGTATTTTTCCTTCATGGCGGAATATTTAACATTCATTATGGAAAAGTCCCCGTTCTCTTCATAAAACTTATCAAGTATTGGAAGCAGACTATCCCACACCTTTTGAAGCAGCGGAGTATTTAGCATAATAAAGTTATTAGGGTTGTTAATTTCGTGCGCTACGCCCGAAACCAATGTTCCCAAAGCTACCATTTTATCAGCCTGAATTAATTGCTCAAGCTGTAGCTTAGCTTCTTCTTCTCTTTTTTTCCTGTCGGTAATATCCTGTTTTACCGATATGAAATAACTTATTTCGTCTTTTTTGTTTTTAACAGGAGTAATTGTTTGTTCTTCCGGGTATAGCGAGCCGTCTTTACGCTTATTAATTATCTCGCCATGCCATACTTTGCCTGTAAGTATAGTGTCCCACATATTTTTATAAAATTCTTTATCATGCTTTCCGGATTTTAGAACGCTAATATTTCTATAAAGCATTTCGTCGTTATCATATCCGGTTAGTTGCGTAAAAGCGGGATTGACCCAGATAACGTCTCCGCCAAACCCGGTAATAACTATGCTGTTGGCAGTAGCTTCCAGAGCGGCCTTTAAAAGATTGCGTAATTCTTCAGGCTGGTAGCTTTCTGTTATGTCCCTGTCATAAACGATAGCCCCCATAAAATGGTCTGATTCTGTAAACAAAGGAAATCCTTTTCTGCGGAGAGAAAGCATGGTTTCAGAATCGCCCGCAATTATCTTTATTTCCTCATCTACTTCCTTATTCGCTTCAAGGAGTTTTAGCATGGAATTTTTTGCTTTAGACTCGCGGTTCAGGAAGTAAGAATAATTTTTGCCTATAATTTCTTCGGAGGAATATTGCCAGAGATGTTCAAGATTTTTACTGCAGTCTATTATTTCCCCTACAGCATTAATTATGAATACGCCGTCCAATGCGGCGTTAAACAATAAACGGAATTTATTTTCCAGCAGCTTGTTTTCAGATTCAAGCGCTGAAACTCTTTCCCTAAGAGTTGTAATTTCGTCTAAAAGTACGGATTTTTTGTTAGCCCTGTCGTTCATAAAAAAAATATGTATTTTATTCGTTAGAGTAAAATACATATTTTTGATAAAAGATATTTGATGAAAGGAGAATTTCTTTTTTTTGCGTTAATTTCTTTTTATGATCTCATTTTAGCTCTTACTAAAGCGCCGACTGCATTTTTTACAAAAAGATGAGAAGCTAAAGTTAAATACCATTTGTCGCCGAAAAATCTGTTTAATGTGCTATAACCGTTTCTATCGTTAATATAATCAGATTCTCTCCATATTTTCTGCCAAGTTAATGATTTTCCAAATACTTGATCTGTTTTCTTTGTAACGCCATACCAATCTTGCATAAATTTTGGCATCCAGCCTACGTTTGTGTATCCAGCTGATTTGCTCTGATGAGCTCCCATACTTAAACCGCTAAGAGCTGATTGACCAAAACCGCTTAATGCGTCTTCAGTTCTGTAACTGGTCTGATCGATATATTTCTGATAAATATCTTCTGCCTGTTCGTCAACGTTGCTGCTTGTTTGAGCTCCCTGAAGAGCTATAATTTCTTTAATATCGTCTTTTGTTAGTTGAGCAAAGCTTAATGAGCTTGCTAATACGACTGCGGTTATTAATAATGTTGCTTTCATTTTGTATTCTCCTTTTATCTTTTTACGGAGAATAGTTCAAAGCAAATACCGCGATTGGCGCCGGGCTGTAACTCGTTATTTTATATAGTGTTACAGGAACGGTAGTTTTACGAAACCGCTGTTAAAGAGTTATACAAACGAATTGGAAATTCCGGTAAGTTATTATAATACAAGGATATACCGATCCCTTTAAACTTTTACATTGTAAAAATTTTAGCGTCGGTTGATTTTTGACATTCCTTATCTATATCAGAAAACTGATTTTTCAGCAAACAACTATTCATTTATCTGCTAAAACGCAAATATTTGCAGCAATTTTACAATTGTTGCACAAATTGCCCTTTTGATTAATAAGACCGTTAAAAAAGAAAATTTAAAGGAAGCTGCCGAGGCAAATCGTTATGCAACTTCCTTTAATGTAGTTAGGGTCATTATTAAACGAACGTAGGGTCAATTTTCTTTATGAAATCCGTCTTTATCCTCGTATCCAACTGGAGCTGTGAAAAACTCATAACCGGCCACAAGGGCGAAAACAGAATATATTATAAATAAGTAAGTCATATTTATTAAATTTTATTCCTGCCATTTCTGGAACAGGAGGTTACTAAAAACTTTATACAACTTATTCAATTGCGGCGCCGTAATATGCGGATATAGTTAACTTGTTGTTTTATAATAAGATATGGCTTCCCCATAGTTTTGTACCCCTGTAAAGCGATTATACAGTCAAATTTTAGGACTTGCGTAAGATGTTTATTAACAAGAGATTACGTATGTTAAATATGTTTACATATATGATGGGCTTTACAACAGATGCAAAAGCCTGTAAGGTAAGTAGTTTTGGTAAGGATTGATCTGCAAAAAGATATCGTCGCGTCTTAATTCTATTGTTTATCTAATCGGTGGAAGCCCTCTTCATCTTCGCTGCCAACAGGCGCCGTAGCAATCTCTCTGACTATAACTAAAACAAAAACCGAGTATAGTACGCATAAGTATATCATTTTGCACACAGTAATTAGTAAACGATTTATAACTTATTTTAATTATCGGCGCTTAAATTTAAAAGTTTAGCGTTTTTTAAGAAAAGGGCTAAACTTTTTCAAAAAGCCTCCGATAATATAGTTGAAGAAGTCCATTTAAACCAAGAGTTAATGAAAAAAGTTATCTACATATTATTTATCTTTAGTTCTGTTTGTTTCAGCCAGATCACAAAGGACGATATTCGCGAAGTTTTGATTCTGGAAGGATACAGAGACGGAGTTGAATTACAGGCTCAAGCAGACCTGCTTTATGCAAGTTATCTTGATAAAGTGAGCTATAGAATCTCTGACCTGGCCGAAGGCGCAGGATATAGCTTTTTAAGCGGTTTGGGTCTTGGAGCTTACGAAAGCCGTACGTTTGGATACAAACACACCAGCTGGATGCCGGGATTTATGCAGACATGGTATAAGGCTTCTCCCGCCATAGGCGGAGAACCGGATTATACTTTGCTTTCATGGGAACAGGTTTGGAGAGAAGTCGACTATGCAAGCGATAGAGCCGCTTACACAAAACTAAAGATTTTCTTCCATAACAAATGGTATTTAGCGCTTTTGACTCATTGGATTATAAAAAATACTGCCGCTACAATGGTTCGCGATAAAATGAAATACGACAGATTTTTTTATAGTTTTAAGTTCGATCTGGTTATCCCCGCGTTTAAATAAAAATTATAAATTTTTAAGATTATTCCCGTTTCGCCTCTGTTCAAAAATCTCAATTCAATCTTAACAAAATTTGCCGTAATATTGCTATGCGTATTATATAGTATTTTTCTGATTCAGATTATCTGGTTAAGAAAGTATTACAATAGGTCTGACGCATAAATACATCAGACCCATTAAATATCAAATCAGGCGAGGAAAAATATTAGGGCTCCGAGCGCAAAAACGCCCCAGAATATCCATTTTGAGGTCATTGGATAATCCCGCTTTACTTTGCTCCATGCTCTAGCGGCAAAAAGCATCAATACAATAAGACCTATTGTAGAGGCGATGCACTGCATTAAGCCAAAGTCGTTTTTTACAGCCGATTCTATGCTCGAATTATTCCATACTTTTCTAAACAATACCTGCAAATGCAGCCAGTAAACAAGCAGAGATTCCCTGCTCATGTCTAACACAAAAGATTTTTTTGTATGTTTTTTTTCTTCGTAATAGATACACATGGCCAGAAAAACAAAAACGTATCCTAATCGTAAAACGAAAAACAACCAGTTAGGTCTGTGCATCCGTATAAAGAAAGGGAGCGATTCTATAAGCGTAAGATGCCCTATAACAATTGAAATAATTCCAATAAGAGTAATTCGTTTTTTAAATTCCTCTTCTTTATTCCCTTCTTTTGCCTGTAAATAGAAATAGGCCGTTGCGGCTCCCGCCAGCATAAAGCCCAGCCAGGGGAAAAGCGGAAAGAGCGATCCGCCCATAGGATTGATATAATTAGCAAAAAACAAAGGCATGTAATTTCTGAAATCTATAAGCCATAATAATGGCGCGGCCATAACAAAAACGGCGCCCGACAGGATTATAAACGCTAAATGATTGGCCTCCTTTTTTATAAACATTCTGCTGGCAAAGAGCAGGGTTAATCCTACCGCTATGCATTGCAGCACGTCTACGTTCATAAAGTCAAGCCACTCCTTTGTATTAAACCTCAACATTACTTTATGAATTGAAAGGAACGGCAGATGGAGACTGTACCCGACTACAAAGATCAGGAATATCCGCCCTATCTGTCTTTTAAAAACCTCCCCGTATTCCTTAAATTGCGGCAGCTTGCTTCTGCTTGCAAGAATAAACGCGAAGCCAGAAACGAACAAGAAAGACGGAGCGACCAGTCCGTTTACAAAATTAAGAAATGGAAACCAGGAAGACGCCCTAAACTGAGGCGACAACATGGAATTAAAGACGTGAACTTCGATCATAACAATCAAAGCCCAGCCTCGCAATAAATCAATAAATATCAATCGTTTTTTATCTGTCATAAGCGCTAATGTTTGTTTTTTTATTTGTTAGGTTTTTCTTTTTCAAAGTCATAAAGAGTTTTTCTATTTAGATCTGCAATTGCAAGCTTATAATCTATCAATGCGCTAAGAGAATTAGTTCTTGCGTCTGTAAGGCGCAGTTGCATTTGCGCCAGGTCAAAGCTGGTAATTGTTCCGGATTTGAACCTTTCCATACTTATTTGATAACTTTTTTCAGCTAGTTCAACGCTTTTGCTAAGAGCTTCCACTCTTTCCTTAGCCGATTCTAATTTGCCAATCACCTGTTTGATCTCAATGACAATCTGATCAATCTGGTTTTGCTTTGTCAGTTTGTTTAGCTCAAGGCTCGCCCTTGAGGCTTCCACAGCCCGTTTATTGCTTCCCCAGTCCCAGACGGGAACGGATAAAGTCATAGTGACGCTTCTGTCTTCTGCAAAATTATGAAAAATATCGTTAAGTTTATCGTCGTTTTTATTTATCCCGTAATTAGCAGAAATATCAACTCTCACATTTCCTTTTGAATCTACTTCTTCAAGCCCTAATTCGCCTGTTTTTATATCCGCTTCCGCATTACGAATTTCATTTCTGTTCATTAAAGCCAGTTCAATCGCTTTATCTCTATTAATTCGGATGGGAACATATTCCAAATGCGCTATTACGTCAATATTTTCGGAATTGTCTAATCCTATAAGTAATTTAAAACTATCTTTTGATTCTTCAAATTTACGTTTAGCGTTAAGCAAATCGTTATTAGCCGACGCAAGGTCAATTTCAAGCTGCAAAGCTTCAACCTCGGCAATAAGCCCAGCTTTAAATTTGTTATTGGCCGTAGCATACGATATTTGCGTTTGGTTTACCTTTTCTTCTGCAATTTCCAGGCTTTTTTTTGTCTGGTATAAATCATAAAAACTAGCAGTAACATTATAAATAATGTCCATTTTTGTTCTGGAGTAATTTCTTTGCGTTTTTTCCAGATTTATTTCAGCTTTTTGCAAATTAGCTTTCTGGTTATTAAACGTAAAAAGCGGCTGCGTAAGCCTGAAACTCAAATTAGAATAATAGTCTCTTGCCGTGCTTCCGGCAGCGTCTAATTGATCTCTTCCAAAAAGCGAACCGACTATTGAAACAGTTCCATTTGAAAAAATAAGAGGCTGGGTAACATAAAGTCTTCCCTCCACTGTTTTGTTTTCCATTTGGTAAAACTGCTGACTGCCGGTAGCAGAATTAAACTGGCTTGAAAGACTCCGGGAATAACTCGGCAAATCGAATTCCATATTAACAGACGTCATCAGCCCAAGCCTCGTAGCTTCAAGGTTCTTTTGAGAATTCAGCAAAGTATTTTCAGCTGTTTTTATAGAATAACTTTGCTTTAATGCGACCGCCAAAGCTTCTTCCAAAGTAAACACTTTTTGCCCAAAAGTTACTCCGGCTATACATGCCAATAAAAAGGACGTTAATACTAGTTTTCGCATCATTTGACGTTTAATAATTCATAATATTTAGATTGATTATTCTATTCGTATCTTAAAGCTTCAATCGGGTCTTTTTCTGCGGCTTTTTTTGCAGGATATATGCCAAAAATCAACCCGGTGGCTACCGAAACGACAAACGCAAGAAGCACGGCGTAAGGAGAAATAATTGTTTTCCATTCCGCATATTTCGAAATCATCGAAGTCATTGCATACCCTATCGCTATGCCAATCAGACCGCCTATGACGCTGATTATTATGGCTTCATACATAAACTGATTTAGTATATCATTTTTTGTCGCGCCGACTGCTCGTCTTACGCCTATTTCTTTAGTGCGTTCCAGAATATTGGCAAGCATGATGTTCATTATTCCTATACCGCCCACCAGCAGCGAAATTCCAGCTATAGCCCCCATAACTATATTAAAAATTCTTTGAGTTTTCTGCTTTTGCTCAAGAAGCTGTTCCGGCAGAACTATTTCGTAATCTTTAATGCCATAATGCCTTCGCTCTAAAATACGGGTAGTAAGTTCTGCGGCGGCTTTTAGCATATCGGAATCTTTAACTTTTAACGTTAACTGGTCTACTACGTTTTTTGCAGTAGGAGCAGATTCTTTATCGTCGTCCGAAACTGACATTCCGCCCCCCATAAAGATAACATCGCCGCTCGTTTCCTCTTTTACAATTTTATTCATCATTGTTGTAATTGGCAGATAGATATCTTCGTTAAAATTCCTTATACCTAATCCGCTCGCTCCGGCTGACGATATATTTTTAGGAGCCATAACGCCGACAATGTCAAACCAAAGGTCGCCTATTTTAATTTTTTTATTAATCGGGTTCTCAAATTTAAATAGTTTTTCTTTTATGCCATACCCAATAACGCATACGTTCGAATAACCGTCTATGTTAAACGATTTGAGGAATGACCCGTCTAAAACTTTAGAATTAAATGTAGCCGGATAATCAGGAGTAGTCCCAATTATTTTTGACTGAAGCATATTTGCGTTATATGTAATTACTGCAATTTGTTCTCTGACTGGAGTAATATACTCGACTAAAGGATTCAGCTCCTTAATTGCTTTTGAATCGTCAAGATTTAGCCCGGGAGAAAAAGAAGCTTTTTTTTGCTTTAAATTCAGTTGAACAGCCGCTTTATTAATTATCACGTTATTTGTGCCCATCAGCTCAATCTGCTGAAGCGTTTCCTGCCTTGCGCCTTCCCCAATAGAAAGCATTGCTATAACCGCTCCAACGCCGAAAATTATTCCAAGCATAGTAAGAAACGTCCTGAGCTTATTTGCCTGAAGCCCTTTTAGACCGACTTCAAAACTCTCAAAATTGTTCATCTACTTACCCGCAGGAAGAGTAACTGAAGAATTAGGCTCGTCTTTCTTTTTAATCTCTTCAATTTTGATCGTAGGATCTCTCAAAGCGACCTCGTCGCCGTCTTTTATTCCTTTTGTAATTATAATATGATTTTCATTTTTCTCGCCGGTTTCCACGACTTTTTCGTCAAAACGGGAACCGTCCTTAACATAAACCACTTTCTTCCCTTCTTTTTCAAAGACCGCTTCCTGCGGAACAAAAAGCACGTTTGGTATTTCGTTTATAATAATCTTATTGCTTGTGGTCATTCCAGGTTTAAGCTTTTCCGACTTGGACTTTATGTCCACCCCAATTTCAAAAATCTTAATAGCTCCATTCTTGTCTTTGCTTTTACCTAACGACGCCACATTGCCAATTACGCCTGCGAATACGCTATCCTGAAACGCGTCCAATTTAATCTTAACATTCAGACCTTTTTTAATTTTGCTTATATCAACTTCATTAACAGAAGTAATGCTTTCCATCGACGAAAGATCTGGCAGACTTAAGATAGTCATCCCCGACCATGGAGTATCGCCTATCTGCATTTTTCTTCCGGTAGACCAGTTGAGTTCATATACGACCAGCCCTTCAGCGGGAGCAGTCAAAGTAAGCATTGCTAAATCTTTTTTTGCCCGTTCAAGATCCGCTTTCCTTTGCCTGACGTCAATATCAACTTTGTTAAGCTCCGATTGATTTATTATTTTTTGCGATTTGAAATCCTGTTGGGCTTTCAGGTAGCTTAGTTCATCCCGTTGACGCTGAAGATTAGCTTCCTGCCGTTTCATTTCCGCTTCAAATTTCATCTGCTCCAGGTTAAGCTTCGAAAGCTCGTACGTTAATTCTGCGCTTTTAAGATCGGACTCCGCTCTTGTCATTGTCGATTTTTGGTTAGCAATTAATTTTTCTTTGTCCGATAAGGATATTTCCAATTTAGCTTCGGCGTCTTTTAGAGCCGTAATTGCTTCTGTCGGATCAAACTTGACTACCGTATCGTTTGCCTTTACATACGTGCCTTCAGGGACGAGAAAAATTATTTTAAGGTTGCCTCTTACGCGCGGCGATGATATTGATATTGAGTTTTTTGCCCTTATCTCTCCGCTTTCGGTTATTGAGACTAAAAATTTCTCTTTCTTTACAGTGTAGGTCGGAATTTTTCCGTCTACGCCGGAAGGAGAAAGAAAGAAATAAATAAGAACTATTATTAAAGCCGCAACGCATCCGAGTATCAAATTTGGCTTCTTAAATTTTTGAGGGATGTTTAACGTTTCAATTTTTTTTAGATACGCAGAATATAAACGGCCAATAGAAAATTTTTGGGATTTTTTAACCGTCGTAGCGCTTCCAGCTTTTCCTTCCATCAACCATATTCCCTTTTGTTAAAGAAACGAACAAAATCAAACGCTAAAAATAATGATTACTGAATTAAAACAAAAAGATATTATAATACTCAGGCAGCCTGTATTTGCTGTAACAGCCGCAGACTAATTTTGGAATTCCCACGCGACTCCAAACCTTATCCCTCTTCTTGGCATTGGATAAAATGGAATGATAAAATACTTGTTATCAAACAGGTTTTCCCAAGTAAAATATATTATTGCGCTTTTATGCACTTCGCCAGCGGCGGTAAAATCGACCGTGATAATATTTTTTTCAAATAAATCCAAATATTTGCCCGCGGCATAATAAGAGTTCGCCGTATTGTCTAAATGTAAAAACTTTGCCTTAAATCCGGCTTTCAGGTCAAGATTTGTATCAAATAAAATATCCTGATAATAAACTCCCAAATCGCTGCGGAAGGCGGGCTCTATATTCTGCGAGGATAAAAAATACATTGGGGTAACTGCATAGTCTACGTCATAAGCGTCAGTTTTTTTATTATAACAAGACGACGTATTTTCAATCAACACTTTTCCGTATTTATACCCAACGCTATATCCAGCTGAAAATATATCTTTTTTAGAATTTTGAAGTCTGTAAATAGCGTTTATGTTTAGAGTCAAATCGTCAGTAAAAGACTTGAAACCAAACTCAACCGAATTGGCAGTTTTTATTTTGTAATAATTTCCGTCAAAACATCTGTAATATGCGTCTGATACAGACGCTATGACGTTTTGCTCGGACGAGGAATACCCTAAATAAACGTTAGAGGATTCAGTCAGTTTCATAATTGCGTCTGCGCCGATTCCTTTTAAATTATAGTCCTTGTATTTTATATACTTGGCAAAAAATGAAGTCTGGACTTTACCGCCAAAGAACAGAGTCGTCATTTTACCTGCAAGCGAAAGAGCGTTTTCCCAATTTTTAATTACATCCCTGTTTATTTCGTAATTCAGCGACTGATAATTGCCGATGAAATCGAAATTAAGACTTTGGTATTTGTAGGATTGCCTTAACTGCCCGCCAAATATTTTATATCTGTAATCGTTATGCATTACATTAACATCAGACTCGGCAGTGTCCTCATTCTGTCTGTACTCATCCAAATTGAACCGGTAATAAGCTGAAAGTTCAGTGTACTCGCCTGGGAAAAGATTTAAGAGAAATTTTAGATTTAGATTGTGCAAGGTTGATTTATCATAAGTATTCCAGTCGTTTACCGGAATAGCGCTTACTCCATATACCACGTCTTTTAACGAAGTATTGGAGGTAGTCGCCGCAATGACAGCCGCAGAGTCGACGTTCACGCCTCCGTTAAGCCCTACCCGATATTTATTATACGAATAAGACAATACTAAATTAATTCTATCGTTAAAAAAATATTTAAGTTTTGCGTTCCCCTGCCAGTCGCTGTAAGCGTTGTTAAACATATAATTTTTGTAAGTAGTGTTCGACTGAAAGTCGTCCGCCTTTCTGCTTGTCATATCAAACGATAAAGCAAACTTATTGAATACGACGGAATTGTACTGCGCGTCAAGCATCGCCGCGCCTTTAGTCCCCTGATAATATTTAATTCTAGTTTGCGGAATTCTTGAGATACTATTTTTAGTAATAAAATTAACGCCTGCAAGCGAATTATCCGTTCCATACCAGAAGCTTCTTACTGCGGGAATTATTTCGATAGAATCAATATTTTCCGTTTGAATATACATCAGGTTAAACCACGAACCGCCGCCGTTAAGCGCTGCTCCATCAGAATAATACTGAGTTGAATACTGCCCCGCGCCGTTTATTATAGCCTCATTTGGCTGTCCTACTGATCCTAAATCTTTAACAAGAAAAAGCGGAGAGTTCTCAAATAAGTCCTGCGCGCTTTTGTATTCGTTTTTTAGAAATGTATTTTTACTAATAAAATAACTGCCGTCAAAAAGCGGAGCCTGATTAACAGGTCTTAAAGTGTCTCTTGGAATTATTTTTTTTGCTTTTGCAGTATCTCCGGCCATTAAACTATCCGATGGAGCCTTAACCAAATCATTTTTCGGTTTCAACTCCCGTATAACTTTAGACGTATCTCGCCCCTGTGGGAAAAGTAACGCCGCTGAACATACCAAAAGAATAACTATATATCGCATTTAAATCATTAATATTTTATTTCAATAACACAATATCACAAAAGAAACAAAAAGATTAAAGCTAATTTGTAAGAAATCGTCATTCAATACGGGAACAAAAATAATGCAAGCGCTGCCAACAGGCAGCTACTACGTATTAAATAATTTATTTTTACAAATTGATATATCAAATTTGCCAGTCTTAACCGCAGATAATTTTCTTTGAATGCAATCTTCATTATGCGCGGCGACTGCTATTTAATTGGGTCGCATGTTAATCAAAAAGTATAGCGTATACGTTTAAGGACTTCTACGCTTACGTTATTTAGACTTTAATTTGCCCATACCCCTGTAAATTGGAGGCCAAATCAGACAAAAAAGAACCAAAAACAAAAAAAAATATTTCTTTTATAAAATTTTTTTTTTAAGTTCCATCTTGAATTAACTTTTCCATAAATTTAAAGGATTACGAGTTATGGCAGAATCAAAACCGTTGACAAAATCTCAAATTCTTGACCATCTTGCCAAGAAAACAGGGACTACAAAAAAATTAAGCGGCCAGTTCCTAGAGGAATTAGTTGCTTTAGCTTATAAAGAAGCTAAAAAATCTTTTGTATTGCCTGGTTTAGGTAAATTAGTTGTTGTCGCTAGAAAAGCTAGAATTGGCAGAAACCCTGCCACAGGCGTTTCAATGAAAATACCTGCAAAGAAAGTTTTAAAATTCAGAATAGCTAAACAAGCTAAAGACGCAGTGATTCCGCCTAAAGCTAAAAAAAGCTAATTTCTTATTTTTTTACAAAAGGGTTTTCTTGCTGATGTTTTTTGGTTAGAAAACCCTTTTTTTTATCGCTGATAATAAGTTCTTTCGGTTATAAAAATTTAATTTTATTAACTGTTATAAAATAATAATAGGCAAAAAGTGTCTTCGAATTTAACGCTCGAAAAAATAGACCAGGCCATACAAATTTTAGACGAAAACAATATCGACTTGTGGATGATATTCACCCGGGAGAGCGCTACAATGAGAGATCCGTCAATGGATATGGTTTTAGACGCTAACTGCACCTGGCATTCGGCTTTTTTAATTAATAGAAACGGCGATACTACGGCTATTATTGGCTCGCTCGATCTTAGCAATATGCAGCTTCAATCCTCTTTCAAAAATCTTATTCCTTACGTCCAGTCAATTAAAGAACCATTGTTAGACTACCTTAATAAACATAATCCCAATAAAATAGCTCTTAATTATTCGGTAAATTCTAACCTTGCCGACGGCTTGACTTACGGTATGTTTTTAACGCTTTTCAAATATTTAGAAGGGACTCCTTTTACTGACCGGTTGGTTTCTTCTGAAGATATTATAGCCTCGCTGAAAGGTAGAAAATCAGCGTCTGAAATTGCCATAATGCAAAAAGCAGTAGATGAAACTCTGCGCATTTATGACGAGGCGACTAGTTTTATCCGCCCAGGCGTTACCGAAAGGGAAATTGCAGCTTTTATGCTCGGCCTTGTAAAACAACGGGGTTTTGGGCTTGCCTGGGAAGAAGAGCTTTGTCCTTCTGTTTTTACTGGTCCAGATACTGCCGGAGCCCATTCTGGCCCTACAGACAGAGTAGTTAAAAAAGGGCACTTGCTTAATATGGATTTTGGAATTAAGTATAAGGGTTATTGCTCCGATCTTCAAAGAACCTGGTACATTATGCAGGATAATGAAGACGTTCCTCCGGAATCAGTTCAGAAAGGTTTTGACGTTTTAAAAAATTCTATTAAAGTCGCTTCAGATAAACTAAAACCTGGCGTATTAGGCTGGGAAGTAGACGCGGCTGCAAGAAATTATATTGTTGAAAACGGATATGAAGAATTCCCTCATGGACTTGGGCATCAGGTTGGGAAAATTGTTCATGACGGAGGCGCAGGTCTATTCCCCAGATGGGAAAGATATGGAACTACTCCTTTTCTTCCAATTGAGCAAAATCAGATTTTTACTATCGAGCCCCGTTTAACCGTGCCTGAGCATGGAGTTGTTACAATGGAAGAAGAAGTTGTTGTAACTGAAACAGGATGTCGTTATCTTTCGGTTCCGCAAGAAAAATTAATTTTAATAAAATAAGCGAACAAACATTAAGCCGTTAATACGTCTTATGTTTATTTCTTTCCGGCTTTAGAGGATCCTCCCCCTTGAGAGCCGGTTTTTTTATGCCTTTAACGTAAAAGTTTCGCCTATTTCCTTTAATCCCAATTCAATTTTACTCCCTGGCAAAGCTTTTAACAGCCTTTGCAGGGGTTCTTCATAAGGCTCAAGGCTTTGCTTAAATGTATTCCAATGAATTGGTATAAATACCTTTGCGCCCATATCTTTAGCCATTGCGAGAGCTTCTTCAGGATTGCAATGAACAAATTTCCATGGATTATACGCGCCAATAGGCATCATTGCAACGTCAATATCTTTAATATTAGTCTTTTTAAATTTATCGGTATACGCCGTATCGCCGCCAAACAGTATGCGCTTCCCGTTTTTTTCTAAGACGTATGCGTTATAACTTCTGCCGTTTTTAAAAAATCCTCTGGCGCGGTCTCTTTCGCCGGGATATCTCCAGCCAAAATGTTTTACTTCTAAAGCATGAAATTTAATCCCCCTGCATTCGCCGCATTCGCCCCAGTCAAGCGCCTTCAAAGATTTCCAGTGGAGATCGGCGACTACGTCTTTTGTATTAAACGCCGTAATGCAGTCAATCTGTCCGGGGAATTTTTTAGTAAGCGGCAATAGCGTCTGATAATCAGTATGATCCATATGCGCGTGCGAAAGAAGAACGATATCCGGTTTAGGAAGTTCGTCTAAAGTTAGAGCAGGACGCGTATATCGTTCAGGGCCGTAGGTTATACCCAGCACTTTTATTCCTATACGTCTAAGCATTACCGGATCGGTTAGTATAATAGTTCCAAACATGTTTATCAGCATTGTAGAATGCCCTATCCACGCAATTGTAATATTGGCGGAGCTCCATTCTGCCGGGCTCGGTTTAAATTTTGCTTTCGTCGGAACTGTGGTTTCGCCCTTAGCTGAAAGGCTCTTAAATAATACAGGCGCGGCTACGACCCCGCCTGCAATTAATGATATTTGTTTTAAAAATTTTCTTCGTCTAATATTTTCCATAACCTAAACTAAGTTTAATAGTTCTCTAATATCGTTAATAATATAATCAGGTTTTTCATTTTCAAGATGTTCTTTAGCTCTAAACCCATAAGTAACGGCGCATGTAACGGTTGAAGCGTTTTTACCGCATTTAATATCAAGCTCTGAATCCCCAGCCATAAGAGTATTTTCCGGCTTTACATTTAGTTCATTACAAATAAAAATGAGAGGCGACGCGTCCGGTTTAATTCCAAGCCCCGGTCTGCGGCCTGTAACCAGACCGAAATATTCCCGCAGCTTAAAATAGTCTATCACTAAATCAGCCTGATCCTGCGCCTTTGTAGTAAGGAGAGCCGTTTTGATATTTCTCTTTTTCAACTCTTTAAGCGTTTCAATTACTCCGTCATACAAATAAGTGTCGTCTATAAAATCGAAATAATACGTCTTGTAAAGATTTATAAAATGCTCAACGTCTTCAACGTTGACGTTTAAGCTTTTAAACATATCTGTAAAATGCGCGCCGATTGTTTTATTGAAATCGTCAAACTTAATTTCATCGTTTATACCGAGCTGTTTTAAAGTTTTTAAAGTCGCTTTGTAAATAGTATTCCCTGAATTTGTCAGAGTGCCGTCTAAATCAAAGACGACTAATTTAATTTCATTCATTTTGTTTTTTGGTTTTGTTACGAAAATCTTTTTTGTACTAACCCGGCAATTGTTCCGCCTATGCTTATAGACGCCGTAGCCGCCGGAGACGGCGCGTTTAGTATGTGAACCATCTTTGCAGCCTCCACAATACAAAAGTCGTCTAAAAGCCTGCCGTTGCGGTCTAAAGCCTGCGCGCGCACCCCCGCTCCGCCGTGTTCTATATCTTCGGCGTTTATTTCAGGGACTAACTTTCTAAGCGAATTTACAAAAGCCTGTTTGCTAAACGATCTGTAATATTCCTTAATGCCGGTCATGTAATGCTGCATAGCCATTTTCCAGAAACCAGGATAAGCCGCCATCTCTAATAAATCAGGGATAGAAATATCTGTATGCGAATACCCTTCCCGCTTTAATGCAAGCAATGCGTTAGGGCCGGCTTCAACGCCGCCTTTTATCATGCGCGTAAAATGCACTCCAAGAAACGGGTACTTTGGATCCGGCACGGGATAAATAAGGTTATTAACTAAATATTGTTTTTCTTTCTTAATTGTGTAATACTCGCCGCGGAAAGGAGTAATCATAACGCCCGGCTCCACTCCGCACAGTTTAGCTATATGGTCGGAATGAAGTCCCCCGCAATTGATTAAAAATTTTGCCCTTATAGGTTCCTGATTGGTTTCCAAGACTAAATTATCGTCTTCTTTACTTAAGCCTGTAAATTTAGTCCGCGTTCTTATTTCGCCGCCTGATTCCATTATCAGCTTTGCGTAAGTTTCTACAACCTGCTTATAGTTTACTATGCCTGTTTCAGGAACTAACAGTCCGGCTTTGCCAGTTACATGCGGCTCATATTCTTTTAGTTCTTCTTCTTTTAATTTTTTTAGACCGATTAAACCGTTTTCAATTCCCCTGTCGTATAACTTGTTTAAATATTCAATTTCATTTTCGTCGGAGGCTACTACAAGCTTGCCGCATTGTTCATGCGCTATGCCGTATTCTTTGCAAAACTTATACATAAGCCCGCGCCCGGCTATACAATTTTTAGCTTTAAGCGAGCCCGGTTTATAATAAAGCCCTGAGTGTATAACGCCGCTGTTATTGCCCGTCTGGTGAGCGGCCAGTTCATTTTCGGTTTCTAAAACTATTACCGAATATTTGCCGCTCATCTGCAATTCCATTGCCGAAGCCGCGCCGACAATTCCTCCGCCGATGATCGCTATGTCGTATACTTTTTTCATTTATGCGATATTTAATTACTTAAAATATAAATTTAAGCAAAAAACACGTCAAATAAATTGTAAATAGCAGTCTCCGCTTTTCTTTTGATACTTTACATCATTGCGTTAGCGGCATTATTGCTTTGCAAGCTTTCGTATATCCGTACATTCAATTATTTTTTTATCATAGCCTTTTGTCGTTACATTTATCATTGCAAGCCCTACTTCCGCAAGAGTAGTAACATATTTAGTGAAAAGTTTATCAAATATAGGATAAAACGGAGCGACGTATTTTAGAAGACTATACGCATTTTTCAATCCTTTAGTAGGATTCATAAATCCTGGTCTGAACATATACGCAGCCTTAAAAGGAAGTTTTAGCAAATCGTTTTCTGTTTTGCCCTTTACTCTTGCCCACATTGAGCGTCCCTTTTCAGAGCTGTCGGTTCCAGCTCCGGAGACGTAACAAAAAGTCATATCATTATTTATTTGAGATGCTGTTTTAGCGACGGTCAACGTCAGATCATACGTCAGTCTTGTATAATCGCTTTCGTTCTTTCCTAATGACGTAACTCCTGAACAAAAATAAAATGCATTGTAGCCCGTTAAGCTTTGAGAAATAGACGCAATATCATTAAAATCTTTCAGTATTATTTCCTGCAATTTTTCGTAAATAATACCGCATGGTCTTCTATTAATAACCAATACGGCTTCCACATCCGCGCTGTTAAGGCATTCATGCAAAACCCCTTCGCCAACCATTCCGGTTGATCCGGTAATTATTGCTCGTATCTTCATAATGCAACTCCATTTATTTTGAAAGAAACTTTACCACGGTTAATTGTTCAGAAACCTGCCATAGTTTTTCAGCAATTTTTTCGTCTTTTGATAAATCGTTAGAATCCACTTTTTTAGGATACCCGCGCATTTCCTGCCAGCCTGAAGGTCCAAAAAATTCTCCGCTTAAAACGTCAGGTGATGTTGCCGCAAATAATGTTGGCAGCGCGCCCATTACAGGTTTTTGCGCAAAAAACGGATTAAGGAAATTAAAAAAGCCGTTATGCCTTTGAAGATCGGTAGAAGTCCATCCCGGATGCGAAGCCGCAGCAATTACATTTGAGTTTTTCTGTTTTAATCTTCTATGCAGTTCATAAGTAAAATACAGGTTTGCAATTTTGCTGTCGCCATATGCTTTCCACTCTTTATACGGCCGCTTTTCCCAGGCAAGATCGTCAAAGTTAATATTGCCTATTTTATGCGCGCCGCTTGAAACATTTACAATACGCGAGCCGGGCGTATTCTCTAACAAATCGAGTAGTAGTCCGGTTAAGGCAAAATGCCCTAAATGGTTAGTTCCAAACTGAAGCTCAAATCCGTCTTTAGTCTTGCCGTAAGGCGGTATCATAACGCCTGCATTATTGATTAGCAAATCGAGTTTTTTAAATTTTTGTTTAAATGCTTCGGCAAAGCTGCGTACTGATTTAAGATCAGATAAATCAATCACCATCACTTTAACGTCCGCCTGTTTATTGAGCGCTTTTATTTTTTTTGCCGCATTTTCGCCTTTTGTTATATTACGGACGGCAATAATTACAGTAGCATTTTTTTCGGCAAGAGCTCTTGCGGTTTCATCCCCAATTCCGCTGCTTGAGCCTGTTACTATTGCTATTCTCCCTTTTTGATCTGGCATATTAGCGCTATCCCATTTTGTCTGTGTCATCGTGTATCCTTATATATTTAGTTAACTAACTTATTTGTTTTGCGTTATCATTTGTTTCCACCATTTTTCAGTCGGAATATTCTTATCATACTCTGTAATTCCCCCAACGACCGGAGTAGCAATTTTAACCCCCGCGGCTTCCGCCGCTTTACTAACGCGTTCCATTGGCTCATACCAGGAGTGCATTGAAAGGTTAAACGTTCCCCAGTGTATTGGCTGTAAAAGCTTTCCTTTCAAATCAAGACAGGCCTGAACTGTTTCTTCCGGGTACATATGAATATGGCGCCATTTTTCGTTATAAGCCCCGCACTCAATAAAAGTCATATCAAACGGGCCATATTTTCCCCCTATTTTTTTGAATCCTTCAAAATAGCCGGAGTCGCCGCTGAAGAATACTTTATGGCGCGGAGCTTTAATTACCCACGAAGCCCAAAGCGTCTTATCCCGGTCGGTTAATCCGCGTCCTGAGAAGTGCTGCGATGGAGTCGCAGTAATGGTAAGTTCATCCGTAACTTTTAGTTCTTCCCACCAGTCAAGTTCAGTAATCTTATTTGCCGGAACTCCCCATTGGCGAAGCTGAGCTCCAACTGCAAGCGGAACAATAAACTTTTTTGTTTTTCCATTCAGCAGCTGTATCGAATATTTGTTTAGATGGTCATAATGATTGTGCGATACAATCACAACGTCGACCAACGGTATTTTATTCACGTCTAAAGGCGCATCTCCATTAAACCTGGCTGGGCCAAGAATTGAAACCTTCTTTTCAAAAACAGGATCAGTAAGTATTTTGTAGCCGTCTATATTTATAAACAAAGACGAATGCCCCGCCCAAAAAACCGTCAGCTGATTTTTACTTGCGTCCTGAAATCTTTCCATATCAATATTTTGCCGTGGAAGAGCTCGGTTTGGAGTCCTTTGTTCGCCGCCGAAAAGGAATTCCCACATAACGCCCACATACTCCGTAAACGTCGGTTGTTTCCATTCTACGGCATCGCGGAATTTTCCATCCCTGTATTGCGGCGATTTTTGAATTTTTGCGAACGCAGCCTCTTTGCTGTCGTACAAGGCGGATGAATATGTTTTGTCAATAAACGTCAAAATTATCCCTATCAAAATTATTAGTATTATACTTCTTCGTAAGTATTTTACGATCTTTTTATTTCTATTTAGCCGCATATAAATGAATGTTCACTTATTAAAATGACAAAAAAAATTACAATTTAATTGCGTCCCAAGCCATCGAAAAAGCCTGGTCTATGGTTTCTTTATTAAGCTCTATACTTTTACAAAGCTTTGGGTTTGCCAGCGTCATTAGCGGAAAGAAAATGAAAGCGGCCAGCATTTCAAACGGAACATTTTTAATTATTTTCTGTTCGGTCCCTTTTTTTAGGACTCTGTAGATAGGTTCAAAATAAACGTCATATTCCCGGCTGTCCACCAGATCAGAATATGGCGAGCTTGCAAACTGCTCGGTATATTGGAATAAGTCCCTATTTTGCGTAATAAAATCAAATCCATTCATCCAAAGATTGAAAAGAATATCTCTGAAAGGTTTTGCTTCGTCTATGTTTTTTAAAAGTTCCCGGCCAAGGGTCTTCTTAATTTCAACATAAGTAGAGACAAGCAGCTCTTCCTTATTTTTATAATAAATATAAATTGTAGCTGGCGAAACATTAGCCTCTTTTGCAATTTTTGAAACCGAACTGGAAACAAATCCAATTTGATTAACCAATTTTACCGTAGCGTTAATTACCGCCTCTTGTTTGAACTCATCTTTTATTCTCATAGTTCTAAAATAAATGATTATTCATTTATTGTCAAGAGAATCTTTTATCACTTCCCTATTTTATGCAGACACAGCGCTTTATTTGCAAATCCCCGCTCAATAAAACGAAACCTTCCAGGTATTCGTTAGAATACCCTGGAAGGTTGAAATAAATAGCTATTATTTACTATTTGTTTACTTCAATAAGAACATTTTTCTTGAAGTAAATTTATTGCCTGACTGAAGAGTGTAAATATACAATCCGCTTGCAAGTTTTGATCCGTCAAAGTCGACTGTATAATTTCCTTTTTCCATATAGCAGTTTACTAATTCCGCTACTCTTTGTCCAAGAAGGTTATATACGCTTAGTTTTATAGCGCCTGCTTGTTCTACCGGGTAGCATATTTTTGTAGTAGGGTTAAATGGATTTGGATAGTTGCCAAAACCTGTTATTGCTTTCTGAGTTTCTGTTCCAGCTAACGGAGAGACCTGTTTGCCAAGACTACCGCCGCCGCTTTGGCCTAACTGCGCAAGAGCAAATTTGCTGAGTATATTATCGGAATGGTTTACAGCAAGTTCCGTAAATGCGGCTTTTGCCGTAACTGTATCATTTAGATAGTTTTTGTAGATCAATCCTTTTTCATACAGCATTTCGCAAAGCAGACCTGTATCTGTATTTTTATCCGCCATGATGGTATTAGTCAGGTCAGCTGCTTTTTTATAGTCTCTGTTGTCTATATCCGTTCCTATTTCATATCTTTTGATAAACGGCAAATAGTTAGAAAACAGTTTATTGCCCGATAATATTGCAAGCGCGTTATTAAAATCTGTTTTTGCGCCAATAGTATTATACAACTGCGATAAGAAGACAATATTCTTTTTGAAAGAATCCTTATCAAACGCAGTTACAAATTTTACCATTAACTTGCCTATAATTGTGCCTACTGTTTCTACATACGAAGCAGTGTTTACAACGCCGTTTTCTTTATCAGTTTTCATCTGCTGCAAAAGGTTGAGATATTGTTGTATTAAATCATTTCCGCCTGTTACAGATTCGGTAGTATTGTTGCCGCCAGCAATTTGTTTTCTAGCCGCTTTAGGATCGCCACATAGGCCGTTAATTTCTCCGGACATCTCATAATTTCCTGATATTGGGTAAGGAGTACGGCTATATTTATTGGCTGTGCAATAAGCATGCGATGGAGAATAAGCTACAATATCCCCGCCATTACCACAAAATACATTGCCTTGACCAACAGTATAACTTGCGCCATTTTGAAGATATACGCCAATGTCCCAACCTGATATATGATTGCTAAAAATATTGCCAGTACCGCAATAAGAATTATATCCTTCAGAAGCGCCTCCATTGGTTCCATAAGAATTGTAAAAGTTTGTTAATGTCCCATTATAATCATATACAATGCCTGCGCCAAACGTAACAGTTACACCGGATATATCCGTATGGCTGCTCCCATTTATTTGTATTTGACTATTGTTAACTGTAAGATTTTCTATATATATACTGCTTGAATTATTTATAGCTAAGCTATTAATCGTCGCGCTTCCAAGTCCGTCAAGAACCATATATGATTTTCCGCTAAACGTAACTGACTCATTGTACGCTCGTGGCTGCAATGCAATAGTATATAAACTTGTAGAACTGCCTCCAGAGAAATAATTTACAGCAGATTGGATTGTTGGGAAATATCCAAGAACATTATTTCCGCTTTTTAGGTATGCGCAATTAAACGTTGCGCCGCTTGCAATTGTCATTGTACCGCCAGCAAAAACAATGTAATAACCATTCAGGTTTAAAGTGACGCCTGTTTGAATAGAAATTGTTTTTGATGTTGGAATAGTAACATTATTATCTAATATAGAATTTTGTTGTACTGAGACGACTCCATTATCTGGTAGACAACTAATGGCAGTAGAACAACTTGTATATTCTGAAGGTATAAATAAATCATGATATAAAAAATTTAATGCCGCCCAATCATCTGGTTCCAAAGTACGTCTATCTAATGTCGTATTAAAAATCGGACATAGACTTCTTTCAGCCATTGTGGGATTTCCATTACCCGTACTATGATGCGCTATCCCCAAAGCATGCCCTAATTCATGTGTTACACAATTTTGCACATCACAATAATATCTTGTTGCCCCTGATACTGCTACATTTTCGTTTCCATCTGTCCAAGTTATTGGAACTCCATCATAGCTCCCAGTATTTAAGTAAACTGCACAACTTACTATTTCGCCATGTGAATCGCATGTAAATGGAGTATATCCGAACCAAGAGGGATTACTGTAATCAGCATTGACAGTTATATCACTTCCGCTAGTGAAATTTATATAACCACATCCAGCCCAACTATTAAACGAATTATCAATCAGATAATTCAGAGCTTGATTTGGCGAACTTACAATTGAATACCCAATATTTAATTTATGCCATTTACAAAATGGTGGTTGACTATACATACTTTTAACTTCAAGATTTGTACCTGGTCCAAATACACGCCATTGATCTGTGGCCAAAACAAAAGTGTTACATAGAAATAATAATATTAAGATGTAAATCTTTTTTAACATTTTATCCTTCCCTTTATTTATTTCGATAAATTAATATTTTTGATAAAATCATTATAATCAAAAGATGATTTAATTGTCTCTCTACTAACATTTTTTTCTAAAATCGTAAGTTTATTAATGTCGATATCTCTTTTGAGCATTTTTTTACCATTGTTATTTATAATATTAAATTTCCCTTGATTTAAGCCATAAGTTTGATAAAAGTCACCATTTCTCTGAAGAAAAACCATCACATCTTCGTTAATTGAATAATTGGGCTGACAATCTGCATATGTTGTAAAGCCATCTAATTTACCTCCAATCTCTTTAACAATAATTTCTTTACTTTTTATCGCTCCTTTTTTTATATTTTTAATTTTTATCGTTGTATAAGTAAAAATAAATTTGTGATTCCCATCCCACTTTTGCTCCACATTTACGACTCTGCCTTCAATTATGTCAGAAGAATTTTTTGCGATTTTTCCAACAGAAGTGTATATTACATCGCAAATACCAATTGAGCTAAACAAGAATAAATAAAAAAACACTTTTAGAACTTTCATTCTTTTATTCCTCCATTATGATAAGGTCATACAACCTATAATCGTTGTTGAATTCAAAAATTAATTTTGATTTTGTTAAATTGTAAACCGAACATTTTCCCAAAGTTGTTATTGTACTTGCATAGAGATCACCTCCCATTAATGATTGAAATCTTGTTTTTACTATAGGACCAATACTTAAATTAAGTATATCGGATAGCTGCATATTTTCACAATTTAAAGAAGAAAATGAACCCGTCGTATAATCCTGTACTATTATTTCATTATTATTTGGGGAAAGGAGCGAATATGGAATTAATTTTTTATCAATTACAATGCTGTCAATTACGTTATACGAAGGAATCGCTAACCGCGTTAATACGTTATTACTTGCTGAATAAGAAATTAGATAATCGCTATTGCAGTAAACATATTTGCTTCCTTTGGGAGCCAAATCGCCTTCTTTATATTCATAAATAATCTGCGACGAATTATCTAATAAATCAAGAGCCATTATTTTTTGAAAAATAATGTACTTGTAATAAGTTAATTGTAAAAATAATTTAGAGCTGTCAGCGCTTAAAGCGGCGTCATATATAAATACATAATTGTTCGCATCATAACTATTCCAAATTGTTTTTTCAATTTGGAATGTTTTAAGATTAATAAGGTAAACAGACCTGTTAATTAATATACAATAATCTGAGTTAGCTTTATAAGGGAGGATGTCTATTTTGCCATAGCCGAAGTATTCTTCCGGATTATCGGTATCGGGTATTGACAATTCTTTTGTTTTTGTCTTTTTGCTTTTATCTATAAAGTATAATTTCTTTTCAGTAGCTATTAGCAGGATATTGTTTTTCGGACTATCGAACATTTTGGGAGTAGATGTCGTTAAATCGTTATCAACAGAAATACCAGTTGAAGTAAAATTAAGAGTATCAATTCTGGAACGTTTAAGATCAATATTACTTCCGTTCCAAGATAAAGTATAAATCCAAGTACCTGCATCGGTATCAGTATTTTGATTTACTGCTATTGCCGGATTATTTACGTTACACCCACACATAAGAACGCTAATAATGAATAATATCGATATTACTTTTTTCATCACTACTCCAAATATTTTGCAAAACACGTAAATAGTGAATAACCTTACTCTTTATTTTTTTTGAACAAGTAAAGTATTTTTTCACCATTATTCTTTTGAAATATATCTATTTATTCAACAAATAGGATACAATTCATTTTGTTATGAATCTAAACTATTATTTGATACTATACTAGCACAACTATATTTCAGAAATATCTTCTTTTTTATTGTGAAATAATTGAGGCGTCTCCCCGCATGCGTGGATAAAGGCGTTTCTATTATAGAAGAGGACAACAATTTCACTAACATACATTCTCCCATGACTTTAATTTTTAGCTTCCAATAAAAAGGAACTATATCCCACAAATTAAAGCGCAGTAAACTCTCCCTGCGTTAAAAAATAAAACGACATTAGATATATCATTTTATGATTATAAATATATATAAAAAAAATGAAATGCAAATTACTTTTTTGTTAATACAAAAAAACCTTCGCAGCATTCGCAAGAATAATCGCGCAGGTTGGAGTAAACTAACGGTGCTATTACATATAAAAATTTTTAATTAACGTTGCTTAAAAAACGACAACGGCTAATTAATAAACCGCACATTTATGCATTGGCTCGGCATTGTATCAAGCCTTCCAGTGCGCAAGCGACTGGAAGGTCATGAGCGTTCACCCAGAAAGAGCAATAAAAAAGGCTCCCTCTCAAAAATGAAAGGGAGCCTGAAAATAGCTGATACTTTATTAGTTTTACTTTAGAAGCATCATCTTTTTAGTAGCAGTGTAGTTACCGGCTTTAATCGTGTAGAAATAAAGTCCGCTTGAAAGATTAGCGGCGTTAAAACGCACGCTGTGGCTTCCGGCAGGCATATCTTTATTAATTAAAGTAGCAATTTCGTTGCCTAAAATGTTATACACTTTTAGAGATACTTTCCCGGCGTTAGGGATTTCAAAATTAATCACTGTAGAAGGGTTAAACGGATTAGGATAATTTTGAGCAAGCTCGAATTTTTTAGGAGCCGTATAGCTTACTTCAACTTCGCTTGAATAATTTGCTGTTCCGTCAAAATCAACTTGTTTCAAACGATATCTGATTGACTGGCTTTGAGCCGACACGTCAGAATCTTTGAATTCATATTTTTTAACGTTAGTAGAAGTTCCCTGTCCTTTTACAAAACCGATAGAAGCGAAGCTTCCTTTGCCTAAAGCTTTCTGAACTTCAAAACCAGAATTGTTAGTTTCGGTAGCTGTCTGCCATTTTAACAAAAAGCCTGAAGCCGTCTGATTAGCCGCGAATGAAGTTAGTTCAACCGGAATTACGCTGGCTTTATAGAAAGGAGTAAAAACTACTGCGCCATGAGCGGCATCGTCGCTTTTATCAAAAATATGCTGAGCGATAGAAAGCGAATCGTATACGCCCCAGTCGTTGTTCTGAGCCTGAATAGTGTTAGTGCAATTGTTATATAAGTCATAAACATTCGTCCCCTGAACGTTGCCATAAATATGGTTTAAACCGTTATCAGAAGTATCTGCGTTAGTCAGGTCGCCAAGTTTAGGCTGAGGGCCTGCGATAACAGTAGAGCCGTTCTGAATTGTAATACCCCACCAGTTGCCGTAAATTGTATTTCTTTTAATAACAGGAACTACTTCCGGACCGCCGTTAACGTTAATACCGCTTCCGGTAGTCATTACGCTTGGGTTAGTATTATTGTTATATATTAAGTTATCGTTTACTGTTCCGTTAATTATGCCGCCGCCCATTCCGTATAGCGTAATACCAAAGCTGTTATCGTGTATTGTGTTCCCTTCAATAACTATATTTGAATATGCAGTAGAGCCGTAAACCCAAAGACCGATAGCTCCGGCATAATTTGTTTTTACGCTGCCGTAAATTACGTTATTCCGGATTATAGGAGAATTGTTCCCCTGCAAACCTATACTAATCTGGTTTTTTGCAGCTGTATTCTGAGTGTTATTATTTGCAATTTCATTAGAAATAATATAAGGATTTGAGCTAAGCGTTAAATTTATACCGTACTCATAACTTCTTTCAATTTTATTTGCAGTTATTACTGCATTTGAACCGGTAAGCTGAACGCCTCTGCGGCATTTATACAAATGACTGCCATAAATCAGAGGGCTTGAGTTAATAGCCCTAAAGCCATAATAAGCATAATTTATCTGCGCAAACTTAATCCAGCATAAGCTGTCTATGCTAGAGTCGTCAAACGTAAAACCCTGATATGCGCCAGTTGAATCCTGATTAAGCGAAGTAAAAACTGCATTGTTAAGCGAATCTCCATTAACCTGGAAAATTCCCTGTATCCAGAACGCCGCTTTAAGAGAGTCGAACTGAACTTTTGAACCGGCTTTAATAACTAATTTATCGTTAGCAGAAACCCGGATTGAATCTTTAATTTCGTAATTTGGAAACGCGCCTGCAACTTTACCGTTAGAGTTAGCCACAAGGCTGTCTAAATTCCAGTTGACGCCTGTATTTGGAGTGACATACTGCGCAAAGGCCGCAGAAGATAGCAATAAGAATAATTGTATTATTTTTTTCATATCTATCCTTTAATTGAATACTACTTTGTTGGATAATTCATTAACATCATCCGGACGAATCGGAAAATGTTCGCTTAGAATCTTACCTATATGATCTAAGCCGTGCACAACCCCCTTGCAAAACTCTCCCTTCTGGAAAAAGCCCTGCATTTCTTCTTTAATTGCGTCCCATGTTTTTTCCGGCGCTTTTTCGTTAATGCCCGAATCCGCCAAAACATAAAACTGCCGTTCCTTGAGCAGAATAAAAACCAAAACGCCAGTGTGCTCTTTGGTCTTTTTAATACCCAATCGAATAAACTCGGCCTCCGCTAAACTGCGGAGGCTTTTATTCTTTTTCCAAAATGATTTTTTTTCTTTGATACTAACGCATATCTCCCCGGACGTAGTTTTCTCTAATTCTTTTATCTTTGAAGATATCCTTAGGAAATCGTCGTCAGAAAAATACTGATATATCAATTCTTTATTCATTTTTCAAATAATAACTTTTAATTACTTTCCCGTTCTCAAATTCATATACAAGAGGAGTTCCGGTAGGTATATTGAGCTCAAGAACCTGTTCTTTTGTTAAATTATCAAGAAACATAACTAAAGAGCGTAAGCTGTTGCCATGAGCTGTAATCAGAACGTTCTTTCCTTCCTTAACCAATTTTTCAATATGTTCCTGATAATACGGGATTGTCCTTGCGGCAGTGTCCTTTAAACTTTCGGTCATGCCAAGAGGATTTAATTCAGTTTTATCGGCTGGAGGCGGAACGTCGTAGCTTCTTCTCCAGATGTGAACTTGTTCCTCGCCAAATTTATCGGCGGTTTCTTTTTTATTCAAGCCCTGTAATGCGCCGTAATGTCTTTCGTTAAGAGCCTGATCTCTTTCTGTAGGCAGATTTACAAAGCCGGCGTTTTCACACGCAATTTGAGCTGTTCTGATTGCTCTTTTAAGAACAGAAGTGAATAGATAATCGAATTTCAAATTAGCTTTTTTAATTAATAAACCTGCATTCTTAGCTTCGCCTTCGCCTTTAGCGCTTAGATCAACGTCTACCCATCCGGTAAATTTATTCTCTAAGTTCCATTGCGATTCGCCATGTCTTAATAATACTAAATAATTCATAGTGTCCCTTTAAATATGTATTTAATTTACAATTGCAAAATAATGAAATTTTCTGAAAAAATTAAGTCAATTTTCGAAATTGGCAAATATTATAAGTTTTTTACTGATAAATCGTTCTTTTTACCTCTATTTCTTTCAATACGCCTAAGGAATTATGTATACAAATTACTTCCAAAAGTCGTTTTTATTATCTTCCAATAAAAACTTTTGCTATATCAAGCAACAAACCCGGGTTGTTAATCAGAGCGGCTTTGAAAAGTTGATTTAAGCTCCTCTTTTCAAAAGGGACTTTTAAAAACGACTCGGCAAGAGAATTAAATTTTTCATCCTTAAAGCCATATATTCCGTTTTTGATCCGGTCATAAATTTCGTGACGTTTTCCGACTTTTTCTCGCCATTCATTTTCATAAGATGAAATATAGGTTAGGTCGTTTTTCTTTATAGCCTCGGCCGCAATTCTGCCGGCAATACTGCCGCCTGTCATGCCGCTTGCAATGCCTCCTCCGGAAAGCGGATTTACCTGCCTCGCAGCGTCTCCGGCAAGCATTATTCCTGGCGCAGTTAGCTTTTCCAATGTGATTGAGCAGGGGACTCCCCCGGCAATAGCGGTTAATGCTGAAACGCCTGGATATTTTTTAGCTAAAAACTCATCTAAATATTTCTGAGCCGATTTCTTTTTACCTGAAAGTCCGCTTATGCCAATTCCGATATTTGCGGAATTGTTCCCTTTAGGGAACACCCACAGATAACCTTCGGGCGCAGTTTCCCTGCCGAAATAGAAATAGCAGGTTTCATCGTTAAGCTCCAAGCCTGTAGCCGTAACCTGATAGCAGCTTTCCATTTCTCTAAAATCAACGCAGGTTTTTAATCCAGCCCATCTGCCCACGCGCGATTCCACTCCGTCTGCCGCAATTACTATTTTAGCCGAGGCATTTTTTTGTTCTCCGCGATGTTCGTATTTTACCCCCGATACCTTCCCGTCGGCAAACAATAATCCGTTAACATACGCCCGCGTTAAAACTTCCGCGCCCTTTGCAACGGCTGTTTTTGCAAGTTCATAATCAAAAATTCTCCGCTCTAAAATATAGGCGGTTTCCTTAAACTCAATTGTAACTTCCTTATCATTTGGAGCAATAAAAGATAATTTATTTGTTCGCGCGTTAATCCATCTTTCATCGGGAGTAATAAACTTTTCTAACGAAGTTTTACTTACCGCTTCGCCGCAGCGCACGGGATAGCCCACATCTCTGTCTTTTTCGAGCATCAATACCGATACGCCCTTTTCAGCGGCAAACCTTGCAGCCATCGAACCGGCAGGACCCGCTCCAACTACTATAACGTCATAATTTTCTTTCATATATCCATAACCACAGTCTGTTTTTTCAGCTCGTCTTTATTAAACTTTATCGCCTCAACCGGGCAAGACCAAACGCATTTTGAGCAATTTGTGCATTCAGATTCTATTATACCTATTTGCGCCTCTTTCAACTCAATTGCGTCTTCCGGGCAAACGCCCACGCAGCATCCGCAGAAATCGCATTTATCCTGATTGATTTCAATCAGCAGTTTCCAATTCTCTTTATCTTTATGCATTATTATTTTTTTTCTTGTTGAAAGATTATTTAATTTTGTTCGGCGAATAATAAAATATAATTTATATTAACTATATGCAAATCAAAGAACAACAGAAATATTTGGACGCGTTGAAATTTTATGAGAATAAAATGGACGCAAAAGAATCGTACGACTATAAGATGTTCGTAAAAAGGCAGAAAGACGACGAGGACTTTGATTCGGTTTCGTTTGCAAAACTAAAAGCCCTGTATCAAAAATATATGGCGACTAAAGAAAAGAAAAATTACGACAGCTTCTTCAAAAAACCGGAATAGAATTTGAAAATTTTAATTTTAGCGCTTTCCGGCATCGGCGACGCTTTGATGTTTACTCCAGCTATTAAACTACTAAGGCAAAGTTTGCCCGGCGCTACTATAGACGCTCTTGTAATGTTTAAAGGGGTAAACGATATTTATGCGCGTAATGCCGATCTTGACAACGTGATCCATTTTGATTTTATGAAACAGGGCGCGGTTAAATCTCTCCGTTTTGTTTTAGAGCTGCATGGCAAATACGACGCTTCAATTAACGTTTATCCTGCAAACAGAAAAGAATACAACATAATTAATTTCCTCATCGGCGCAAAAAAACGCCTTGGAGTAAATTATCTGCGCGGAGGCTTTCGCAATTTTAGCTTTCTTAATAACGTCTCTATTACAGAAGACGATTCGCTTCATAATGTAGAAGAAAACGTAAAACTGTTAAGCAAATTTCTGGACAAAGAATTTACCGATTTGCCGCCGCTTAACTTTCCTCTTCTTGCTTCAGACGCTGACTTCGCTTCAAAGTTTTTAGCTGACAGGGCAATTTCTGCCGATCAGTTGGTTATTGGCTTTCACCCCGGCTGCGCTACGCTTAAGAACCATATTAAGCGCAGATGGGAACCTGAAAAGTTTACTGCGCTTGCAAAAAAACTAATTGCCAATGATAACGCCGTTATATTATTATTCGGCGGACCTGACGAATATGAACTTGCAGGACAAATTCATAAAGATGTAAATTCCGAAAAGTGTTTTCTTGTTAAATCAACCGATTTAGCCCAGACTGCCGCTGTAATGAAGCGCTGCAATGTGTTTGTGTCAAACGATTCAAGTCTTATGCATATATCATCGGCTATGCAGTTAAAAGTAGTAGGCGTTATTGGGCCGACTAACACAAACTATATTCATCCATGGAAGACTGATTATAAAATAGCGTCATTAAACTTAGAGTGCGCGCCCTGCTTTTTTTATTCCCCTGCTCCGCTTACCTGCTCGCGGACTGACGTTCAGTTCAAATGCGTAAAAGAGTTGGAAGTTGAAATGGTTTATTTGAAGGTTCAGGAATTTTTAAGCGGGTTATGATAGCTTTAATGCAAGATATTCTGCAATATCTTCAACGCGGTCAAAGCAGCTGACAAGTCCTGTTTCGCGCTTCTCGCTTTCTATCTGCTTTTCCATAACCGTTACAATATCTTTCCACAAAGACGAATGACATGTAATCGGTTTTACGCCCATAATATTTTTATTCATAAGCTCCCACGCGGCTGCAAGTTCAAGCAGAGTTCCGGTTCCCCCTTTAAGTATAACAAATCCATCGGCGCAGCTTATTAGTTTAGTAATTCTCTCAAAAAGAGTTTCGCATACAACAAGTTCAGTAAGATATTTATTTGTGCGGGAGGAGAAATGTTTTATTGTTATGCCCGTTGCTTTTGCGCCCTTTTCAAGCGCTCCTTTAGCCGTAGCCTCCATAATGCCGCAATTTCCGCCGTTACAGATATCAAATCCTTTTTCAGCAAGTAAAGCTCCAAGCTTGTAAGCGTTTTCATATTCCGCGTCGCCTTCTACAGGCAGCGAGCTTCCAAAAATTGTTATTACTTTTTTCATCTACTTTGCCTTAACCGTAATAAGGCTTACGTCGTCTTCAAATTTACCCGCAGTAAATGCAATAAATACCCGTTTTAATTCTTCCAGAGGATCGTTAATTGGATCAATGTTTTTTACGGCGTCTATCAGATAATCATTAAACTGTTCGCCTGAAAAATTGCGCGATTCCGTAATACCGTCAGTAAGCATGAAAATGCAATCATTAGCGTTTAGGTTAATTTCTACGTTATTATAGTTCCCATCCGGCATAAAGCCAAGCAAAAGACCATCCGATTTTATCTGTGAAACTTCGCCAGATGCGGCGTTTCTGTATAACAACGGGAGGTCTCCCGCTCCTGAATATTTTGCAGTCATTGTTTTTTTGTTTATCACAAGAACTGAAAGTATAGTAAATACTTCGGATATTTTAGCGTCATGGTAAATTGATCTGTTAACTTCATCCAAAATTTCTTTTGGAGAAATATCGCCCCCCTTTTGCAGAGCGACTCGAATTGCGCTCCTTACATATCCGATATATGCAAAAGCAAAATACCAGGCTTTCCATTTTTTCCCCATTACGTCGCCAAGAATTATGGCCATATTATCTTCGCCGAGATCAAAATAATCTATAAAATCGCCGCCGGGTATGCCTTTGTAAGTCTGATGCCAATGTTTAATTTCAAAGCCTGGAAACACCGGAAAATTATCCGGCACCACAGTAGCATGAATAGAGTCCGCCGCATCGTGCAGTTCAGAAACGGCTTTTTGTCTTTCTTTACCAAGACTATTCATAATAGCAGTAACTTTTGCTACAACTACTCGCGGTCCGGCTGTTTTAATTACATAATCGGTAATCCCTAAATCGTAACCTTCAAGTATATCTTCTTCGGCTCCTTTTGACGTCAGGAAAATAAATGGAATCTGGCGTAACAGAGGATCTTCAATAATCATTTTTCTAAAGGCGAATCCGTCAATTTTCGGCATCATAATATCAGAAACAATAACATCAGGCGGATTTGATTTTGCAAGATTAAGACCTTCCTCCGCGTCTGGAGCCACCATACATTCAAATCCGGCTTTTACAAGATTATACTGAAACAATTTGGCAAGAGACAGATCGTCGTCCACTAACAATATTTTAGATTTTTCTTCCGCAAACGATTGCTCGATAGATTTCTTTTCGCCATATAAGCGGTAAATTTCTCGTCTTTTAAGCAGAGCCTGCACTTTAAGCAAAAGCTCTTTCGCCTCGAAAGGCTTTGTTATAATATCGTCGCCGCCGACTTCAAGCGCTTTTGATTTATCCTCAATACTGTTTTTTGCCGTAACAAAAACAAACGGTAAAACACGGTAACGTTCATTCTCTTTAACTTTTTTACAAAAAGTATAACCGTCCATATCCTGCATAGTAATATCGCACAAAACAAGATCAATCTTTTCGCCGTAAAGTAGTTTAAAACCTTCCTCTGCGCCGTTAGCTTCGAATATGTTGTATCCATTATTTTTCAAATGATAGCATATCAATTTCCTTATGGTGAGGTCATCATCAATTATTAAAATAGATTTTTTTTCTTCAGACGGCATAGTATTGGTAAAAAATTAAGTGAAATTTATTTAAAACTTTCTATGGCTTCATTTGCCGTAGCAAAAGCTTCAAACACTCTGTACATTCTTGTAAGTTCAAACATTGAATGAACTGCAGGTTGAAAACCGACTAACTTAAGATCGCCTCCTAAGCTGGTAGTTTTCTTTAAAGACACCACTAAAGCTCCAAGGAAGGTCGAGTCAATAAATTCGCATTCAGTAAGATCGACTACAATTTTCCTCCAGCCCTGTTCTATATCATTTGTTAGTATTTTTTTAAATTCCTCAGCGTCGCGAAGCGTAGCCCTGTGGAGGTTGACATATTCAACTACAACGCTGCCGTGTATCTCTTTTGCAAAGTCCATATTCGTTGCCTCAGTTACATTGTTTATTTATTAATTATAATTCAAAACTTTTTGTATCGATCTTATATCTATCAATCAGCCTGTATATTGTCGCTCTCCCAAGCTGCAGCTTATTTGCCGCTTCAAGAATGTTTCCTTGGGTTGTTTTAAGAGCATGTTTTATGGCTTCTTCTTTAATCTTTTCAAAAGGGATTATCACATCGTCAGTAAAAGGCGAAACGTTTACGTCTGCGGTTTGGTCATGTTCGGCTGTTTTTATATGCACGGGCAGTTCGTCAGCGTCAATAACGTCTTTATCGGTTATAATAAGGCAGCGCTCAATTGTGTTTTCCAATTCGCGAACGTTCCCCGGCCAGTTATAATCGTAAATTAGTTTAACCGCTTTTTTAGTAAAGCCTTTTATTTTTTTATTAAGTTTTTTATTAAGTGTATTCAGAAAATAATCGGAAAGGACAAGAATGTCTCCTCGTCTTGCTCTTAAAGGCGGAATACTGATTGGAAAAGAATTCAACCGGTAATATAGATCCTCTCTAAACTCTTTGTTTTGCACGGCGGTTTTAAGATCTCTGTTGGTCGCAGAAATTATTCTTACGTCGCATTTAATAAGCTCCGTTCCTCCAACTCTCTCAAATTCTTTTTCCTGAATCACGCGCAGCAGTTTGGCCTGCAGCAGCATTTCAAGCTCGCCCACTTCGTCAAGGAACAACGTGCCTTCATTGGCAAGTTCAAACTTGCCAAGCTTCCTCTGATGAGCTCCGGTAAATGCGCCTTTTTCGTGCCCGAATAATTCGCTTTCCAAAAGTTCGCGCGGAATAGAAGCGCAGTTAACTACTATAAACGGCTTATCTTTTCTTTTACCGTTAAAATGGATTGCACGTGAAATTAATTCTTTTCCGGTTCCGCTTTCGCCGTAAATTAATACGGATATGTCGTTATCAAGCACTTTGGTGACTAATCTGAAAACGTCCTGCATCTTACCGTCGGCGGAAATTATATTATCAAAACTATATTCTTTCTGAACATTTTCTCTTAAGCTTTCAAGTTCTTTTAATAGATCGTGATTTTTAACCGCATTTTTAATCGCGGGCTCTAAACGCTGTAAATCGATCGGTTTAGGAAAATAATCATACGCGCCGACTCTAATAGCGTCCAAAGCTACTTCAACGCTTCCCTGAGCGGAAAGCATTATCACCGGCAGATTTGGATCCGTATGTTTTACCCTTTTAAGAGTTTCTATGCCGTTTAGTCCCGGCATCATAATATCAAGCAGAATAATATCCGGTTTCAGGTTAAGGTTTTTAAGAGCGTCTTCTCCGTTATGAAAAACTTCAACGTCATATTTCCATTTATCTTTAACCCAATAAGATAAAAGTTTCGCAATAGCAAGTTCATCGTCTACTATAAAAACTAACTTGGCCAATTGTCGCCTCGGTTTATATGTTTTGATTTTGGAAGCTTAATTACAAAAGTAGCGCCTTTGCCGTCTTCGCTTTTTACAGTGACTAATCCGTTATGCGAGTCGACTATTTGTTTTACAAACACTAATCCCAAACCTGTGCCTTCTATTTCAGTTCCCGGCCGGGGGACTCTGTAAAATTTGCCAAAAATAAGGGGTATCTCTTTAGATGGAATCCCGATTCCGGTATCGCTTATTATGATTTCAACTTCTTTATAAAAATTTTGCGCTATTATTTTAACCCGCCCTTTATTGTCGGTAAATTTGATTGCATTGTTTATCAAATTATTAAAAACCTGAAAAATTCTTTCTCTATCGCAAAAAAGGATTACTTCTTCCTGAGGGAGGTCGTACGTAAAAGCTATATTTTTTTGTTCGGCGGCTTTTTGGTTGGCTTCTATGGCTTCCATTAATATTTTCATAACGTCATGCTCGCTCTTTTTCAGTTCGATCTTTCCTCCCTCAATTTTTGAGAGGTCGAGTATATCGTTAATGAGCTTGGCTAATCTCTTTCCTTCCCTTAAAATAATCCCTACAAATTCATTACGCGTATCCTCAGGCATTTCAGGGTCTAAAAATATAGTCTCTGAAAAACCGATTATAGAGGCCAGCGGCGTTCTTAACTCATGCGAGATATTTGATACGAATTCGTTTTTGAGTCTGTTTAATTCTTCCAGAACGGATATCTGCTGTTTAGCGCGGTCTCGTTCTATAGAGATCAGCCGGTTAGCCTCGATAAGCTTGGAATTTAATTCCTTCATCTTATCTTCATAATTCCTTCGCTGCGTTATATTTCTTCCTATACCCAGCAACCCGGTCACCTGATCTTTATTCGATAAAAAATGTCCGTTGATTTCGAATATAATTTTTTTACCGAATTTGCTCATAAAACTGACTTCAAACGTAGTCACATTTTCAGCCTTTAGGGCTTCCTGAAAAGACTTTGCAACTTCCACTTTATCGTCTTCGTCCACAAACTCCAAAAAGTGTTTGCCCATTATTTCTTCAGGCTTATAGTCTAAGCTCAAAGCTCCGTTATTATTAACGGAAAGGAAGTTGCCATAATTATCCAGAGAGAAAATTAAATCCTCGGCGGTTTCAATTAAATTTCTCAAACGGCTTTCGGAAGATTCTTCCGGCGAGTCGGCTGAAGCGCCGCCGCTATTGTTTATGTCGTCGATATCTAAATTCAATTTCCCTTCTGATCCGAAAAATTAATAATATGCTAACTTAAGCTGGATAGCGCCCGGTTTAAATTATTTTATCACAAACGAAAAGTTATTATGTTTTTGGAATTAAATCAATTGGAATGATTAGTCCTCATAATAATCAGGAATTTTTCCTTTCGTCGTACATTTTTTCAAGTCTTATATTTAGTCTGTCTAATCTTTCTTTGGAAATACTGCCGATAGTCCGCCTGATATTTTCTTTCGGTAAAAACGAAAGATAATCAAGCCGGATGACAGAAGTATCCGCCAGACCGCTTAGTTCATAATCGGTGTCTTGAAAAGAGATAATATCGTCATATTTTTCTCTATACTCATGCAGCTGCGTGCTAATACCGCAAAATAAGATTTCCGTATTAGAAGTAGCATGTTTGCCCAGCACAAGAGCAGGACGGCTTTTTTGCCTTCCGTCACGCTGAGGCAGTTTAATAATAACAATTGTTCCTGGTTTCATAATATATACTTACTTAGGTCCCGGTCTTTTACGATCATATCTAGTTTTTGTTTCACAAGTTCTCCTGTAATTTCTACTTTTTCGGAAGGTATTTTATCCGGCACGTCGAACAGTATATCGTCCAAAACGCTGGTTAATATCGTATGTAATCTTCTTGCGCCAATATTTTCAACCTGTTCGTTGACTTCAGAGGCTATTCTTGCTATTTGAATAATTGCATCTTCAGTAAATTCCAGCTTCACTCCTTCCGATTCTAAAAGAGCGGAATACTGTTTCAGCAATGCGTTCTGTGGAAAAGTTAGTATTTTAATAAAATCTTCTTCCGTAAGGCTTTTTAATTCAACGCGGATTGGGAATCTTCCCTGTAGCTCTGGGATTAAGTCCGAAGGTTTTGCAATATGAAAAGCTCCTGATGCAATAAACAAAATATGGTCGGTTTTTACTACGCCATATTTAGTGTTCACATTTGAGCCCTCAACTATTGGCAAAAGATCGCGCTGAACTCCTTCTCTCGAAACGTCTGGACCCGAGCCTTTGCCGCTTGCTCCGGCTACTTTATCAATCTCGTCAAGAAAAACTATACCCGAATTTTCTACGCGCTGAATCGCTTCTTTTTGAACTGCTTCCATATCAATAAGTTTTTGCGCTTCGTCCTGAACCATAATTGTTCTGGCTTCAGAAATTTTAGTTTTTCTTTTTTTCTTTTTCTTTGGCATAATACTCCCCATAATTTCCTGAATGTTTATGCCCATATCATCCATGCCAAAAGGTCCAAGTATTTGCATGCCGTTAACCTGCGACTGCGCGTTAGCGTCAAACTCTATCATCTTATTTTCAAGTTCGCGGTTTTTTAATTTCTCCCGCATCCATTCGCGCGTCTTCTTATTCTGCACATACTCGTCTTCTACAACAGCCCCCTCTTCTTCGGCCTCGCCATTTTCAGGCGCATTAGCATTTGAATGGCTGCGTTTCATCGGGGGAATTAATATATCTAATATTCTTTCGTTTGCCAGTTCAGTAGCTTTGGTCTTAACTTCTAACGTCTTCTCGGACTTAACCATGCTTACTGCAATTTCTGTTAAGTCTCTTATCATCGACTCAACGTCGCGCCCAACATAACCGACTTCGGTAAATTTTGAGGCTTCAATTTTCAAAAACGGCGCATTAGAAAGCTTAGCTAAGCGTCTTGCTATTTCAGTTTTACCAACTCCAGTTGGACCAATTAGAATAATATTATTCGGCATGATCTCTTCTTTCATCACGTCTTCAACTTGCTGCCTTCTCCATCGGTTTCTTAGCGCAATTGCAACGGCTCTTTTTGCATCAGCCTGCCCTATAATATACTTATCAAGCTCTTCTACAACCTGAGATGGGGTAAGCTCGTCTGCAAGATAATTTTTCATTTATAACCTTACTTTTATTTTTCTATAACTTCAACGTTTATTTTGTCATTAGTATAAATACATATTTCCGAAGCCGTATGAAGGCTTTCGTTTACAATTTCTTCGGTCTTAAGACTGGTATACTTTTTCAGCATTTTAGCCGCGGCAAGAGCGTACATGCCGCCCGAACCGATAGCTACAATTTTGTCTTCAGGTTCAATTACGTCTCCGTTGCCAGAGATTATAAAAGCTCCGTCTTTAGAGACTATTGCAAGCATCGCCTCTAAACGTCTTAAATACTTATCCTGACGCCATTCCTTAGCCAGTTCAACCGCGGCTCTGCTAACGTTGCCCCGGTATTGTTCAATTTTATCCTCAAATTTTTCCATAAGCGTAAACGCGTCCGCGGTCGCTCCCGCAAATCCGCATAATACTTTACCATCGGCAATTTTTCTTATTTTCATAGCGTTATGTTTCATTACAGTATTGCCAAACGTAACCTGTCCGTCTCCGCCCAAAGCGGCTTCGCCATTATGAACCATTCCTAAAATGGTTGTAGAAATCACTTTTTCTGTCATTTATTGCTCCTTATGGTAAATCTTTTTTACTTTTCATATATGGCGTGTACCAGTCATACAATGGAACCGCCAACGGGACTGCCGCTATTCTGCCGCCAAAACCCATATATCTGTAAGTAAACATATTAAGATTTGTCACATTTAATTCTTTTAATACTTTATCGTTTATAGTAACGCCATATTTATTAGCAAGGTCTACCGTTTTATCAATTAATAGTTTCTGGAATTTTTCTACCATGCATTCTTTTTTCAGCTCTTCCTTTACTTCATCAAACGGTTTGTCCGCAGAGTCTTTTGCTATTTTTTTATCTAATAATTTAAATACTGAATAACCTTCAGGTAATTTAAGCGGACCATAAACTTCGCCGACGTTCATTTTAGCCGCCGTACTGCCTAATTCGCCGTACATAGTAACAGGGAAGTATCCAAGCTGCCCCCCATTTTTTTTGGTCCACGTCCTTTTAGTATGTTCTAAAGCGAGATCCTTAATATCTTTCCCCTGCTTTAATTCATTTAAAACTTTTTCTACTACTTCCAGGCTATCGGTCAAAACTTCTACTATGTTTACCTGTGGAGTTGGTTTTGCTTTTGATTTCTGTTTTTCAAGATAATATTTATATACTTCGTCGTCAGTAACTTTTGCCGAATCTCTTAACGTATTTCTTAATAACTGCGACGTATAATTAGACTGCCACATATCAATGTCTCTTTTTACGTCCGGATGATTCTGTAAACCTTTCTTATTCGCTTCAAGCGCAAGCAGCTCCTGCTCTATAAATATTTTAACGCGCGAATTTAATTTTGCTCCAATTATTTTCGGTTCAAACACATTGGTGTAAAAGCCGTCAAAAAGCAGGCTGCGTAAAAATTCCTTTACCGTTATTACTCTGCCTTCCAATTTAATAAACTGCATGCCTAAAGTATCGGGCCCAAGTTGCTTTTCGATACTCTTAAGGTCGTCTACTGTTAAATAGATATTTGCTGATTTTTTTGTATCCGGGTTTTTCCGGTCTTCAATCAAAGCTTTTGTTATTTTATCGGCAATAGACCAGAACAGTAAACCGTCGGCTTCAACTCTGTGTCCCGGAAAAAAGCTGCGATAATATTTTTGATATAGTATTTCCGCCTGTCTGTCGCTCACTACTTTTTTTACTGAATTATAAATATCATTCTGACTAAAATTTTTATTTACCGAATTATATTTGCCTACAAGTTTAAAAATAAACCAGCCGCTTTTAGTTTTAAAAGGCGCGGTATATTCTCCAAGCTTTAGGCTATAAACTGTATCCTCAACAAATTCTTCCAATTGCCCGTAAGAAACTTCTATAGCGGCAGTATCCTGCTCTTTGCTTTCAGGTCTTCCAGCTAAAATAGAATCAAGCGAAGCTCCTTTGTTCAAAGCGGAAAATATTTCAAATATTTCGGTTGAATCTTTTGAAATAATCATATTCACTTTTAAGTTGAGCCCTTTTCTGTATACGCCTTTTAATATATCCTTTTGCGGGAGCTCTATTTTATCGGCTATTACTTCTTTATACAAGGCGTCCCTGACATAAAGCTTTTCAACCGAAGCGTTAGAATATTTCACAACGTCATTAGTGTCGTAACCCAACCTGGCAGCTTCCATGCCCCAAAGTTTTTCGGCAATAATTGAACATAAGTATTCAAATTTTGTCGTGTCTATGTTCCAGTCGCTGGCTCCGACATGCGGAGTTAGTTCAAACCGTTCGCGATACTCGTCCACTGTAACTTTTTGAGAGCCCACTTTAGCTACCACGTCTTCTTTATCCTGGCCATTTACATAGCCGGTCAAAAGAAAAGATACAACAAGCAGAATAGAAATTTTGATTTTCACCATGTTACTATTTAATAATTTTTAGTGGAAATATTCTTGGAACGCTCTTTTGATATTCAACGTAAGAGTCTCCAAATTGTTTAACAAGTTTCTTTTCTTCAAAAAAAGAGCCTATATAAAAATAAGAACTAAAACATACAAAAGCAGTGAAATAAAAAACATCCATTTCAGGGCGAAACCCTGCAAATAGTATTAAAAAAAAATATAGCGGATGCCGCATATATTTATGCAATTTACCATGTCTAAATTTAATCGGGGTTTCAGTTTCAATTCCGCCGTAATAATTTGATATCTGCTCAATTCCCAAAAGCTCTCTTAAATCCATCGCCTTAAAAGCATAAACTACTCCAACCAAACTTAACGCCTGTAAAAAGAAAACTATCAGGTCTATTGGCGAAGGGAGATCATAAATGATTACCGGAGGCTTGGGCGAGGCGTATAACACAAAAGCTAAAAGCAAAACAGAAACGGCGTTATAAATGGCTCTGTAAAATATATTAAATTCCCCTAACCGTTTAGCCGCAAACTTTTTTGCTTTTTCGGAAGCAAGAAAAGAATGGACAACGCAAAAACCGGCTAGCAAAAAAATTATTACCGGCACGTCAAATACTGACATTATATCTCGCGACGTAATCTTGCAACTGGTATTTTAAGGCTTTCCCTGTACTTTGCAACTGTGCGCCTTGCTATGTGTATTCCTTCTTCGTTTATTATTTCGGCAATCCGGTCGTCGCTAAACGGCTCTTTCTTGGATTCTCCAAGTATTATTTCTTTTATCCGTTCTTTGATGTGTTTGTTTGAAACTTCTTCGCCGGAATCTGTAGACAATCCTTCGCTGAAAAAATATTTCAGCTCATGTATGCCCATAGGGCTCTGCACATACTTTCCGTTTACCACTCTGCTAATTGTTGAAATATCCATCTGTATTTCTTCGGCAATGTCTTTGTAGATCATCGGGCGAAGAAATTTTGGCCCTTTTTCAAAAAATTCAAATTGTTTTTCCAATATTGCGCGCATTATTTTAAGCAGCGTTTCGCGTCTTTGCTGTATGCAGGCTATAAACCATTTTGCAGATTCAAATTTCTCCCGTAAAAATTTATACGCGTCCTTTTCTCTTGGAGATATTTTCCGCTTCCGTTTATTTGAGCTAAGCATCTCAAGATATGATTTGTTTACCGTTACGGAGGATTGCCCTCTATCGTTCAGCGTTATTACAAAATCGTCGTCTACTTTTTCAATTATAAAATCCGGGGTAATCTGGTTAGCTTCCGACGACTGTATATTCCCTTCGCCAGGCTTAGGATTTAATTTCTGAATTAAATCCACTACCGATTTAAGAGTCTCTTCGGTTAAATTCATTTTTTGACGAATCAGATCAAATCTTTTCTTCGAAAACTCATCAAAGTATTTTAGCAGCAGTTCTTCGGCCAGATATGAATAATAAGGGTCGAAAGATGAATTTTGTATCTGAACGGCTAGGCATTCCTGTAAATTCCTTGAAGCTATTCCGACTGGATCGAAAGTCTGTATTTTCTTTAATAACGCTTCGGCTTCTTCATTGCTGATCTCGATATGCTCAAACATTCTTAATTCGTCTACAAGACTCTGAAGGTCGCGTTTAAGATATCCGCCAGCGTCAAGGTTCCCAATAATCTCTTCGCCAAGCATCATAAGGTCTTCGCTAAAATCAACAAGCGAAAGCTGTTGTAGCAAATGCTCATTTAACGATTCTTTTGCAGGAGCTACGGGATGTGTTTTTTCTTCTTCGTTGCCGTTTGAGTAATCGCTTCCATAACTATCGCTATCGTCCTCATAATCGTTCATAAAATCTTCAAGATCAAATTCTTCATCAGAACTTGTTTCTTCTGAATCGTCGTCTTTCCCTTCCGTTTCAACGCTTTCGTTTTCCGGCTGATCGGTTATCATTTCCATTTCGCCTTCGGCGACTTCTTCAAGTATTGGATTTAGCTCAAGTTCCGTTTTAATTCGCTGCTCTAAAGTAAGCGAGTTGAGTTGCAATAATTTTTGATATTGTATCTGTTGCGGCGAAAGTTTTTGCTGCTGCGATAATTTTTGATTTAATGATAACATATTATTTTACGTTCTCTTTATTTAATATCGAATACCAGTCTTTACCATATAGCCGAATCAATGCGTCTTTACAACAATCGACTATATTCGTTTTTTCTTTTACTCCTTTTTCCAAAGCCGGAACGCATTCATTGAATTTTTCATACCTTAAAACGTCGCCACCAAACTTAGATACTCTTATTGGGAATAAATGACAAGAAACTGGTTTTCTAAAACTAACTTTCCCGTCAAAATACGCCCGTTCAATTCCGCATTTAGCTATGCCGTTTTCCCAAAACACAAACACGCACGCTTTGTTTTCAAAGCTAGTAGTTAATTTTTCCCCTTCTTTTATTTCATAGAAACCATTTTTATCAATTTCAGATAAATGGTTTTCTGGCAAATATTCCCGAACTATCGGTAATATTTTTTCAATTTCGCCTATTTCATCTTCGTTTAGCGGCGCGCCGTAATCGCTTTCTATTGTACAGCAGCCGCCTTTACATTTGCTTAAATCGCAAGAAAATGGCGTATCTAAAATTTCCTGCCTGACTAAAACGTCGCCGACTGATATAATTTCGCTTGAATACATTGGAATAGTTTTTGATATAAAAATATTAATCGGTAAGTTAATTCAAATTATGGATTTTTCAAAATAAATTGTTCGCATTTAACCTATTTCAGCAGTATAATTTTTTTGCTAAATACAGATCCCCCGGCTCTTAATGTATAAATATATACGCCGCTTGAAAGGAAGCTGCTCCCAGCTGATAGCACGCGTTCATGTCTCCCTTTTAGCTTATATCCTTCGTCCAAAATACCGACTCTTTCTCCTAATAAATTATATAGCGTTAGATTAATTGTTTCATCTTTTGGAAGCGAATAAATAATTGTCGTAATGGGATTAAATGGATTGGGATAATTTTGATACAAAACCGCGCTTTCTGAAATCACGCTTGTCTGAATCGTATCGCTTTCCAACGACAACGCATACGCCTTAAATAAATTCATAAGATCAGGAGCGTTCGTTTCATTAAAACCAAATCCATCGTTATTTATAACGTCCTTATGCTGATATTGCCAAATTATGCAGTTCTTGTCCTGCGCGTTTTTCAATGCTGAAAAATAAAGATTATATGATTTATATTTATCGGCGCGGACGCCAAATTCGCCAGGCAATACTGCTTTGTTAAAGCCGGCTCCTATTGCAAAGTGATCTGTAAGCCATGTTTTACCTGCCGGGACTGAAAACCCTGTAAGCCCCGGATAAAGATGAAGCGAGCAATAATCAATTCCAGTTAAAGCTGAATTTATATAATAGCTCGTTCCCTTATATCCGTTAAATAAATAGTCTGCGCCATTATAAAACAAATCAGCGTCGGAGTAGTACTTTGGAAACTTGTCATACCCTTCTTCGCCTGTTGCAATAAGATGGTTTGCATCAATTAATTTTATAAAACCTGACATCTCTCTATACCATTCTGCAATTATTTCAGCGGACCGCCCGACATTTACAGCCTCGTTCATCAGCTCAAAAGAAAATATTGCCGGATCGTCCTTATATTTTATTCCGGTAAAACTGTTAGTTCTTTCCAGCAGAGTATTTACATAGAACTTATACCATTGTTTTAGCGAGTCGTTTGTAAAAAAAGACGAATGATCTAACGGAGCAGCATACCCGCGGCTCAAATATTGTTCTCCCCATTTTAGATACTGATCTATTCCGCCATAATCGGCGCTGTTATTAGAAAACGTAAGAACTAATTTTATATTATATTGGGCAGCTTTTGCAACTACTAAATCAAGACCGCGTAAACCTGATTCCTTAAAGCCATACGGAGAATACCGTATTGCTCCATAAACCGTAGAGTCGTTTCTATCGTTAAAAGCCCATGTTCTTATTACTTTAAACCCGAAACTTTTTGCGGCTTTAAATACATCGTCGACAATATAAGCTCTTGAGCTATCGGCGGCGCATTCCTGCAGATAATAGGCGTTAAAACCTAAAAAATGAAACAGCTTTCCGCCGGAATAAAAACTTCCATTTTTTGTTGTAACAAAACCGCGGTTCTGCGCAAAGATACAGGTTGTAAATAAGAATAGGACAAATATATTTTTCACGACATAAATTTAATTTAATGTGTGAAATTTAAGAAGAGTATTTTAATAAATTAAGAAGTTTCTCGATAAAGTGTTATTCATAACAGGTAGGGAAAATAATTCTGACCTCCGTCCCTTCGTTTCTGCGACTATTAATAATAAACTCGCCCCCCATTAATTTAGTTAACCTGTACGCAATAGTAAGCCCCAGTCCAATTCCCTGATAAGTTCTTGTATAGACGTCCTCTTCCTGGTTAAAAGGCTCTAAGAGTTTTTCAATTTCATCTTCGTTCATTCCAATTCCAGTGTCAGATATCAGTATTTCAAGCTTACGGCCTATTACTTTTGTGCCCAATATTATAGTTCCATGGTCTGTGTACTTTATAGCATTATCGACCAGAACTTCTACTATCTTCTCCAATTTTAGCCAGTCAACTTCAATCAAAAAATCGCTCGCGTCTGGCTGAAGTTCCATTACTATATTTTTACTTTCGGCTAGTTCTCTATTCTGTTCATAGATAGATAGCAATATTTTATTACAATTAAGCTTTACTTTGTTAAGGGATATTTCGTGCGATTCTATTTGCGAAACTTCTATTATGTTAGAGAATAAACTTAATACTCTCCCAAAAACTTCTTTCAACGAAGACATAATTTCAACAGTAGACTCGACATTCCCGTCTTTAATTTCATCGTCAAGTATTTCCGAATAACCTATTAAAGCGTTGTATGGGGTTCGTAGCTCGTGCGACATATTTTCGATAAAGATAGTCTTAAGCTTATTTAGCTGCGTTTCTTTTTCTATTGTAGTGTTCAATTGCCGTTCATAAAGAATTTGCTGAGTAATATCTTTCAGGCTAATAATATAGATTCTTTCATCTTCAAATTTATCGTCTGTAAATGAAATATTGCCAGAATATATCTTCCCAATTTCTCCATTTGAATACTGAAACTCAACTGTTTGAAGAGAATTTTCCGTAAGATTATAAATAGAATCGGCCAAAACGGAAAGGAAGTCTGTAGCGAATATTTCCGCTATATTCTTTTTTGCGACTTCGTCTTTTTGTATAGTAAAAACCTTGCAAAAATTTTCATTCGCATTTTCGAAAAGCAGATTTTTATTTTCCGTTTTTACAATCAGCAGCAGGTCTGAAATATTATTAATAATTGATTTCTGCCGTTCTTCCGATTTCTTAATTATTCTGTTCTTTAATACAAGATCGGTAATATCGTTAGCTATAAGTATAAAGTTCTTGGTATTGTCGCTTTCCTTAAGAACCGGGTTAAGCAACAGCTCCTTAAAAGCCTGCCCGCCGTTCTTATCCGTCTTAAGAATCCTCTTCCGCCACTTTTTTGCGTTCTTTAACGATTCAAGAAGCTCGCCCAAATCGTAACCGGATAAATAGCCGGCTAACGCGTCAGATAATGGCGCGGCGTATAGTTCTTCGATCCCCTTATTTAATATTTCTTCAAATGATTTAGTGCAATATGTAATATAGCCTGCTCCATCTGTAATAAGAACCGGAACATTTCCATACTCCAACGCATCGTTTAAATTGTTTATACGAGCTTCAATTTTGGCTTTTTCTTCCAGCGAAGCTATAATAAGGATAAAGAAATTTTTATCCTGTATCGTTATTTTTTCGATATCAACTGAGTAGTTGCCGTTAGTGCGGTTGTTGCTCCCTGAAAAAAACAGTTCAAAATGCAGACTAGGATAATTGGATTTAGCTATGCCTTCTATTAAGTACACTATATTAGGGTCAGAATCCAAGTCCCTCAGGTTGCTTCCAGCAGATAGCCCAAACAGCCCTTCGAAAGCTGCATTTGAATAGAAGATATTCGATTCTTTATCGACAATTACCATAGTTTTAGAATCAGGCAACCCCTGGCTTGCTCTGAATTCTGCTATAGCGTTAAATATTTTGCGGTCATTCAAGTCGGTCAATCAATCACCAGTAAAAGCTATTACTTTTTCAATTTTTATTAATGGACTTTTGCTCCTATTTTCGTTTTCAATAAGGAAATATGGAGTATTAGTTATTTTGTGAATAAGAGTGAAAATGAGAGTATTGATATAATCAAACTCGGCATTCAGCCCTTCTTCCAACTCGTCAAGCAAACTATTTAATTTATATTCGCTTAAATTTTCAAGCGTGTTATTTTCATCAAGCGTCAATATCCGCAGCAATAGCGTTTCCAGTAAATTGAACTCAGCCGGTTTTATTTCTTCCGTATACGCTATTTTGTCAATTCGGATTGACAGATTAATCAGTAGTTTCCGTTTTTTTTCCTGATGTTCTCTTACGGCAATAATTGTATAATTTATCTTTTCTAAATAATTCACCTTGGATAAATCCAAAGTAATATGAAACTCGAAATTTGCAGTAGTGAACGAAATGAAAACTTTTTCGTTTGGGAAAACGTGCATTTCCTTCATCTGCCAATCTAACTTAGAAAGAAACTTAGCGGCCGGCGAATACACAAAAGTATCGTTAAAAACAGACTTATTAAAAGATGATTTGTTTTTAACCCTCACAAAGTTCTTGCCGTTTCTAGTCTTTTTATAATCAGACCCTGGCGAAATATTTTCTATCTGTTCAAGCATTTGCCCGCCTCCTTGGTACATTATCGCCAAAACAGGTAAAGAACTTGAGAAAAGCGCCGTATTCCTAGGAACTAATTAATATCAAGCATTTTGTTATCATTAGAGTAATTAATCACAGTAGGATTTTCAAGATTTATCAGTTCATTTACAAAGCTCTTGATTCTTGCTATAGACTCGTTGACAATAAAGAAATCGTCTTTGCCTATTTCTTTAGGGTTATTTTTACTTTCCTCTTCAATGTTTTTAAGAGACATTACTAAACTGCTAAGAGGATTATTGATTTTATGCCCTAAAGTGCATGCCATTTCTATAATTGCTTTGTTATGTTCAATGCTTTTCAATTCCGTCTGGAGGTTAAATATCCGCACTCCGGAACGGATTCTTGCAAGTAACTCCTGATTTTCTATCGGCTTGACCAAAAAGTCGTCAGCTCCGATATCCAGCCCTGCAATTCTGTCTTTCAGAGAAGCGCGAGCGGTTAAGATAATGTAATATATGGTTTTGTAATTGCTGTTTTGTTTAATTGTATTGCAAAGTTCTATTCCGTCCATCACTGGCATAGTCCAATCAGCCAGTATTACCTTCGGCTGAAACGTATTCAAAGCCTCTAAGGCGTCGACGCCGTTAATAGAAGTTTTAACTTCATAATTATTTTTAGACAATAGCTTCTCTAAAATGAACCTAGTGTCTTTTTCATCTTCTACAATAAGAACTTTATCTTTTTCGTTTTCCATTTATCCAGCTATTAGTTTATTGACCTTTCCAATTAAGAAATTAAAATCGGTAATAGGTTTGGTAATATAATCATCCGCAAGGCTTTCTTCAAAATAGTTTTTTCCATTTTGAGAAACCGGATAAGCGGAGACTAAGATAATTGGTATTTTGGAAAATGCTTCGTTTTGTTTTAAATAACGCGAAATCATTATTCCGTCTGCTTTCTGACCGTTTAAATATGTATTCTGGAGATTAATATCCATAATTATAAGACTGGCTTCCGTCGTCTTTAATTTTTCAATTAATAAGTCTCCGTCTTCCATGATGATACAATTAAACCCAGCTTTACGAAAAACATATTCGTAGAAGTTCTGAGAAAACGGATCATCTTCAACAATAATAATATTTTTATCCATGTTTACCTGCATATTTTACTATTATACTTATTCTTCTATTTACTACATTATAAGGATCCTTGGGATCCTTTAATCGTTTATCTGCATAACCCCTGATCTGATCAAAATGGTTTTCAGTAAGTCCGCCGCCAACCATCGCTCTACGTGCTGAATTGGCTCTATCGGCGCTTAATTCATAATTAGTGTAACCTAACTGGTTGCCATAACCATACGGCCTTGAATCCGTATGCCCTTCCAAAATAACCTTATTAGGAAGCAGGCTTAGTCTTTCGCCAATTTTTTTAAGTATCTGCACAGCTTTAGGTTTAAGCTGCGAAGTGCCGACTTCAAAAAATACGTCGTCAACCGATTCCATTATTTCAATGCGTAATCCTTCATCAACAAATTCTACTTTAATCTGGTTCATCAGGTCAGAAAAATCAGGGCTTTCAGCTAAATCTCTCATTACTTGCTGCCCCATCTGCTCAAGTTCGGCTTTTTCTTTTTGCTTTACGGCTTCCTCGCTCATTTGTTGTTGCTGTTCAGCCGATTTGCCTAAATCAATAAGACCGCCTTTTTTACCATCGAGGAGATCTTTCCCTTTTTTTGAAGAAAAGCCAATAGGGTCTTTGAAATAACCCGAAACCGCGTCTTTAACCTGCGGGCTTTGCCCTAAAATCCAAAGAACAATAAAAAGAGCCATCATAGCCGTTACAAAATCGGCATACGCAACCTTCCACGCGCCGCCGTGATGACCGCCGCCGCCTTTTTTTATCTTCTTTATAATTATCGGGGAAGAGCCGCTATCATCTGCCATGTTATTCTGACTTCCCTCTTACATAATTTTCAAGTTCTTTAAATGTTGGTCTGTCGTCTGTAAAAATAGTTCTTCTTGCAATTTCAACGGCAATAATAGGCGGATTGCCTTTTGCATAAGCTACGATGCAGGCTTTAATTGTCTGTAAAAGTCTTACTTCGCCTTCAAACACGTGCTCAACGCTGGCGGTAATAGGACCTACAAAACCATAAGCCATTAGAACGCCAAGGAACGTGCCCACCAAAGCCGAAGCTACGTGGTGACCTACTACTTCGGCGCCTTCGTTAATAGCGCCCATTGTTACAATAATACCAAGAACGGCCGCTACAATTCCCAACCCGGGAAGAGCGTCGCCAATTCGGCTTAGAGCCGCAGTTATAGGATGCAGCTCCATTTCAAAAGTCTCTATTTCTGTATCAATAATAGCTTCAAGTTCATGCGGAGGAATTCCTCCCGTTAACAGAACTTTCATTGTATCGCAGAAGAAATCTTTTGTAAATTCATTTTTTATAAATTTTTTGCTCTGGTTAAGTATCTGGCTTTCAGCAGGGCTTTCTATATGTTTTTCAATTGCAAGCAAACCGTCTCTCTGCGCTACCAGAAACAAATCATTATACGATTTTAGTAATTCCAGATAATCGTGCTTATGAAAATGAGGAGGACTTAACGCTTTAGGGATTGAAGCGATGAGCTTTTTTATAACAGATAAAGGAGCCGAAATTAAAAGACTTCCAATTGTAGCTCCCCCGATTGTTAAAAACTCAGGGAACTGTAATAGCAGCATCGGATTTCCGCCAGACCACATAAACCCGCCAAGAACGCCGATAATAACAACAACCGCTCCAATAATAATAAACATTTTATATTCCCTTTGCAGAATCTAAAGATTCTATTTCATTAGCAATTGAAAATAACTGTTCGCATCTAAGCCGGATTGTATTCCAGTCAATATCTACGGCTCCCAGCCTCATAAAAATATCATTGCTCAATTCGCTCAAGCGCGGATAACCGATGGTCGCTCCTGTTCCCGCTATTTCATGAACAATGGCTTTTAGCAAATCTTTATTTTTTGATTCAATTGACTGCAATATTCCCAGACGTTTAATTTCAAAACTTTGCACAAAAAATTTGATTAACTGATTATTAATTTCATTTTTATCAGAATCGTTAAATACTTTACTATGTTTAGCCCTCGACAAAAAATCGGCTCCAAGAATTTCGTTAACATATTTAATAATTAATTCTCTTTGGAGCGGTTTGGAAATTACACGGTTTGCTCCGGCTTCAATAGCAGCAAGAACATTCTTTTTATCCGTATTGGCGCTTATTACAATCACGGGAACGTTTTTCAAATCTTCAAGCACTCTAAGCACCTGCAACATTTTCATTCCGTCAAAATTGGGCATCATCAGGTCTAAAAAGATAAGACAAGGTTTATGCTCAATAGCCTTTTGAATTCCTTCCAATCCATCTAAACAGGTAATAACTTCAAAGCTATAATCGGCAAAAAATAATTTTAATGAATGCCTTATTATATCGGAATCGTCAACAATTAGAATTTTTATTTTTTCTATCTCTTTTGGTTCTTTATTCATTTGGAGTTTTTAGTTTGTTAACTGCCAGTTTAGGTAATTTAATATTTGGATTTTGCGCGCCTTGTTTAGCGGCTTCAATCGTGTTTGATTTAACCTTTTCGTATATTTCTCCTCGAAGGACTACAATGTCGCTTGGAGCGTCAATTCCAATTTTGACCTGACTATCCGAAATGGCTATAATCTTAACGACAATATTAGAATTTATTCTAATAAGTTCATCGGTTTTTCTTGATAATATTAACATAATAGCCTTTTATTCTTTTCCTTCTACAAAAAGATTATAATCAATGGAATATTTATCAGTATCTAAAATCTTCTGATAACCTTCCATCTTATTTAGATTTATGTAAACGGGCGCTTTTAGATTTACAGTTATTTTAGCGGGATCTGGATTTAAAGTAACAATTCCAAATACTTCATTTTCGTCCACCTGCGGATAACTATCGTCTAATGCATTTATTGCAAATAGAGGAAAGACAATTTCAGCTTCCTCAATAGAATTTAACCAGAAAAATAACTCATCTTCTGTTTTAATCAAAAGATAATCTTTCAGATTTTCAAATCCTATTATGCCTTCGGGCAGTTTAACAATTCTGTCTTCGTTAAACTCAAGTTCTCCGAACTGTTTTGTTTTTAGTTTCATATTTTTACTTTTTTAATATTACTATATCAACTCTTCTATTGGTCGACCGTCCTTCAACCGTTCCGTTGGAAGCTATAGGCCGATACTCTGAATATCCTACAATAGAAACCCTTCCTGCTGGAAGGTTTTTATTCTGAATTAGAAAATAAGCCGTATTTAGCGCTCGCGCAACTGATAAATGCCAATTAGACGGAAAAGCTGACGAACTAATTGGAATATTATCCGTATGCCCTTCTATCCTAAGGTCGTTTGGCAAAGTTTTAAGTATATCTGCAAGTTTATCAAGCATGTCCATCGAACTTTTGTTCAATTCGGCATTGCCAGATTTAAATAATAACTCGTCCATTATATGAACGGTTATTCCTCTTTCATTTTGTTCAAGCTTCACATAAGCGCTATAATCGTTATTCTTTACCAACCCGGATAAATCGTTCATCAGTTTTGCATTCTGATCAACTGCGTCCGGAAGTATTCCGTTAGTATTTGGGTTTTGGGCGCCGTAAATTTTCCCTCCGGTTCCAAATACATTACCCATTACGCTTTTTACTTTTTCAAACTTTTGCGCGTCTACATTAGACATAGCATAAAGTAAAATAAAAAGACCCAATAGCAAGGTAATCAAATCTGCATACGTAATTATATACCTGTCTTTATCGCCGCCTTCAGAAAAAGGGCTGTCAGCCGGGTCTATAGAGTCATTAGTCTTGCCTGCTCGCTTTGAGGGAGCATGCTTATTAAGCGCGATCTTATCACCGAAGGAATCTCGCCGCTCTCTATCGCCAAAACCCCCTCCAGGGAAATCTCCATCATATGTTTTTCTTCTAAATGACATTCTTTTAATTTATCCGCAATTGGTAACCAAAAAATATTTGCCGTAAATACCCCCCAAAGAGTTGCTATAAACGCCGAAGCTATATTATGCACTAATTTGTTGGGATCGCTTCCTGCGCTCGCCAAGGTCATTATCAGCCCCATCACTGTTCCAAGGATACCCATTGTCGGAGCGTATCCGCCCATTTTCATAAATATAAATATATTAGAATAATGCCTGTCTTGTAAGGCCTTCATTTCCAAACTTGTGATATTTTCTACTGAGTCCGGATCAGTTCCGTCTACTGCTAACTTGAGCAGTTTTCTGGGGAAAAAATACGGCACTCGGTCTAATTCCTTTTCTACTGCGAGCAATCCTTCCTTTCTGGACTTTACCGAAAACTCAACTAGTATGTCAATCAAGCTTATCACATCGTAATGTCTTGGGAAATATGCTAACGATATAAGTATCGGAATATTTTTGAATTTATCAAGCCCAAACCCAATAATAACCGCAGAAAAAGTCCCGCCAAAAACTATTATTAGCGGAGCTACTAAAAATAAAGCGGCAAAAGACCCGCCTTCAATAAAAAAAGCTCCGAAAATAGAAGCAATTCCTAAAATCAGTCCGGCAAAAGTTCCAATTTTCCGAATAATCATAAATAATCCAACAGCGATTTATTCATTACCATTGACGCTACCTTATAAGATAATTGCAATTGATAGTTAGTCTTTTCTAAATCTATCACGGCCTGATATTGATCTACGTCTTTTACGCCGGATAATAATGTCTTTAGTTCCGTAGTTTGATTTGTCAGCAAGTCATCCGTAGTTTCTAAACTGTTTACGTAATTACCGGCTTTCGATTCTTTGGTCAGCAGTCTGTTACTAAATGCTTCCACCGTAGCATATTCAGCCTGCGTTGGTTTTTTACCTGCTTTCAGTTCATCGCGAATTTGAATAAGCGTATTAAAAATCGTAGTTTGTTGATCTGCGCTGTAAGATATACTTGACGTTTGAGCTTTTTCTGTAACGTTAGTAGTATCCAGAACAAAATTAATCCCTTTATCAGTATTATTTACAGTGATCCCGGATGCGTCTTTACCGTCAATTGTGCTCATAGCTCCAGTCGTCGAATCAAACACTACCGATTTTGTATCGGAGGTAACAGAGTTGCCGCTTTGATCAACTACGTCATATTTCATATTGTAAGTATTATCGGCCGTCTTGGTATAGGTTACGTTCAGGTTATATTTGTTTCCACTATTATCGTAAACTGTCGTAGTACTATCCTGCGCTCCCGATTTAGTAGAATCTACATTCCCGGATACTGTCACATTGGTTCCAAATACTTCAGCTCCGGTCACGTTTATCTGCTGATAAATATGTGAAGCAGTTCTTATAACCTGCTCCCCAGATATATCGCTTACGTTTACCTGAACAGTCTTTCCATCTGACGAATATGCAAATGGTTTAGCGCTGTTGTCCGTTCCGCTAAAAACAAATTTACCGTTATTTGAAGAATTTGCCGCATTAAAAATTTCGGATAACGCAGTATCTATTGTGTCTCCAAACGCGCTTAACTGCGATGTAGTATCGTTGGCGGCGTTATTTATGTTAGATAGCGTAGTAAGAACGGTGGTAATTTGTTCGCCTATCGAGTCCATTGCGGTTGTAGTAACTTGTAAATCAGCTTTAGCGTTTCCAATATTATCCGAATACATACTTGTATTGCTTATTTGGCTGCTTAGCTGAATACTTTTAGCAATGCCCGTTGGCGAATCAGACGGTTTGTTGATTTTGCTATTTGTAGCTAATTGCGTCTGTATTTCGAGAGACTGTTCCCTGCTTTTATTCAGATTAGCAATATAGTTGCCGGTTATCATGTTGTCAGTAACTCTCATATCTACACCATTTCTATTAATGTTTGCAGCATTTGATCGGCCACAGAAACTATCTTTGAAGACGCCGCATAAGATCTTTGAAACTTGATTACATTTGTTAATTCTTCATCTTCCGAAACTCCGGAATAAGAAGATTTTTGATTCTTCAATTGATTAACTACTAAACTGGAAGCCGTATAATTATCGTCGCTTTGAACTTTATCGGCTCCTATTTCGCTGACTAAACTTGAAAAATTATCTAACAGCGTTTTGCCATCGAGGACTTTTGTATCCTTTAAATCAGCGATCTTTACAGCAACGTCGCCATTGCCGGTAGTTCCATCTGCGGAGGCGGCAATTTTGCTTGGATCGTTCACTATATCGCTATTTATTTCAAGCTTACCGTCTGAATAACCAGTAAAGAAATTTACTCCGGTCTTCCCGTTTAAATCGGTTCCAGTAGAGTGTATTTTGTTTACGCTATCTACAATTGATTGTCCAATGTCATTAAGAGTATTAAGATACCCCGTTATTTTATTAGTGTACATATCAGTATAAGCGTATAACTCGCCGCTATTAAGCTGAGCCTGAGTATTGCCGGATTGCGTAACCATGCTTAGTTCGCCGTTTTTTTGGCTTACTTCAAATTTTGCTGCGCTATTTTTATCAACGGCAAACACGCCCCCAATTGAAATATTTATGTTGCCCTGATCGTCTGTAGTAATATTAGTATTCCCCATTTTACTAACTTCATCTACCAGCTTGTCTCTTTGATCTTCCAGATCGCTGGCAGACTGGTTTACAGCTGTTGTTGCGTATATTTTTTGATTCAGAGACTTTATTTGTTCAAGGTCTTTATTAAGGGTATCTACTTTTGACGAAAATTCTCCGACTAAGTCAGATTTTATTTCGCTAAGATTCTGCGTTAAATTTTCAAATTTTGTTGATAAATCAGAAGCTTTCTGTACAACGTCTGAACGCAAAGTAGTCGAGCTTGGGTTGGACGATAATTCATCCCACGAGTTTAGAAAATCCGTCAACGACGATGAAACGCCGCTATCAGTAGTTTCGCCCGCAAGAGTTTCGACCTGCGATAGTATTGTAGAACGGGTGTCGGCTTCCGATGAAACTGCATAATTAGAACGCAATTGCTTGTCCACCAAGACGTTCCTGACCCGTTGTATTTCGGCTATATTTACGCCTGTGCCAAATTGCCCAACAGACTTTTCAGTACCTAAAACTACCACCTGTTTAGTGTAGTCTTCGTTAGATACGTTGGCAATATTATTTGACGTAACGTCCATCGCGCTTTGATAAGTCATCAGCGCATTTTTACCTATGTCAAGAACTCTTCCAAGACTCATTTTACATCCTTCTATCGATCAATGAGCTCCTTTTGGAACCCATTAAAGAGGAAATTGTAGTTTTTATAAAGCTTATTGACTGCTGAATTAATATTTTATTAAAATGATTAGCACGATTAATTTTTCCAACGGTTTCTATAATTTCGGTTCTGGTTTTAATAAATTCCTCATACAATTTGGGATCAATTGAGCTTTTTATCGAGTTTATAAAATCAAGTAATTTTCTTGAATTTTCAGGAATCCCCAGGGTTACATTATATTTCCCAATTAACTCGATTCTATCCTTTTCCAGGCGGTCGATATTTTTCAAAAGCCGTTCTTCAGCAAAGACGCAGGTCTCCATGTCGTCAACTTTGTTTTCTACTATAGCGCGTTGCTTCTTTGTTGCTTCTAACAATAAAAGATTAAGATTCTCTTTTTGTTTTTTCAGCGAATTCAATAAATCTTTTATATCCATAATAATCAACTATCAAAATGTTTTAAATATCCAACTACCCTTGTAATATATTTTTTTGTCTCGTCAAACGGAGGAACTCCATTATATTTTGTCACATTTGCCGGTCCGGCATTATATCCGGCCAAAGCAAGTTTCAAGTCGCCATTATATTGTCGAAGTAAACCGGACAAATATTTAGTCCCGCCAAAAATATTTTCTTTTGGATCCCAAACATTTTTTACGCCCATATCAGAGGCTGTCGAGTCTATAAGCTGCATTAATCCTTTTGCCTTAGCGCCAGACACCGCCTTTGAATTTCCAGCAGATTCGGCCATAATCACTGATTTTATCACGTTAGCGTCTACTCCATAGGCTTCCGCAGCCTGATTAATAATGTCGTCATACTGGTTAATTCTTTTTATCGACGCCTCGCTCGGAGTCACTTTAGAGTTGCTGCCGCTATTATTAATTTCTATTGGGTCTAAAGCTTTACCGCTATTAGAAGAGCTTGCTTTTTCGATTACCGAAGGAAGGTCTTCTCCCGTAATCTTCTTATATAACATTTTAGCCACGCCCAAGTCTTTGCTTTTGGTCATGTATGTGGCCATTTCAGATTCAAACATCGTATCCAGCACATCGCCGCCATAGCTGTCTTCGCCAAACATTCCTTCAGTCGTTTGAGTCATGCTTTTCATCATCATAGAAGTAAGCAGACTCTCAAAATCTTTAGAAGTTTTTGCAAGCTTCTCCTTCTGGGCGGCCGTATACCGGCTTTCCGTCTCTGGAGTCTGACTGATATGATTTACTTCAGTCGTTTTTAAGTTCATAATATCCATGTAAGCCTTAAAGAATTATTAATTCCGCCACTAACGCTCCGGCTTCTTTCAAAGCCTGGAAAATTGAGATTATATCTCTTGGAGAAACTTTTAATGAATTCAATGCGGCTGTAACTTCCTGAACATTGGAAGCTCCCTGGATGCCGATTATATGAGCCGAATCCTGAACCACATAAGGAACGAGATTATTATATATCTGCGCAGTCCCATTTGAAAATGCGCCTGGCTGAGCTACAATTGGATACGACTTTATTGTAATATTTAGATTTCCTTGCGAAATTGTAACAGGATAAATTTTAACGTTGCTGCCCGCTACCACCGTTCCGGTTCGTTCGTTCAATACCACTTTTGCTCTGTAATCTGCCGTAATAGGCAAAACTTCCAACTCTGATAAAAACGGGACTATATCTTTTTGTCTGTCTTGCGGCACCTTAATTTTTATTTCTGCGGCGTCTTGCGATTTTGCAGTATTAGCTCCAAATTTTGTGTTGATTGCCGTAGTAACATTATTAGCCGTAGTCATATCAGGATCGCGTAAAAATAAGCTGATTTCCTGCAATGGGACGTTTGAAGTTTCGACTAAGGATTCTATCAAACTTCCGCCTCTTGGAATCCTTCCAGCCAAAGTATGATTTTGCGCTGTTCTTGCGCCTGAGGCTGTAGATATATCAAATCCTCCCACCGAAACCGAACCCTGCGCCATGCCATAAGTTTTTCCGCCTAAACTCGAAAGAGGAGTAATTAGTAATGTTCCTCCCTGTAGGCTTGTTGCGTCGCCAAGCGAAGACACATTAACGTCAAACTTTGCGCCTGTTTTAAGATATGAGCTTATTGAAGCCGTAACCATTACAGCCGCCACGTTCTTTGTTTTAAGATCGCTCTGCGATACTGTAATTCCAAATCTCTTTAACATACTCATAACTGACTGCGGCGTAAATGGCGTTCTATAGCTATCGCCCGTGCCTGCAAGACCGACTACAAGACCATAACCAATTATCTGACCAGTATTATCGCCGGTAAAATAACCTATATCCTTTATCCTTTGTCCAAAGACAAAACTGTTGAAAAGGAAAAGAATAAAAACAGGAATTAATACTTTTTTCATAAAAACGCCTAAAAAATCCAGTGTAAAAATTTTGTCAACCAACCCGGTTTCTGAGAGTCGTGTATCGATCCCGTTCCCTGAAAAACAAATTCCGCCTCAGAAATATTATACGACAAGACTGAATTATCGGCCTGTATATCCGATTGCCTTACAATCCCTTTAACAGTCACTATCTGTTCTTCGCCATTGATAACTATTTTGCGGCTGCCTTTAACAATTAAATTTCCATTCTGCAAAACAGAATCGATTGTAGCGCTTATTTTTGTGTTAATCATTCCGGTTGTTTTTGTAGAACCTGATCCGCTAAAACTGTTAGTAGTGCCTAATGAAATAGCTTTTGGAGTAGCGGCTGTGGATCCCATTGCTATCGTAGCGTCCAAACCGAGATCGCTTTTCCTGCTTGTAGAAGTTTCAGCGTCATTTGAAGCCTGAGAAGCCTCCGAGACTATAATTGTAATTGCGTCACCAACTTTATTCGCTTTCTGATCAGAGAACAATGAATAATATGCGTTCTCTCTCATATTCTGCGGGAAAATAATCCCCGTAATAAATAACGCCAGTCCTATGCTTAATAATTTTTTCATAACTTACTCTATTATAATTACATTATTTGCGTCGACAACTTTTGCTTTAAACTGCTTATTACCCAGCGTGATAATTCTAATAATATCGCCTATGCGGCCGTCCTGTTTTGCTATTGCGTAAGTAGTTACAACTACGTTGCCATTTACCGAATTCACATTTACCTTATCGCCGCTTTTTACTACCGCCATTCGGTCCATTAGTTCGTCGGTAATAATTCTGCCTGCTGCTATTTTAGTCCTTGCGCAGTTATAAAGCGCGTCTTCCGGCTTTGTTAACGGAACGCCTTTTATCATTGTGACGTCAAGCGTTTTCAGTTCCAGATTGCCGGGATTTATTCCTTCTTTCATTCTAATTTCAGATTTTGCGACTACCACTTTCTGAAACAATTTCACTTTTATTGTTATGTAAGCTTGCGACGTTCTGTTTTCTTTATCAATTGCAGTTACGCTTATGCTTGCTAAACCGCCTGATATATTCAAAGGCGTTGAATCGTCAATTACTATTTTTTCCGCTTTGCTGGGAGACTGTAATATTTCAAATTCAAAACGCTCATATTGTTTTAAATTTTGCTTTAAGTAAGTCTGCACTTCATCTTTGAAATTATCAGTCTGACCAAAGCTGAACAACGATATAAATAAGAAAAAAAATGAAAACATTTTAACTGCTCGATTTTAGATTATTTGCCAGGGTCATCATTTCTTCTACAGTCTTCACAGATTTTGAGTTTATTTCATAAGCTCTTTGCGCCTGTATCATGGCGACCATTTCTTCTACAATATCAACGTTTGAAGCTTCGAGGTATCCCTGTTTTAAGCTGCCAAAGCCATTACTTGAAGGAGTTCCAGTAATTGGTTTGCCCGAAGAAGTAGTCTCGGCATATAAGTTATCTCCAAGCGAATCCATACCGGCCGGATTAATAAATCTTGCCAGCTGAATATTCCCAGCCACCGTGGTGCTTCCGCTGGTTGTCGTAACTTCAACTGCTCCGTCTGTAGTTATATTGATGCTTTTAGCGTCGTCGTTCAAAGTAATTGTAGGCTCAAGAGTATATCCGGCCGACGTAGTGACAGTCCCGTCTGAAGCGATTTTAAAAGATCCATCGCGCGTATAAGCAATAGTACCGTCCGATTTCTTAACCTGAAAAAAACCGTCTCCCTGAATAGCTAAATCAAGCTGCCCTTTAGTAGAGGTTACGTCTCCCTGTTCAAAAACCTTAGACGACGAAGCCGGCTGAACGCCGTTACCGACCTGAATCTTAGCGCCCGAACTATCCGATATTCCAGGAGTAGATGAAGCCAAAGGATTAACCTGTACCTGCTGATACATCAAATCTTTAAATTCGGCTTTATTTCTTTTGAATCCGGTTGTATTTATGTTCGCAATATTGTTAGATATAATTTCTATATTTAGCTGCTGCGCGTACATTCCGGATGCTGCAGTTCTTAAAGCTCGCGTTGACATACATTTCTCCTTATATTAAACCTTTCCTATTTCATTTGCCTGCGCAAGCGTTTGGTCAAATGAAGTAAGTATTTTTTTTGACGATTCATAGTCTTTGCTCAGGTTAATCATATTTTCCATTTCAACAATAGGATTAATATTAGATTCTTCCAGATAACCCTGCTTTAACTGATATTCCGATGCGTCCGCCGCCTGATAGTCGCCTGCTTTAGCTATAAAATTAAGTCCTTTAGTTTTTAGGCTGCCTTGCGGATCGTCTATCTTTGCAACTAAAATAGTATCAACATATTTATCGCCAATTTTAACGTCGCCGTTATTATTAATCGTAATTGAGTTATAATTCTCGTCAAGCACATTGCCAAGATTAATTTCGCCGCTTTTGCCCAGCACTTTATTTCCCTGTTGATCTACAAGAAATCCTTCTTCGGATATTTTAAAACGTCCGTTTCTTGTAAACTCGTTTCCATTTTCAGTCTTTACCACAAAAAATCCATTTCCGGAAATAGCCACGTCCAACGGGTTTGATGTTTTGGCAATGTTGCCCTGCGAATAATCTGTAACCTGCCTGATTTTAGATTCAATATTTCCCATAGAGTCTTTTACATTAGCCATTACTTCAGAAAACTCAAGTTCTTTCTTAAATCCGGTTGTATTAGTATTCGCTAAGTTGTTTGCAACAATCTGCATATTCTGCATTCTTTGATCCAAACTTCTTGCTGATAGATACAATCCCTTTATCATACAATCATCCTCTGATATTTTTTTTCGACCTTATAGACATAAGCTAATAGTTCCGCCACTATCTGGTATAACTGCGCTGGAATCTGTTCGCCAACTTCAAGCTTTTCAAGCGAGTTAAGAAGAGCTTCGTCTTCTCTTATCATTATTTTATTTTCTTTGCCAATTGCAATAATTTCTTCGGCTACTTCGCCGGAACCTTTGGCTAATATTTGCGGCGCTTCGTTTTTATCCTCTTCGTATCCCAAAGCAATCGCTTTTTTCTCCGGTTTAGATTCTAACATTCAAAGCCGCCGTATTATACTTTTTTAGCCTTGTGCTTTCGTTTCCGCTATAAAAATTTATTAGCGGGTTCAGCCCCAGATTATTTTTTATGCTATCAGCCAAATTTTCTTTCTCTTCTTCAAACGCTGTTCTCTTATTATCGTCAGTCCCAAACCTAAGGTTAAGAGCGCTTTTAGCCAGAGTTCCGTCTATAGCTATTTTGCCAAGTTCTTTTGATTTCATTTCAAGATTTATCAGATAAAAAACATTTCCATCGCCGCTGGAAGATTTTTGCAGTTTATATTCGACTAACTCTTTGTTTCCGTCTTTTGAAATTATTATAAAACCTGGATAAATATTTTCTTTTTTAAGAAAGCTTTTTTGAGCCAGATACATACTAAATAAATCGGCTAACCTTTTTGTTTCAGCTTCTCCGCTGCCTGCGTTTTCTTTTATCCACTCGGATATAGCGGCGTCTCTGTTCATCATTCCGCCGACAATTTCTTTTTGTAACGAGACATAATCAGGTTCGGCTGCGAACTCAATTACTATTTTACTAAGCGCGCTATTACTTCCATTTTTTACAGCTTCATAAATTTGCTGCATTACGTCGTTTAATGGATATCTGAAATATCCGGCATTTTTACCGTTTAGATCCTGATAATTACTTTCGTTCGTAAAAATCTGTACAAAATAATTTAGCTGCTGTTCGTCAAATTGGAAATCTAAATTCTCAAGCGCCTCAGCGAATTTTTCAATTTTAGATTTAAGCGCCGGTTTTTTATTTACCGCTAAAGCTTTCAATAGGTTAATATTTGTTTCTGTTATCTTTAGACCAAGTTTTGTAATTAGAGCTGATAAATTTTGACCAGTCATGTTTCCTGCGCTCAAAAGATTTATAAGACTAATGGTCATTGGATTGTTGTTCTTTATTAATCCAAGCAAAACTTCGCCTGTCTGAACGTTAACAGGCAATACAGAGCTAAAAACTTTTCCATTAACAAGTAGCTTGTATTCTGGTCCAATTTTATCTAAAACCGAAATGCTTACAACCGTGTTGTTAGCCGGAAGCGCCGACGCATCGGCATTTGTTTTGACAGTATTAAATAGATTTACGTCCGATATGTTCAATATTTGGTTGAGCATACTTTTGCCATTTCATAAGATTTTATTCTTGCCGCTAATAAAACCTCCCCTTCCGATACTCCCATCTCTTTTGCTCTTGGCGACAATGCAATTTCTTTTGTGCTGTTTTTAGCAGAATCGGCTATTAGTCTGATTCTTTTAGCTTTTTTTCTTCCGGTTTTTTCTACTACAAGTTTTTCCTGCCGTAACAGATTAATATTTTTCTTAAGATCGGAGCTTAAACCCCTTCCTTGTGGGAGCTGTCCTCTCCAAAGAAAAAATAAAATTATAAACAGCGAAGCGGCAATAAAGACTATTACGTTTGTAGATAAAGTATAATTATCTTCAGAATTTAAATCCGTAGTTTTAGTAATAACCGCATTTTGTTTATTTTCTCTCATCTCTTTTTCGCGCGCAATAGAAGCTTCGGTCTTAACTATATTTTTAATATTTACTTTTTCTTTTTTTTCTGACGACCCGTTAGTTTGGGCAAAAGAAACAAATGATATTCCTATAATCAGATAAAGTATTATTTTTTTCATTTTCTAATTCTCCTTTTTAAAGGAAACCTCAACATAAGAGTAGAACCTTTCTGAGGGTCTGCAATGGATTTAAACTCTCCCTCATGCTTTTTCATCAGGTCGTTAATAATATTCAGATTCAGATCCTGAGTTTTAACTTTATTAGGATCGTTATTATCTAAAAGGTTTTCCAAATAAGAAGTTGTAACAATTTTAACAATTATGTTTTCGTCTACAAATTTTGTCTGAATCAGAATTCCTCCGCCATTTTTGCTAAACGCTTTTATCATGCTGAAAACATTAGTCAGCAATTGATATAAGTAGTTTGGATGACTTAGAACAGGCGGAATATCTTTTTCTAGATCAAGAATACATTCAATATTTATACTTTCCAAAAACGATTTAACAAGATTTATATAGTCGGTAATAATGTTATTCAAATAACAAGGTTCAATTTTAATATTATCAGAATCTATGTTCGCAAATTTTACTAACCTGGAAATAACTTTTTCAATTTTCTGAACCTGCGTTCTTATTAAGTCTTCAGTCGCTTTTTCTGCGTTTCCAATTCCAGATAAATCAATAAAGCTCAAAATAACCTGAAGCGGATCCACAATATCGCCGACAATCCCATCGGTCAATTCGCCAATCGCAGATAATTTAAAATCATTTGCAAGCTTAGCCTGGTACGTTTGAAGTTCGTTCAACGCCGATTTTAGTTTTTCTTTAGAATGTAACGAATCAATTTTAGAAAGAGCCATTCCAGCCATCAGACCCGCAACCTGAACGTCTAAGTCTTCTCTGGCTATACTGCCAAGGGAAGTTAAAATTGCAATAACGCCTTTTTTATCAGTTTCTTCAATAAGAGGTAAAAGCAGATAATTAAGTTTAGAACCTGTTGATCTGTGACTATCGGGAGGCGCTAAAAGCGTCGGCTTCCCGGTTTCAAATATCCAGTCCAATATTCCTTCTTTATAGGAATTATTTACAAATGCAGTAATAAACTCAAAACAATCGTCCTCCATAGGAGTCAGATTCAACTCCTGCTCGTCTAACACAAAAATATTAACAGATTTCAATGGCAGCACGCGCTTCAAAGAGCTAAATAAGAATTTGTTCATAGTCTTGAAATCTTCAACCTGAGCAATTTGATGCTCAAACGACGCCATAGTCTGAAACATATACGAATACTTTTCAAGCAGATTAGATTTGAACTTTTCATTTTGAAGTTTTAACAGACGAAGCCCCTGCAAGTGTTCTTCAGCGCTTGCATAATATTGGAGCGACCTGTGAAAAGGTTCATAATCCAGCGTATTATTTTTAATTAGGCGCAAATTAAATCCTTAAGTATTCTGACTGTTGCGTAAATAATTCTTCATATTTAACTATAAATTCATCCAGCTCGTTTTCTTCTTTAAAGCCAAGCATCTCGGCAGATTCTTTTTCTACCTGCAAACCTTTATCCCATTCAAAATTTCCGACTCCTAATTTTTGCGTCATATAATCTGCAAGATGCACTACTGCTACAAGATTAGTTCCATTAGTTGATTCCTTAGGCGAATGATGATGCAAGACTGCGTCGCAAAGAGAAATTGGGAAATTCCATTTTTCCAAAAGCATATAGCCAATTTGTTCATGGGTTAATCCAAGCACTTCCATTTCAGCTTCGTAATAACTCTTACCCTGATCTTTAACCATTTCGATAATAGAAATAAAATTTGTATGGAAATATCTGTGGATTACAGATATGCCAACGTCGTGCAAAAGCCCGGCAATAAAAGCTTCGCCGCTGTTTTTGTCTCCAAAATCTTCAGTAAGGCGTTTAGCCGCCGAACCGACCACAAACGAATGAAGCCAAAATTCTTTCTGATCGAGATACTTATCCGTTTTATTTTTGAAAGACTCAATGATAGAAAGCGCCGATACAATATTCCTGATTTCATTAACGCCAAGAATTAGAAGCGCAAAATCTATTGTAGTCACTTTGCGCGGTATTCCATATAACGGCGAATTGGCAATCGATAGAATCTTTGTAACCAAGCCCTGATCTTTGGAAATAACTTTTACAAGATCCGGGTTCTTTACATTTTCTGTTGAAAGTATTTTAGTTACTTCAACAATTATCTTTGGTATTAATGGAAGATTGTAAATGTTATTTAATACCATTTCGGTTTTTTCTTTCTTCTTCTGCTGTTCTGGTGTTAAGTTTGTCATTTTATTTCTTAAAAAATGTTAATGGATTCTAAGTTTGCTGTAAAAAGAGCTTCATAGCTTGCAATAAATTTTTCGAGATACGCCTCGTCTCCAAGATTTAATATCTGAATAATATTCTGATCCAACTGATAATTATCGTCCCAGGCGAAGGAGCCTATTTGTAATTTCTGCGTCATGTAATCTGCCAGATGCACTATTGCTGCAAGAGGCTTGCTTAATTCTGCGTTTGAAGGTTCGTGATGATAAATTAAACAATCTGAAAGAGAAGAAGGGAGATTCCATTTTTCAGCAAGAAGTTTTCCAACCTCCTGATGAGTCATCCCAAGAATAAACCCTTCTGCCTGGGAATATGAAATTTGTTCTTCTTCTACCATTTTGCAAATTTGATTGAAATCGTTAGTAAAATATCTTTGAATAACAGAAATTCCCAAATCATGCAATAGTCCGGCGGTAAAAGCTTCTCCCGATTTATGATACCCTAAGTCTTCGGCCATTCGTTTTGCCGCAGTAGCTACTACAATCGAATGAGCCCAATAAGCTTTTCTGTCCCAATTCTTATTGTTTTTTCCGCGGAACGCTTCGATCATGGAAATGGCAATAAGGATATTCCGGATATGTTCAAACCCTAATATAACAATCGCAAATTCAATTGTCGAGACTCTTCTTGGCAGTCCGTAAAGAGGAGAATTTGCTACGGTCAATACTTTTGTTACAAGCCCCTGGTCTTTATTGATTATTTTCCCAAGCTCCGCCGCGCTTACTTTTGGATTATCTAAGAGCTTAGACACTTCAAGAATAACGACCGGAATTGCCGGCAGGTTGTGTACGTTAAGAAGAAGATTCTTATTGAATTCCTTCTTCGTCTGGATATTTACCTGGTTCTCATTCATGTAATATATTCATTTTTTGCTTTAATAACTCTAATATTTTTGTATGCACCTGCGATACTCGTGAAACCGTTATATTCAATACTTGCGCAATTTCTTTGTAGCTCAAATTTTCATAATAGTATAAAGTAATTATTAGTCTGTCTCTTTCCTCCAATGCTTTTATGGCGTTTATAAGAGTTTCCTTCACTTCGCTTTTTTCATAACTTTGTTCAGGGTTCTCGCTATCGCTTGGGATTACTTCGTAAAGCATGTACCCTTCTTCATTATCATAAGAACTAGTAAGAGAAACATTTGAGTAATGCACCTGGTTTTCTTTATCATTCACATTAGCTCTGGGTTTAATCTGGATTTTTCTCAATTCGTCAAGAATTTTGCCTCTTATGCGCTGTATTGCATAAGTTTCAAACTTCGTTCCATATTCGGGATCAAAACGATCAATTGCTTCGCTGAGTCCTTCAATACCAAACTGGAAAAAATCCCGATCGTCAATTATATCGAAACTGACAAACTTGGAATTGTGAATTACATAATGGACTAGATTGATATAGTTTATCACAATCTGTTTTTTTAGCGCCTCGGTCGGCTCTTTTTTAAAATCGGCCCATAATGTTGAGTTATTCATTTTTTACTTCCTGCTTATTTCTTCGGGAAAATTTTTGATCTCTTCGTTTTGTTCTTCGTTCATTTCTTCAGCTTTTTTTTCATCTTCATTCTTTTTGATCGCCCGCATAAAAGCGATTGCAAATACGCCTACCATTATTGTTACTATCACAAAAACAACAAATGATTTTAAAAGCACTTCCCATACTTGTAATCCTCTCTGCGAAAAAAATATTACCGAGAGGAAAAAAATCAATAAACCTATTCTTAATACTATTTTGTTCATTTTCCTGTTTACTTTTTTGTTTTAAACAGGCAAAGACTATACCAGAATATCATTTTAAGTACGAAGGTTATTTGTTTGAGATTTTGAGGATTTTAGGGGGTATCTTTTGGTTATCCGGCAAGAGCCTGGTTAATATTGACCAATTGTTTGAATTTTAGAATTTTTTCTGAAAGGTTTTGCAGTTGTCTGACTGTTTCGGAATATGGATTTGTTTTACAGATCAGTTCCTGCGTAATTATAGAGTGCATTACTTCCTGATCGTAAGAAATGGTTCCTAATAAATCGATGCTTTCCCCTAAAAAGTGCGTAGACGCGTTTGTCAGATTATTATATGCAAGAGCTCCCGCTTCTTCTGATAAGCATTTGTTAAACACTACATATTTTTCTTTATTATATCCGTTCACTTTCAGCAGTTTTATAATAACATAAGCGTCCATTACGGCCGTTGGTTCAGGGGTTGTTATTATTATATTGATTTCGCTTCTGCAAAGCAGCGATATTATCCCTACGTTTGCGCCGGAAGCCGTATCGATTATTATGAAATCATAATTTTGTTCGACTTTTTCTATTCCGCGCATAAGTTCGTCTACTAATTTTTCATTCATTTCAGGATATTCAGCTTTGCCGGAATCGCCAAATACAATATCAAAATTAACGTCCCGCTTTATTATTATTTCTTCAAATAATTGTTTTTTTTGCAAAAAATCGGACACAGTTGTTTTGGGATGATAATTCAGAAAAATATTAATGTTTGATAAGTTTGTATCAAAATCAATTAACAGAGTTCGCGCGCCCATTTGCGCAAGCGAATAGGCCGTATTTAAAGCCGCAAAGGTTTTACCCGTGCCCCCCTTGCCCGAAGTAAAGGTTATAATTTTGCCTGAAGTTGTAAAGCTCCTTTTCCCCTTAAGCCTTTCAAGCTCCGATACTCTTTGCGCCTGACCGATCATTTATTTAGTTTTCCGGTATATACTAATTTTGCAATCATGTCCGGGTCTGCCGCAATTATATCATCAGGTATTGTCTGTCCATTCGTTAAAAACTTCACCGGATATTTGTTTGTATTCACTGCATTTAAAATATTTCCGTACGAAGCCGCTTCGTCTACTTTTGTAAAAATAAGAGATTTATAATCCAGGACTTTAAACTTCTCCATCACGTCAAGCAATGTTTTAGTAGCCGAGGTTGTATTCATAACAAGGAAAGTCTCGTCAACTTTAGCGGCGTCTAAATAAACCTTGGTCTTTTTTAGCGAATCCAAGTTATTCTGGCTTCTGCCGGCAGTATCAATAAAAACGACGTCTTTTTTCTTAAAAGTATTCAGCAGCTTTGCAGTTTCTTCCGGCTCGTATGCAACCAATAAATCAATATTGCTCACTTCCGAAAAAATCCTGAGCTGGTCAATTGCGCCTAGTCTGTAAGTATCTACCGAAATAAGCCCGACGTCTAAATTATGTAGTATTTTTGAAATAATAGCAAGCTTAGCAATACAAGTTGTTTTGCCTACGCCTGTAGGTCCAACTAAAGCTATAACTTTGGTTTTATCGCTCTTAGGTATTTCAAAACTTCCGGTAGGAATCATAGAAGCCATGCTTGATAACACGTAACTATCTATGCTTTCAGTCTGAGCAAAGCCGTCATACTTTTTCAACTGATCTACAATAGTCATTATTATTTTTTTCTGAACTTCTCTTAAAAATAATGTTTCAATGACTTCTTTAATTTCCTTATCAAAACGCCCTTCGGTTGCCACATATTTCCCGCCAAAGCTTTTTGCCATTTTAGGTTTTGCGACTAAGGTTTCCGATTTACGTATTTTTATTCCTTCCGGCTCCTCGGCGCTTTTTGCTTTTGCAGCATAAATTTTTTCTGTTAGCTTTTTTAATTCCTCGGCAAAATCTGGCCTTTTTTCTTGGGCTGCCTGCTCTTCGGGGACTGCTTTTTCAGCGGCCGATTTATCGAAATCTTCTTCAATTCCGGCAGTGAGTTCAAAAACTTTATTTTCGCCAAATTTGGCTACTCCTTCTACAATTCTGGTTGATAGCACTACAGCTTCATCGCCCAGTTCTTCCTTCATTTTTTCCGACGCTTCTTTAAGCGTTGGGGCTAAATATTTTTTAATTTGCACTTTCCACCTCAACTTTTCCTACAAATTCAATTTCCACTTGCGAAGGCAATTCCGTATAAGAAAGGATGACAACTTCAGGGAAACTTGAATTAATTAATCTATAAAAATATGGTCTAATTGTAGCCGAAGTAATTATTATTGGAGTATAGCCCAAAGCATGAAATTTATTCACGCAGTCTTCAATCGAATTATTTAATTCTCTTAACATTGTTGGCGTTAATCCCAAAGTTTGAGTCGCGTCCTTCTGGCTCTGCAATGATTTAACTATATATCCTTCAACAACTGTACCAAGGGCAAGAGCGTGAATTATTCCATTTGTGTCTTTGTATAAATTAGCAATTGTATCGCCTAATGAATGTCTTACATATTCGGTTAATACGTCGATATTTTTTGTTACCTTCGAATAATCGACAAGCGCCTCAAGTATCTGTACAAGATCTTTTATCGGTATTAATTCCTTCAACAAGCTTTGTAAAACTTTTTGTATTGTGCCTAACTGCAAAACTTCAGGATTAATATCTTCAATAACAGCCGAATACTCTTTTTTCAGGTTTTCCAGCAATTGTTTAACTGCCTGTCTTGTAAGTATTTTGTCAAAATTCTTTTTCAGCGTTTCCTGCAAATGGGTTGAAAGCACCGAAATGCCGTCGACTACGGTGTAACCAAGCAGTTCTCCTTTATCTTTTTCCTGCCTGTTAATCCAATAGCTTTGCAAACCAAACGCCGGATCGGTCGTAGAAATTCCGGAAAGACTTTCTTCTATATTCCCCGGGTTCATAGCAAGGAACCTATCCGTATAAATTTCTCCGTGAGCGACCATGTTCCCTTTAATTTTTATTATATACTCATTCGGGTTGAGCTGCAGATTATCTCTGACTCTTACCGGAGGGACAAGCAAACCATACTCAAGAGCTATAAATTTTCTGGTAGAAGATATTTTTTGAAACAGATTGCCCCCTTGGCTTTCGTCCACTAAGGTAATAAGTCCATAGCCAATTTCAATTTCTATAGGATCTACCTGCAAATATTGTTCTACTTTTTCTTCTACCGGCTCTTCAGGCGTTTCGGCAGGTTTAGAGGCCTCAACCTGGGCGGCTTTGGTCTGTTTTTTAATGAAATAGGAACTTGCCCCCAAAGATACGCTAAGGAACATAAAAGGAATTGTCGGCATGCCTGGAAGCAGACTAAACGCAAATACTGCTCCGGAAACTGTGCCTAAAACTCTTGGATTAGAAAACAATTGTTTTCTTATCATCGAGTCCATCGAAGTGCCCGCTGCGCTTTTAGTTACTACCAAACCTGAGGCCGTAGCTATAAGCAAAGCCGGAATCTGCGATACAAGGCCGTCGCCAATTGTTAATATTGTATAAGTAGATAAGGCGTCTTTAAATTCCATCCCTCTTTGAGCTATTCCAATAATAAACCCGGCCAAAATATTAATTCCGTTTATTATCAAACCGGCAATAGCGTCCCCTTTTACAAACTTGCTTGCGCCGTCCATAGCTCCATAAAACTCAGCTTCTCGGCTAATTACAGATCGTCTTAACCGGGCTTCAGCTTCGTTAATCAACCCGGTATTAAGGTCTGCGTCTATAGCCATTTGCTTGCCCGGCATTGCGTCCAAAGTAAAACGGGCTGCAACTTCCGAAATTCTTCCGGAACCTTTTACAATTACTACAAACTGAATAATAACCAGAATGATAAACACCAAAAAACCGACTACATAGTTTCCGCCGACTACAAATTGCCCAAAAGACTCTATTACCTTTCCGGCATAGCCGTCTAATAAAATTAGTTTTGTAGATACTATATTCAGCCCAAGCCGGAATAAAGTCAAGATTAACAGAAGGCCCGGAAAAACAGAAATTTCTAACGGAGACTGTACGTATAAAGAGACAATTAAGATCAGCACAGATAACGAAATATTAAGAGCTAACAAAAAATCGAGGATAACAGGAGGCAAAGGCAAAATCATCAGCCCAAGCACTAAAATAAGGCCTGCCGCTAAAAATATATCTGCATTATTACCAATCCTTTTCATAACGCCATTAGACAATTAATTTCTTCTTTTTTTCGTTTTTTAACTGGAAAATATAAGCCAGAACCTGAGCTACCGCCTTAAACAAATCTGCCGGAATAGAATCGCCTACTTCGCACACTTTAAATATCGCTCTTGCCAACTCTCTGTCTTCATGCAATGGTATGCCATGTTCTGTTGCAATCTCTCTTATTCTTTTAGCCACTTCGTCGGCGCCCTTTGCTAATACTTTAGGGGCCGAGTCTACGTTCATTTCATATTTTAGCGCAATAGCAAGATGCGTTGGGTTTGTAATAACAACATCCGCTTTGGGAACGTCCTGCATCATTCTTTTTCTTGCCGCCGCAATTTGCATGCTTCTAATTTTCGCTTTAATCTGCGGATTGCCTTCAGATTGTCTGTTCTCTTCTTTTACTTCCTGTTTGGTCATCATCATGTCGTTTTTGAATTTATATTTCTGAAACCCAAAATCGGCAAACGCCATTAAACCAAACATCATAGCCACTTTCCACACTAAAGAATAAGTCGCATCAATCATAAACCCAACTATTTCCGAAATTGAAAATTCCACCAGCATAGTAGAGCTGTGCATAAACTGTTTAATAATAAAATATGTAAACGTAGCTATAATTGATAATTTCGTAATTGATTTTGCAACTTCAACAAACGATCTTGACGTAAAGAACAGATTTTTAAGCCCTTTAACGGGATTAAATTTTGAAAAATTAGGAGTGAGCGCCTGTGATGAAAACTTAAATCCTACCTGCGCAATTGTAGCCACCAGACCAATTAGAATTATTCCTCCAAAAACAGGCCACAAAGTGCTAAAATAAAAGAAAATGCCTTCCTGCATGTACCTCTGAACGGAATCTTTATCTAATTTAAGAACATCGAGAGAACTAAATATTTTAATGGCCAGCTGCGCAATGTTTGCTCCAATTGTTTTATGGCACAGGTAGATGATCAGCATTCCAAAAGTTAAAATTGCAAAAGAGTTTACTTCAACGCTTTTTGCAACCTGCCCTTTCTTTCGGCTATCTTCAAGCTTTTTCCCGGTAGGGGATTCGGTTTTTTCCTGGCCTTCTGATTCTGCCATACTAAGTATTCATCGCTCTTATTATTTGATATAATTGATCTTCATAATTCATTAAAAGATTTTTAATAACGTAAACGTAAATTGGAAGCGCTGAAATTATCATTAAAAATCCTAAACCAAGTATTAGCGGCTGCGTAACAAAAAACACCTGCATCTGAGGTATCAGCCTTGTAATAATTCCAGACGCAATGTTAATCAGAAAAAACGTAACCATAAGCGGCGACGCTATTTTTACCGCTATAATAAACACTGAGCCTGCATATTTAATCAGCAGGCTGTAAAGACTTTCGTGAAACGTAAATATTCCTATAGGAATAACCCTAAACGAATAAATAACCCCTCTTATAAGATAATGGTCTCCGTCTATCATAAGGAATATTATCAAAGCTATGAAATACATCATATCCGAAATAACATTGCTGCTAACACTTGTTGCCGGATTAAATATTTCCGCCATACTTAGTCCCATCTCTATACCCATAATAGAACCAGCAAAAGAAATGCCGTAAAAAACTATATTTAGCGAATAACCAATTATCAGGCCGACAAACGCTTCTTTTATGCAGATGAATGAAATCATCCATAAACTAATTTCAATATTCAGCTCTCTGCTTGGCAGAGTTAAAAAAGTCATGTACGAAATAACCAGAGCCAATAACACTTTTACCTGCGAAGGGATAGCGGTATGACCAAAAAATGGCGACGCTACAAATGCAGAAGTTATTCTAACAGCAATAAAAAGAACAAGTAAAAAGTTATTTATTAAAATGTTCATTACCGGACGACCGAGTTAAACATTCCAAAGAGCTTTATAGTTATGGCAGTCATTTTCTGCATCATCCATGGCAAAAGGAATAACAGCGTTACGGCTGTTACAAGTATTTTGGGAACAAATGTCAGCGTGGCTTCCTGAATAGAAGTAGCCGCCTGAAATATGGAAATAAATATTCCCACTATTAACGATACTCCTAAAACCGGAAGTAAAATTAAGAAGGTCGTATAAAACGCTTCTGTTAAAACTTCAATTATTAATTCTTCTGTCATTTATGAAAAACTCCTTACTAATGAGGCCGTAATTAAATTCCATCCGTCTACAAGCACAAACAGCAATATTTTAAATGGGAGGGATATAAGCATTGGAGGGAGCATCATCATTCCCATCGACATCAAAATACTTGAGACAATCATGTCTATCATAATGAAGGGGATAAAAATGAAAAAGCCTATTATAAAACCGGCTCTAAGTTCGCTTAATGCAAACGCCGGAACTAAAATCAAAGTCGATAAATCTGTTCTTTTCTCCGGTTTTTTCTGATTAGCCAGGCTGATAAACAGCTCTAAATCCTGATCTCTTACCTGTCTGAACATAAACGTTCTTATCGGCTCTATTCCTTTTGTGTAAGCTTCTTCCATCGACATTTTGCCATCCATCATTGGTTTAAGAGCTATGTCGTTTACCTGACTCCATGTGGGAGCCATTATAAAAAAAGTAATAAATAAGGCCAGCCCCGCTAACAACTGCGAAGGAGGCATCTGCTGAGTGCCAAGGGCGCTTTTTAGGAATGAGAACACAATTATTATTCTTAAATATGACGTGGTCATTATCATTATTGCCGGAGCCAAAGAAAGAACAGTCATAAGCAGCAATATCTGAAGCGTAACCGCCACGTCTTTAGGATTTTGCGAAGCGCCTACGTCTATCCCAATTTTAGGTAGTACTATAGGCGTACTGCCGCTTTGCGCGCATACTTTCTCTGGAAACAAAAGGAATAACAGAGAAAATAATACTATTGCAAAAAAAAATTTCTTCATCGTATACCAAGATTCTTTTTTAAAATGTCGGCAAAATTATTCTTAATAATTATCGGCTGACTTTCGTCTTCTTCGTTCAGTTCAATTGCGTCAAGCTCTTTTATTAAATTCACCGAGTGATCGCTTACGCCTAACAATAATACTTTGCCCTGAACCTGAACGATAGAAAGATATTTCTTAGGCATAATAGCCTGGGTGCTTAAAATATTAATTTTAGCCGCTTTTAGTTTTTTACCGCTAAACGGCATTGTGTATTTTTTAACTAAATACAGAACTCCGTACAGCAGTCCAATCATAATTACCAGCGGAATAATCGCCTTTATAATATCAAAAAAGCCCATTAGTATAATCCTTTTAAACGAGTGCTGGTATCCACAAGATTTGTAATTCTTATACCAAAATGTTTGTCAATAACAACAACTTCGCCGTCGGCTATTTTTTTGTTGTTTATATAAATGTTTACAGGCTCGCTTGCTAATTTGTCTAACTCAATCACATATCCTCTTTCAAGCTCAAGAATATCTTTTATCTGCATCTGAGTGCGGCCAAGTTCAATATAAACGGTAAGCTGAAGGTCTTTAAGAAAATCGAGCTTATCGTTTTGCAGCATAGCCGAATGATTTTTTGAGTCGTCAAACTCTGCAAATTCAACTACGCCTCCGGTTATTTGTTCGGGGATACCGAAATCGTCTTTATATTCGCTGTTTTGATCCTGCGGTGGGATATTGTTTTCTTCTGCCATTTTGTTACCCAAAGGATTTAAATTTATTCTGCTTTTCTTGTAATTTTTACTGCCATATGTTTATTTACCATTCCAGGCCTGCCCATAAATACGGTCTTATTCTGAATTCGCACTTCATGCTCGTCGCCAACCCGGGTATCGAGTTTTATTATATCTCCTTTTTGAAGATTAACAAGCTCGTCTACTGTAATTGTAGCCTGTCCAAAATCTACAATAACCGGCAAATATGTTTCGGTCAGATGGCTTGAGATAATATCAAGAGCCGTTGTTCCGTCATACTTTACAGGCCGTATAGTCGAAAGGTTCTGAGAAGATAACTTTGAAAGAATCGTATCAAAGGCGTATGTGGCAAAACAGATGTTCATCAGGAACGGCTGGTTTGCAACTAACACCTCAAATGAAATAAGTAAAACGCTTTCACTCTGCGATGTAATCTGCGCGAAATCTATATCCGGTTCAAATCTGTCTATCGCAAACTCAAGCACGTCAATTATCATCCAGTTCTTCTTGAGGTCGGACATTATTTTTTCTACAACCACGGTCAAAACTTTTTGTTCAATTGCGGTAATATTTTTTGTCTGTTTTGATCCGGTTCCATTACCGCCAAGAAGCCTGTCTACCAGAGTCAATGCAAAGTCGGTACTGAACTCTAATATTCCTTTTATATCTGTATTCTGTATTTCAAAAGTAAAAAGACAAGCAGGATTTGAAACCGACAAAACATATTCAGAGTAGTATATCTGATCCACCGAAATAACGCTTATATTTACTATAGTCTGGAGTTTTGAAAGCAAAAATGCGCTCAAACTTTCCGCAAAGTTTTCATGTATATTTCTGATCGTTCTTAACTGATTTTTCGATATTCTGTTCGGAAGGCGAAAATCAAAAGGAAGTATCTCCTTTTGAATAGACACATCGGTCTGCTCGCCGCTCTTCATGTTATTAAGAAGCTGATCAATCTCTTGTTGTGATAATACTTCAGACATTTTTTACTGAATTATATATTTGCTAAAATAAACTTCATTAACTTTTACAGAAGGAATTTTTTCCTTCATCTTATTTTTAATCTCTATCTTCAGAGTATCTTTATATGCTACGTCGTTTAGCTGAGTAATATTTTTGCTTGATAAAACCGAAATAACTATATCTTTTACAAGTATTTCCTTTTCTTTAAGCTCTTTTTGCCCGGCGTCGCTGTTAATATCAAACCCAACCGAAGTTAGCAAAAGTCTCTTTCCGTCAGTTCCGTTAGGATTAATAATAACTTCGTCTACAGAGTAAAGGAATTTGCCTAATTCTTTTCCTTCGCCGCCTTGCTCGCTTTCGCTTGCTCCGCCGTCTTTTTTTGCTTTCTCTGCGTTCTCAATTATCTGCTCAGCTTTTTTTACGGTATCCTGATACTTGTTTAACAAAACGTTGGCGGTTATAAAATAAACCGCAACTAATTGTATTATAAAAGCAGGCAGACCAATTAGCAGGACTTTTAAATTGAGACCCGCTTTTTTTTCCGGTTTTGGTGCTATCTCGTTTTCAGCCATTTTTTTTGTTTTCTTTGTTTATTTTTAATAATTACCATTCAATAGATATGCCATTTCCTAAATATGCATTTTTGCCATTTTTGAACGTTATTAGCGTATAAAAACGGCTGACTTTTTTTGATGTGTGGTTATTATTCTACATCTGGTTAAAATGTTTTGAGCGCTTGAGGCATTCAAATGTATCCCAGTTGCGGTTTGAGGTTTAATTCTATTTAGAAGATTTAGTAGCGAGGTTTTTATACGAAATAAGTTGAGAGTTTTGCAGGTAAATTATTGGCTGGGCTTTTTATACAAAACCCAGCCATTGCTGCTTAATATAGGAACATAGGAAGGTAAGAAAATTTATTTAAGTAAAATCATTTTTTTTACTGAATGAAAATCTTTTGAGCCGTCAAGTGTTTTTGCCGTTATCGAATAAAAATATACGCCGCTTGACAGGCTATTTTTATCAAGAGACACCTGAACCGAGTGAGCTCCAACTGTCTGCGTTTCGTTTAACAAAACTACCTTTTCTCTTCCAAGAATATCTATTATTTTTACCGTCACTTTACTATCGGCGGCAAGCTGCCAGCTTATTGTAGTTGACGGATTAAATGGATTCGGATAGTTTTGGTTCAGAACAAAAGCATCAGGAACTATATTTGCCTGAACTTCTTTAAAATACTCCTGGCTTCCAATTGCTATTATAAATTCATCGGCTTTCTGGGAGCTGGACGCCGCTAAAGTAACAACCGAACTTTCTTTAAGGTTGTATAGCTTCAAACTGCGTTTATTTATCAGATATATTTCGTTTCCGGCTGAAGTATACTTGCCTAACCCTTCAAACTTAAGCTGCACTGAGTTCGAAATATTATGTTTTACCCGCAAGTCATACGCCTGACCGTTTTCAATCCCTGGTCTGGCGTCTATATACAGATTTTTATAGGAAGAATTTAAAGCCTCGTTATAGAAGTAAACTTTAGAGCTTTCAAAATTTGAAGGAGGCGAAAACTGGTCAAAATCATCCAGATTATCGTCTGCGCCTGCAACAAAACTTATATATACAGGCGAAATTGCGTTTGCGCCGTTTTGTAAATAAATTTTTATCGGGTCGTTAAGCAGAACTGTATTTAAAGTGTTTTTTACTTTTTGTTTATTAACTACTTTTGAAGGGATAGGTATCTTTAATGAATCAAGCCCTTTTCTGTTGTAAAAATAGTATCCTCTATATGACACAAAACCGCTTGGAACTACATATTCCCCCTGCTCATTAAAATCCCAAATTGGATCTGTAATATTTGAATTGAGCGCAACCAAGGCGTTCCAGTCTACATTTTGGGCAAATGGATTCGAAATCATAGTCCATTCTTTATTCAGGCCTATTTTATAAATTCCGTTTTTATCAGCTTGAACTGCTTTTGCGTTAACCTGGCTTAATAACATATCATACTTGCTTATAACCCAAAAGGCTTTGCCCGGCTTAAAAATAAACTTATCCTTTGTCGCGTCAGTATAAGGAATGTAGTCTCCGCCGGAGCCGTCGTCATAAAAAGCAGTCCAGTCTATATTTGGAGTTCTTCCGTAAAAAATTGTTTTATCCAGCGTAATAGTTTTAGCGTCTAAAGTTCCATCGCATGGCAAACCTATCATTCTGTAATTAACGCTCTTAGTTATATCTCCTGTTCCAAAAGCCACATCGCAGTTCAATACGATAACCGAGTCTTTAGGAACAACGATTGTAGTATCCGTAGTATCAGTAATAGTAATTGGAGCCTTTAGCGACGTAAGAACGCTCACTCCATTTATAGCAAAAAGGCTGTCGTTTGGCTGCGTTTTATCATAAGTTGCAGCGGCATAATATTGTTTCCCATCGGAATGGCTCCAGATTTTCCATTTAAAAACTTCTTTTGTCGAAAATCCTTCTTTAGTAGCAGTTGCATCATCGTCGCCATAAGCAATCACGGCAATAACAGATATGCCGTTCCACATTTGATAACCGCCGCAGGCGTAACCGCCAGATCCGGTTGAGTCGTAAAATACGCCTATATAATCTCCGCTTTGAATAGCAACCCCGCTAATAGTAGGACTAACGTTAAGCGGAACTCCTATTATATGCGAGTTTGCAGTTTTTGTATAAGTCCATGGAGGAAGAACTGTTGTCCCCTGAGTAACTAAAGCGCTTAAAACGCTTAAACCGCCATCGCCATAATAAGTAAAACCTGTAGCCACTGTAGCATAAACATCATAAAACTGCCCCGTCTTTCTTTTCCAGATTTTCCATTTATACTGTTCGCCCCCGGCAAAACCTTCTTTAATAGTCTTAGTATCCTGATCATCTCCCCAGGCGGCTAAATTTACGCTATTAGCGCCGCCAACCCAGATTGCATAACCTGCACAGGCAAGAACTCCAGTTCCAGTTGAGTCATAGAAAACGCCAATATAATCGCCGGCTTCCAATGTAGTATCGGAACCAATTTTTACTGAAATATTATAAGGTATTGCTATACTGGCATTTGTATTTGTTATGGTATACGTCCATCCAGGAGTCGTATCTATTTTCACAGAGGGACTATTCAACGGGAATATAAAAGCCGGGAAAAATAAAAAGAATAAAAAAACACTATACCATTTCATAGAAAAACCTCTTTACCAATGCTGCTATTTAAAACTTTAGTTAAACATGCTAATCTTAAAACCGAACTGAAAGGATAATTGATTATCGAATGTTTTATTATCAATTCCTTTTTTCAAGCCGCCTTTTACAAAAATGTTCCAGTATTTAATCATAATTTCTGCCGCTGCGCCCACTGAGCTGTAATTTTTAGTATTATTATTGTGTTTATAAGCGCTCATAACATAACACCCGCCAATTGACGGATAGACCGTCCCCCACAACAAAACTACAGGCGTATACATAAGGCTAAAATTTAACGACGTCATTTTAACTTTTGTATCATAAGAACTAGCGTCAGCCTGAGGCAATAACGGAGGGAGAGCAAATCTTCTTTTCACATTTGCCAAATCCATTTCGCCAATAAGATAATCTATATTTAACAAAACAGGACTATAAAAAGCGCTTAGTTCTACTCCAAATCCGGTTACGTCCGCGCCTTCAGACCAAATTGGATATGTGGTTTCGTTTATAATTTTTTCCGACGCTCTTTCCTGAAATCCAACTCCTGAAATTCTTATTCCATTTGAAATTTTACCAACTAATTCGTCTCCATCATAGTTTAGCCGGGCCATCGAGATGGGTATTTCATTATAGCTGATTCTATTTTTATAATTATGGTATTTAGGACTTAGAATTGAAGCTATATATAAATTAGCTATACCTTCTTCATAATCGCCCATTCTAAGATTTGTATTCCCAAGCCAATAAAAAGCGTCTGCCGAATCGGGAGATTCTTTTGTTATCTTAAGAAATACGTCTAAAGCTTTAGCATAATCCTTTTTTTTATAAAACTCTTCTCCTGTTTTGTAGCTTGCTTTACTCGTATCCTGAGAATAAACAGTCCCAGCCAATAACACAACAAAAGAAATTATAAACAAAGACTTACGTAAATATTTAAATTTATATTTGACCACAGCTTAATAAGTTTCCCTTATTTAGACATTATAATATCGCCGATAGTATTCAGACCGGCCGTTATACCAACAATAACCGTTGTAGTTTTCCAACCGCCTTTTTTTGCAGTAATTGTAAAGCTGGCAGCTGGCGATATGTTGCTTATCACATACTTTCCGCTTGTATCAGTCAGTACTGAACTTGTAACAGGAGTTGTAGTAATATTTGCGCCTGCAATTGGATTCTTTGTTGAGTCCGTAACAGTGCCGGTTAAAGTGCCATACACAGGCTGCAAAACAAAATCGACAGTCTTGGTGCTATCAGCCACAACCACAATTGTGTTAGTCTTTGACGTATAACCGAATTTTTCGGCGGTTATGGAAATACTTCCGGTTTTTACATTTGTAATGGAATAAGTCCCGTACGCGTCTGTTTTAATTGCGCCCATGTAAGGGTTTGTTGTAATATTTGCATACGAAATTGTAGAACCGGTTGCCGCGCTGACTACCGTGCCTTTTAGTATCCCTGTTGAAGTTGTTTTCAATTGTATAATTGCAGTCGCAACAAGATCGGCCGCTACAGTAATTTTTGTAGAGGACGAATCATATCCGTTTTTTGAAGCATATACAGTATATGCGCCAGGTTTTACGTTGTCAATTGAATAATAACCGTAAATATCAGTAGACACAGAGGCCGTTGCAGGATTAGTAGTAACTAATGCCTGAATTATCGGGTTACTTGTGGTTACTGAAGTTATTCTGCCGCTTACAGTTCCATTTGTTGAAGGAACTACAATTGGGTCTACCACGCTATCCGCTTTTTTACAACTGCTGATTAACAGACTTGCCGCTATTATCAGGCCTAAAGCCAGATATTTAATTTTATTCATTTTGTTCAAATTCAATTATTTTTCTTTTAATAATATGACCAACTATTATACCGTTTTACTAACTACTTTGTTAAAATAATCAGACTAAACATTTCTGCTTTTTCTGTGCGATATTAGCCATTTGTCCGTTTTTCACAACCATTATGAACCAGATTACTTGCTAACAGCCTTCAAGGAAGACAAGATAATTGTTCCGTTTGCAGAATATGCGCCAGTTCCGCTTTCATAAGTAGCGGTTGCGTTAAATACTTTTCCGTCGCTGCTTCTTTTGATTTTCCATTGAATTGCGTCTCCGCTTGCAAAACCTTCTTTTTCTGTAGTCGTATTATCGTCGCCCCAAACTGTAACCGCTATATTTGACGAAACAGTCCAGGAACTATAACCTGCGCATCCCAAAATTCCAGTTCCGGTAGAATCATAAAACGCTCCAACCAAATCTCCTGCCTGCAATGCAGTTCCATCAATTGTTGGATTTGCAGTCGTTCGGATTGCATAAGTAGCGTTGCCATTTGTTTTAGGTTTTTTCCAGAAAAACGGCGTAATTGATAAGTTCCCTGCACTTGTGTTCCCTGCCGTCACAGTTACTGAAAGCGTAGCGGCTTTATAACCTGCATCGGCAATGCTAACTGTATACGTTCCAACTGCGACGCTGAATGAATAAGCCCCTTTTGCATCTGTTACTGCCGATTGGCTTGATTGCGAATTTGTTACAGTTATGCCGGTTATCGGCTGATTTGTACTGGCATCCGTAATGATTCCGCTTATTGTTCCCTGAGTATTTGTAGGGGTTACAGTATTATCGCTGCTTTTTGAGCATCCGACTAAAATTGTGAATATAATAGCTATTAACCCGATTGAGTATTTTTTCACCTTTGTCTCCATTTGTTTAGTTTACAATTGAATGGGAACAACTATCATACCAAAGAAGCTCGAGTTTTTGGAAATACTTGATTGTCCTTGCTGAAATAACTATGTTAGAATATAAATTATTTTTGTGAGCGCATACTTACTGGAGATAAAAATGTTTTCTCAGTTTGATACTGAAATCCCGATCCGCCCGGATGATATTGATATGAATAACCACGTCCATAATACTAAATATTTAGACTATGTGCTTGCGGCAAGATATATTCAGATGACGGAAAACTACAAAATGCCCATGGATCAGTTTGCTGATTTGAATTACAACTTAGTTATCAGTACTTCTCATATCGATTTCAAACGCGCTTTAAAAGTAACCGACAAGATTATAGTCAGAACCCAGATTGATTCTATTTCCGGCGCGCAGTGTAAAGTGAATTTTTGGGTTTTGCTAAAATCTTCTAATAAAATTTCAGCCGAGGGATACATAGTTTATACTTTGATATCTCTAACTTCAGGAAGACCTGTTAGAATTCCCGAAGCCATAATTGAAGTTTATTCTGTCTAATATTAGCCAATACGCCGATATTTATCTCCCCCTGCTCTTAAAATGGGAAATCTTCCTGCGGAGTTGAGCTTTTCTGCTGCTTCGCTTCAACTGATTTCTTCTGAATATTCTTTTTGGCTGTTTTATGAATTGCATTCCCTTCTACAATTATTGATTTATTGGGATCTGTAGGGCATGCAAATTCGCAGGCGCCGCAGCCTATACAAAGTTCTTCGGTTACTTTTGGAGCAAATAACCCATTATACGGAACCATATTTACAGCTTTTGTTGGGCAATGTTCAGAGCAGGCTCCGCAATCTGTGCTTTCCGTAAACACTATGCAGGTATTCTGATTGAATTTAGCCACGCCTATCTGCGTCTTCTTTTTTTCTTCCAGCGTTAACGGTAAAATTGCTCCGCTTGGGCATACATTACCGCATATATTACATTCATAATTACAAAACGCATTTTTCGCTTCCATATGCGGCTGTATTATTCCCAATAAACCATACTCAAGATACGCAGGCTGCAATACTTTAGTCGGGCATTCGCTTACGCATAAATGACAGGCTGTACAATTTGCAGTAAAATGGCTAATGCTTTTTGAGCCGGGAGGCGAAACAGGAGTTCTTTTACCAGTAATTGGCTGAGCTGTATTTCCGCTAAGAGCTTTATTCCTACCGCTTAATAGCCCCGCAAACCCTAACATATATACCGAAGTTGATACTAGGAAATCTCTTTTATTAAAATCTGTTTCCGGTTTTTCAGCCTTTTTTGTCTTTTTGTAAGCGTATTCATATTTTACCCCTTCTGACGGACATGTAGCAAGACAATCCATACATCCTACGCATCTGCTGAAATCAACTTCATGCGTCTTTTTGTTTATACAACTTGCTTTACAGGCCAATTCGCATTTACCGCATCCGCTGCAGTTGTTGTCGTCAATTACTATTTTGAATATTGAATATTTTGAAACAAGCCCTAATAAAGCGCCGACCGGACAAATAGAATTGCAATACAGTCTTCCTTTTTTTATTGACAGCCCAATAACAACAGCTAAAACAATAATTGGAACAACAAGTGTCGGAACGCTCATGCCAGTTTGTTCCATTGGATAAAGCGAGTAGTTTTCAAAATGCTCGAACGCCGAAGAAAGCAGATTGTTCCCGGCGACAACTCCCGGTTTAACCAGATCGGTCAATATTCTGCCAAAATTGCTGTATGGATCAAGAAGAGTGACTATAAACATCCCGCCCAATGGTATAAATAAAACAGCGACTGCAAGTATTGAAAAGCGGAGAATTTTAAGTTCTTTTGTAAAGCGGAAGAATTTTTTGATCCTTAATTTGCGCGAAATAAAAATTATAAAATCCTGTAAAGTTCCAAGCGGGCATATTGCAGAACAGTATACCCGGCCGAACAAAACAGTTAAAAACAAAATAATTACAAAACCCAATGCTGCAGCGCTGAATGTAACAAAAAACTTCAACGTAGACGGAACAAATTGCAAAAACAAAACTGAACTAATATACTTCGTCGGAATTAAATTCCTAAAATCCAGGAATATTAAGCTAATCGCCGCAAAGAACGAAAGAGAAATTACGATACGGATTTTTTTCAGCGCTGAAAGATTCATCGGTTTATATTTTTATCCTGTTAATTGAAAGTTTTTCTAAATCTTTTCTTCCGACCTTCATATCAGCCGCAATTTTAATATAATTGATAGTATCCGGGTTAACGCCAAACAGCTTTGCCGCAGCCGCGTCGGCCGCTACAATATCTTTTGAGATAATTAAAGACTTCATTTTCACAACGTCGTTTTCCGATACTCCTTTAGGGCCGTTTTTTGTAAGGACGTAATAAGCGTCTACTATATTAAGATCAGGTTTGCGGTAAGTTGCAAAATCGGCTATACACTGGTGAAGGTCGTTTTTATGCCATTCTCCTCTATCCCAAACAATCCCCATATTATTTTTCATAGACACAGTAAGTTTAGAAGAGCTGTGATGTTTTAGGATAGGCACGTTAATAAAAACATTAGACGATAGAATTAATTCATGCACTTTTGCAGTTTTAAGTTTTTTACCGCCGGGTATATTAACTTCGTGATAATATTTTTCGCTGTCGCCGGATACAATTTTTCCGCCCGCATCTTTTACTGCTCTTTCAATTCCGCTGTTTTTATAACTTTTTATCCAGTTATCGCAGGCATGGTCGAACACATAAACTTCTTTAGCGCCTGCGGCAAAACAATGTTTTATTATCTGGCTAACTAAAAGAGGGTTTGTATTACCAGCGCGTTCCGGCGTAGTATCCCAGCCAATATTTGGTTTAATTACTACAGTCTGTCCTTTTTTAACGAATTTTTTCATTCCGCCAAAAGACTCAATCCCTTTGTTAAACATTACATCCGGCTCTCCGCCTTTAACCGCAACAAGATCGTAATATGGCGAAGGGAAATAACCTGAAGCCGCAAATATTTTTTCATAACTGCCAAGCATGCCAAGCGTTGAACCGGCTAAAACAGTCGCGCCGATTCCTTTTTTTATAAATTCCCGTCTATCCATGATAGCCTCTCATAAGTTTATTTTTTTACTTAAGTTAAAACTTAAAATATTATTTATCTAAAAACAAAAATTTCTTAAATTGGACGTTAACATAAAAGGCGCTTTTGATGGCACAAAGAAAAAAGAAGAGACCAACCTGGGACGATTATTTTCTGAAACTTGCTATGCTTGTTTCAGAAAGGTCTACTTGCCCCAGAATGCACTGCGGTTGCGTTTTAGTTAGGGATAAACAAATTTTATCAACCGGATATAACGGCTCTATACCCGGAGACGAACACTGCGACGACATTGGATGCCTTGTTGTAGACAACCATTGTATAAGAACTATTCACGCTGAGATGAACGCTATTTTACAATGCTCTTCGCACGGAACAAGCACGCAAAACGCTACGGCTTACGTTACCAACCTCCCTTGCACTAACTGCTCCAAAGCTCTTATTGCGGCCGGCATAAAAGAAGTAGTTATTTTTTCCGATTATCACGATTCTATGGCCGAAGATTTTTTTAGAAAAGCCGGAATACCTTTACGCAGAATTAAAATGCCCGGAACCCGAATTAATTATGATATTAAAAGCTATACTTCTGCAAAAGAAATTAAAAAGAAAAAATAAAATTAGATTTGAGAAACTAAAAAAGCCGCCCCAAATTAACGGGACGGCTTTTTTATTAAAACTTCTTAAACTATTCTAAATCTATTTTATAAAAGTAACGTCCCCAACAACTGAATTACAGATCCAGATAATTTTTATAGCTGCGGGATCTCCCGCCTTATTTGTGCCGGCCTGGCTGACAATTAACAGCTTGGAATAATATCCGGCGGCATTATATACAAAATAATAAGTGGACGTATCAATCGGTATTGAACTAACCCAATCGGTAGTCGTGAAATATGGCGAAGAAACGCTGTCTGCAAGATTTGTAGAAAGTGTTTTGGGTTTGTAAAAATGCGTAGCGTTTGTTATCCCCGTGCCGCTCTGGTCTGCACTTACAAGTTTAAATACGCCGTTGGTATCCGAGAAGAAAAATAAATCCGCTTTATTTTTATTTGCGCCATTTATACTGACAGTATCGCCGCTATATAAGTCTAAACCGTTCGATTGAAGAGAATCGACCGTTCCGTAGGTTCCGTATAATGTTTGCGTAAGAGAATCGGATAATGTGGCTTTACGCGTAAGAATAGTATCTATTTTTGTTACCGTCCCTACGGCTATTGATACGGAACTAAAATAAACAGGCGCGTAGTGCGCAAGCGCAAGATTCATATTGTGCGTGCCAGAAATAAGACCTGCTACGCTATCTGGAGAAACTTTGCCTTTATCAACGCCGTCAACCCATATACGGGCTCCCGGAGGCGTTGTGGTTACATATATGCTCCCTGTTGTATACTTCGGATCAGGATCTACCGAACTGTCGCAGGACGTAAACCATAACCCGGATAATAAAATTGTTAAAGCAGTAAGAATTGAAAAAATTCTTTTTCTCATCAGTTATTCCTTTTATTTTTTTGTGAGCGACTAATATTTTATTCGTTACGACTGAAATTTATTTCCAAACTCTGATAGCCTGTTAAGCTTATTTGAATTCTGCGTTTTATCCGTTAGCCTTATTTTTATCCTAAACAGCGGTTTACGCATAAAAATAATTATTATACACTAATAAATATCACTTTTATTTTTGTTACACAAGGCATTAAATGTTCCAAACATATCGGCAGTATTTTTCCGGAGTCCTGTATAACCGCAATTTGGTTCAGCGGAACTATTAATTGATAAACGGTTTTTTTAGAATTATTTTTTAATTTATGTTGTAAATTGTATTCAACCAAATTAATAAAGGAATATAATTAATGCACGCATTGGAAGTCCGTAATTTATGCAAGGCATTTGGAGCGCTAAAAGCTGTTGACGATATTTCGTTTTCTGTTCCGGAAGGTTCAATCTTTGGCCTGATCGGCAGAAATGGAGCCGGGAAAACCACTACAATAAGAATGATGATGAATATCTATCTTCCCGATAGCGGCTCTGTTACTTTGAGGGGTTCTGAAATTGGACCGGATTTTAAAGATAAAGTTGGTTATCTCCCCGAAGAAAGAGGCCTTTATAAAAAAATGACCGTATGGGATACGCTTTTGTTTTTTGCCGAACTTAAAGGCAAAGCCGATAAAGACATTAAGAATAAAGCTATGGAATATCTGGAAAAATTCCAGCTTGCAAACAGACGCAACACAAAGGTTGAAGAACTTTCTAAAGGCAACCAGCAAAAAGTTCAGTTTATTGCCACTGTTCTGCACGACCCGGAATTTATTATTTTAGACGAGCCTTTCTCCGGATTAGATCCAATTAATACTAATATTCTAAAGGAAATAATTCTTAGCCTTAAACGAGCCGGCAAAGTAATTATTTTTTCTACCCACTTAATGGATTTTGCGGAAAAATTGTGCGACCATATCGCAATGATTCATCAGGGTAAAATTATCTTGAGCGGCTCGCTTAAGGAAATAAAATCCAACTATGGACAGAAAAACATCTCGCTCGTTCACGATGGCGATATCTCTTTTCTTAAAAATGATCCGTTTGTGGAAAAAGTCGACGACTTTGGGAATTATTCCGGTATTAAAATTACCGATCCTTCCAAAGCCCAGGCTCTACTTAAAACCCTTATTGAGCATAATATTATAATTAAAAAATTTGACGCGAATGATATCTCGCTTCATGATGTTTTTATTGAACTTGCCGGAAACGATGATGAAACTGAAAATAATAACGGAGCGCTAAATGTTTAATAAAAAAACTTTAACTATTATTAAACGGGAGCTAAAAGAGAAACTCTTTTCTAAAAATTTCATTATTATGACGCTTCTTATCCCCGTTTTAATGTTCGGCGTTCTTGGTCTTCAAACTTTTCTTATAAATTATAACAGCGATAAATCTGCCAATATAAGAATTGTTACAGAGTCGTCCGATCTTACTGCAAATCTTATAACCGAATTACAGCAGAAAAATTTTGTTAAGAATAAAAGCTATAATATCAGCTGCGAAACAATTAACAAAAACGATTTTGCAAATTATCTGAAAGCTCACAAAAAAGAATTAGAGGCCGAAAAGCTAACGGGTTTAATCTTTATCTCAGATTCTGCAAAAGCTACTAAAAAAATCGGATATTATTCTAAAAATCCAAATGACAACGCCGTATTTAATAAGCTAAAAAGCCCTATTAATAAAGTCCTTATAGCTCAATATTTTGAAGGGAAGCAGCTTTCTGAAAAAGACATCGCTTACGCAAAAGAAAGCGTCGATTTCAACGCGTTCAGAGTTACTTCTGGAGATAAAGTGGAAAAAGAGGGATACGGAAACAGAATTGTTTCGTTCCTGTTTACATTTCTGCTTTACATGAGTATGATTTTTGCGGGCACAATGATGATGCGTTCTGTTATTCAGGAAAAAACTAACAGAATTGTCGAAATACTCCTTTCATCCATTAACGCAAAAGACCTTATGACCGGAAAGATTCTCGGCGCGGCAATTACCAGTTTTTTCCAAATGGCTATCTGGATTTCGCCTCTAATCATCCTCCTTTCCACGTCAATTTTTATGCTGCCGCCTGAATTTGTTATGCAAATTGATATGATTCAGATTTTATACTTCATGCTTAACTTTGCAATTGGTTCAATCACCTTTTTAGGTTTGTTTGGAGCGGTAGGCGCAATTTTCGATAACGAACAGGATGCGCAATCCGGGATTGGCCCGGTGATGGTTCTTATAATAATCCCGTTCTTTATTGCTATAGGAATGCAGGATAAGGCAGATAACCAAATCTCGACTATATCTTCTATGCTGCCGTTTGCTTCAATAATAGTAATGCCTGCCAGAATGACTCTTTTTGCCGTTCCTTTGTGGGAAGTTTTAACGTCTATTGTTGTAAACGCAGCTACAATGTTCGCTATGTTTGCCATATCCGGTAAAATTTATAGAATTGGCATATTACAGACTGGCAAAAAGCCGAAGTGGTCGGAAGTTGTTAAGTGGCTAAGATATGATAATTAACCCCCACATATTAAACAGTTCGGCATATATAACACAAGGAGCAATCGTCATTCCCGCGAAAGCGGGAATCTCCAGCTAATGTTGCGCTTTAGATACCTGCTTCCGCAGGTATGACATATTATATAAAAGTCTAATTTTAACTTAAAATAAACAAGAGGCTGCCTCATTTGTTAAAAACATTCGAGTCAGCCTCTTTAATTATTCATCTAATTTACCAGGGAAAAATCCAAGCAAAACCGACATCAGAGTAGCGTCAAATTTAGGGCATCCGTCAATTGGTTTTCCGTCAGTCCCCACATATGAGTTTCCTTCTTCGGTAAAGAAATGCTCTTCTTTTAATAAATCTAATTCAACGCCAAGATTGTTAAAATCCGGTTCTTTTACTTCATACTTTTGTTCAGTTAAGAAATTCTTAACCTTGTCTTTTAGTTCCAAGTGATTTTCATACCATACTTTGATAATGGCGCGCGCCATTAAATGATTTTCTTTGCAATCAATCCGGATTCTTCTTAACTGAAGAGCCGCAGGGACTTTTTCTATACTTCTGAAACCTGGGAAAAAGCTGGATAAATTCGTCTTATAGTAAGACAATAATTCTTTTTTATTATTCCCGAAAGAAAAATCGATTATATTCTTTAGGTCTTCATCCGGAACTTCATGGCAGATTTCTATAAAAGTGTTTGTACGCATATTACCTGATTTGTTGTTAATAAATTACCGAGTTTAATACTTTTTTTAAATTATAGCCTAAAATATAAAATATATTTTTGTCTTTAGCATTGTCTTTTGAAGATTTTATCTTTTTTTTGATAATTTTAATGATCAGATTCACAGCTGTCCAAAATAAAACAG
>DBTY01000058.1 GCA_002307295.1 Ignavibacteriales bacterium UBA1304
CCTTTTTCAACTTAAGCATTACATTATGACCGCTCCCGTCTTTAAGTTCGAGGATACTGACGGAGCCGAGCTTACGCACGAAAAATTAGAACTTCCCGAACTCCCTTTAATGGATAGAGCGAGAGAGTTGGGAGTCGATGTTGTAGCCGTTCCAGGTAATGAAGATTTTAACGGTTATTATTCACGTTCTAAAAGCACGATAGCATTAGCCAGTCCTGAATTTTGCGTCTTTGCGCATGAGCTAACACATTTAGCAGACGACAAAATTAACGGCTTAGAAAAAAAGCAAGACCCCATACAGGAAATAGTAGCTGAACTTGGAGCATATACTTTATGCGAAATTTGCGGCTTAGACGGATCAAAGCATTTAGGAAACCATTACAAGAACATCGAGTATTACGCAAAGAAATTAGACTTAACGCCACAATCCGCAGTTATGAAAGTTCTATCCAGAACCGAAAAGATTTTGAAATTCTTATTAAAGGAGGAGCCATGCCTGATAAGTCAATAAAATTCAAAACCCTTGAGTGGAAGTTTAAGGAAACTACTATTAAGTATCCTGAATATTCCAATATTCCACAAAAGAAAATTTCAAGTCCTGATGACTTCTTTATAATGTTTAACCCATTATTAAAAGAAGAATCGAGAGAGGTTTTTCTTGTAGTCTGGCTAAGTACTTTTAATAAAGTTGTAGGATTTGAGATAGCTTCCGCAGGAGGCCTCAATTCTTCCATTGTAGACCCCAGGGCGGTGTTTAGAGGGGCGATAATATCAAACTGTGCCTCAATTATAATCGCACATAACCACCCGTCAGGAAACCCCGAACCTTCCGAAGAGGATATTAAATTAACAAAGACTTTAGTTGAAGCAGGTAAAATAATCGGGATCAAAATATTTGACCATCTGATATTTACCGATACATATACATCCTTTGTAGAACGAGGTTTAATATGAACGATGAAGACTGCTTAATAGAAAGCACTTTTGTTATAAAACATTGCCAAACTTGCAACGCCGAAATTGAAACCGAGTTGGAAAACAAAACGGACTATTGCGAGTATTGCGAAACAGAAGTTTATTTAAGATGATTTATAAACCGATATTAATTTATCGGTTTTTTATTTTTCATTTTTATTGTTGTGCAAATCTCATAATCCCCAATGTATATAGGGGGTTGACATTATTATTAGTTGTGCTATTATATGTATATACGCATTACTAATGGGGGCAGATAAATATAAGCCCAGCGAAAGCAAAGCGAGATAGTTTATTCTCCCCCTTGGTATACTTTATAAGATAGTCTAATAAATTTATCTAACAAATATGTGGATTTACTCAAATCAGTTTTGGAAGAAGGAAAACAATATGAACAATACTTTAATGATATTATTCATAATCTTAATTTGTATAATATCAGTAATCATATAATTTTATGGCATATTTCGATAGTAAAAAAGGCATTGTGTTAGAACCTAATGACCTAAAAGGTGAAACACCAGACTTAATAAAAAACTTTTGGGGATTTATTCTGACTGGTAATCCTCAAGATACCTCAAATAATATTCCTAATTGTAAATCTCATTTCTAAATATATGAACGAAAAATTAAAAAAACTTGCCGGTCAGCTTTACGAAGTATTAGAAACGCCAGTAAGTATAAAAATCTTAGAGTTGTTATCAGATAAACAGTTAAACTACCTTTACTATCAATACACGATTATTAAACACGCAGAGAAAATGGAAACTGATACCGGGGAGAAATTATGGGATGACGATAAATCCGAAGCATTAAGGATTATTAAAACAGTTTTCGATTTTAGTAAATTAAAATTTAAACCCAGAAGTTACTCTGATAAAACTAATTTTTACTTAGCTAATAAATTAAAATAGTATGAATAAATTATTACTCTTTCAACAAAAAGTTGGGGCAATTTCAAAAGATAGTACAAACCCGTTTTTCAAATCTAAGTATTTCGATATTAATAAATTGATCGAAGAAATAAAACCGATATTAAACGAATTGGGATTAGTCTTAATACAACCTTTATCATTAACACCGATAAATGAAAAGCCAGCATTAAGAACAATACTTATTGATATTGAAAGCGGAAAAGATTTATCTAATCAAATGACACCCCTTCCTGAAAATAACGACCCTCAAAAAATGGGAAGTATCATAACTTATTACCGCCGTTATGCTATTCAATCCCTTTTATTTTTACAAGCGGAAGATGATGACGGTAATATGGCGGTTAAAACCACTCCGAAGACAGTTGCCAAGTCAGCCCCAGTTATGTTAGTTAATAACAAAAAAAACATGGTGGCTAAACTTCTATTAAAGAAAGCCCCAGCAATTAAAACGGCAAGCGATTATAAAGATATTTGTATGAATTTAACTGGTTTTGAGCTATTGCCCGCTAATTACGATACTATAATTAATTTATTAAAATAATAAAACTATGAACAAAGTCATTTTAATTGGAAATTTAACAAAAGATGTTGAACTAAGAAATACCGCAAGCGGTAAAATGGTGGCTTCATTTGGATTAGCTACGAATGAAAGCTACAAAGATTCAAATGGTAATAAAGTTAATAAAGCGGAGTTTCATAATATCACCGCTTGGGGCAAGATAGCCGAGTTATTGGCTAAGTATTGCTCTAAGGGTAAAAAGATTAGCGTAGTAGGAAAATTACAGACTACTGATTATACTGGTCAAGATGGCGTTAAAAGATATAAGACAGAAGTTATTGCCAGTGATGTTGAGTTTTTATCTCCTGCTGATAAAGCGGAAAACAACCAACCTGCTGAACGGGAAATGAAAGAGGGCGAAGATATTACTATTTCAGAAGAATTGGAGGAAGAAGAAATCAAAATCGAGAATATTCCTTTTTAACAAAATATTTGTAAATCGTTTTTAATAATTTTATCAAACCAAGCAATTTTAAGTCTTGGATAAATAATATAAATATGTCAGAAACAAGAAAGCTTTGTTTAAACTGTTCGTTAAAACACCTTGGCCAAGCCCTCGTGTTGCTTGCCGAAGCGGTAAAAGGTTATCCGTTACACAAATACATTGCCATGGGTCATCTTGCAGAAGCAGAAGATGAATGTATTGCGAAATATCCAAAAATGGCTGAAAAGATTCGTGATACTCGACTAGCTGTACAAGAAGATTATACTCCAAATAATTCAATTGATGATTTAATTAGTCAGTTACACGACATCAAAGAATCAGATGGAAGCGGTTGTGATGTTTGCTAATATTTAGTTTCCTCTTAGGTAGCCCGCCCGAAATCCTCGGGCTACTTATAGAGTAAATTATTAATGAAAATATGTCAGAGAAAATAAACGAGCTAAAAGTTAAGCTATCAGGAATGGTGAATGTACCGCGCGAACTTCTAACCAACTCCACATTAGACCTTAAAATCAATAACGCCGATTGCCTTGATTACAGACTAAAAAACAACCAAGACGGAAGTTTTAATAAAGTCTATTCCGTAAAAGTTAGTGAACTTTCCCAAGTTGAATTTATAAAGGATAAAGAAAAGATGATCGGCGAGAAAAAGAAGTCAGCCAGCCAGAGATTAAGAGGAAGGGCTTTTATTTGGTGTGAAGAAAACGATATGACAGACCCAGAAGCTTTTTACCAACTTATCACAAATAAAATTATTCAAAACTTTGACCTTTTGGTCGAGTTCTTAAAAGATAAATAATATGGAAAAAGGATTTGACCATTCCAATGATAAAGTTATTTGCCCATATTGCGGTAAAGAAGCCGTTTGGTGCGAGAACAAGGAGATTTATGGAAAGAATTACGGCAATTCTTATATGTGCTATTTATGTAAAGATTGCAATGCTTATGTCGGTTGCCACCAGAATACAGAAAGACCTTTAGGAACAATGGCTAACAAGGAATTAAGAGAGCTAAGAATTAAATGTCATAGTAATTTTGACAAACTCTGGAAATCTAAATATTTGAAACGTTGGGAGGCTTATAAATATCTTTCAGAGTTAATGGAAATGGCAGACGCTCATATAGGAAATTTTACTAAAGAAGAATGTTTAATATTATTAGATAAACTTAAATAATTATGCCAAACAGCAAAAAACAAAAGTCGTCTGCGAAATGTCAGGCGCAATATAACAGAACGTTAAAACGGACTGGTAAATGGAGAGGTCAAAAACCCGATACATCAAAAAAGTCGGAAGACCAAGTTATTAGTTATCGCCATAAAAGTTCCAATAAAATTTGCGACCATTTCTTTGGCGGAAATGATAATAAGCAATGTCTGTTTTGTGGAATATCAATTTATAAGGTTGTTAAATTGAAGCGTTGGGAGTTTCTTAAAAAGATTTATAATATTTAATATGTCTAAAAAAATCCAAGTAAAAAAGAATAGCCATTATTTGAAAATTAATAAATTAGTTCGTGTACAATCCATAGTGCCAGAAGAAGTAAAAGAATATTTTGATCTAGCAACTATGAGAAATAAGACTAATATGTCGGAGGCTATCAGAAAATTTATTCTTAAGTACAACTCTAAATATATTAATCGCTATGAAAATAAGTCAAACTAAAATATTATATCCGATTTTATTGGACGGTAAAGCTCATTCAACTTATGAGCTTGTAAATATAATCAAGCCAGGTGGCGGATTAGTTAGATTAAGCGAAAGAATCCGGGAAATACAAAAGCAATACGGCGTTGTAATTAAGAGCCGTCAAGATACAGATAATCGGTGTATGTGGTGGTATCAAATGGAGGTTAAGGGGCAAGCGAAACTTATATAGTAATGTTAATTTTACTTAAAAAAGCTTCTATTGAATAATCCATTTCGTCTTGGTCTTTTGTTCTATAGCAGTGATAAATATGGTCAAATATTAGTGGATTATCTTTTCTGCTTTGATATAATAATTCAAGGCAACTATTTGATAAAAATTCGAGTTCTCCTAATGGTATTTTAGACTCTATTAATTTATGACCTATATCATCAAGAATTATTTTAACTTTTTCTTTTTTTACTATACTTTTATGATTATCAATAATTTCGTTTAATATAAATATTATTAAAGGCATAAGAGGAATAAATAGATTTAATATAACATCTCTAAAAGTAATCCCACTAATAAAGTTTATAATTAAAAATAATATAGAAGTAATCAGACCAAGAGCTACTAAAGTATTTCTGTATTTAGTCCTCAAACCGACATCCCAGCTAAAATTTGAACGTAGACAAAGCATTTTCCCAAGACTTATATTTGTTGATTCTATTTTAGTTGAATACCAGTTATCAAATTCTTCTTTATTTTTTATTTTTTTAGAGTGCCTTCTTATTTCTTCATTTGAAACAACATCATTTTTATAAAAAGGATTCATTGGAATTGAAAGAACTGAGGAATCAAAATCATACTGAATCATTGCCGCTTGTTTAACTTTTTTAGAGATAATTTCTTTTAACCAGAATGTATTTATAAATGTTATAAACAAACTCATTAGACTTAAATAAGGAGATATTTTCTCTAATTTAATAAAAGTTAGTGCTTCAAGATTTAGTTGGTTATAATAGATTTTTAATATACTAATTATCGCTAATAGAATAACACTTAATAATATTTGTAATCCTTTATATTTTTTAGCTGATGAGTAAAGATTAGCTTGAGCATAAAGTTTTTCTAAATTTTCTTTTTTATTCTGTTTAATATTTATATCATTCATATTTCGGGAACTCATCTCCAAATATTTCGCGCCATTTGTTTATAGACTCCTTTTTCTTATTATCGGTTTCAAATTTTCTGGCTTCAAGCGCTTTTGTATAATCTAAATATGCTCTATCAGATATTTTCTTTTTTGTTTCGTACGGTAAATTATTTATGTTTCCTTGTATGTTCTTTGGATCGTCAACGGCAGACAATATTTTACTATGGATGTGATATAATAAATTTGGTAATTCCATATCAACGTATTCTGATGCTTTGGTAGTATTGCCTTCATAATAGCTTAATATAATATTTTCAAATAAATAAGAAGGAGCTGTTGGCATAGTCGGTCTTTTATTCCAATATTTTAATATTCTGATAACATTTAAAACGTTACCATCGTGTTCTTGATTTATTTTTGATACCCTTGCATTATCAATGCTTGGATCTGTTTTTTTCCATTTCCCTTTACCGTTTGGCATTAAATAATATGTTCTATTGTCCGACTCCGGTTGAGTAAAGAAACAAGGAACTATATCAAATGACCATTCATAAGATGTTAAATTTAGGACTACAGCTTCTTGATTTACATTTATTGCAGATTTACTGTATTGTGGAATATTTTTAATACTACTTTTAAATTTATTTAATACTTTTACAGAGTTTAAACAATATGTGTCGTCATTGCATAAATTATATAAATTAGTAATATTATTAGGAACGTATATTTCTATATCGTCATGTGTTGAATTAAGTGAATCGTATGATGAACCTCTTGCCGATATACCAATCATCAAGTCGATGTCATCCAATGGTCGTATTTTTGTTCTTCTAGCGAATGAACCATATTGAATGTCTACATTGTTGTATAAGGTCGGGAAGTCTGGGTCATTTTCTGGAAACTTGTGTATTTGATCAATCAACCAGTCTTTACTTGCTCTTGCGTCTTTAGATGTTTCTGAATCTAAATTTACTTTTTCCTTTTGGAATTCGTTGAATGCTGAAATTACTGATGTTGCCACGTTATTCTCCAACAATAAATATTAACCCCAATATTTATGGGCATTTAAAATTACGGATTCTTTACTATTTTACCAACAATTATTTTAATTATTAAATTTATTATTAATGTAGCTCTCTCCGAGAGCCTCCCATTACTGTCGGTAAGCCCTAACGGGCAGTAGTAACTTCTCACTTGTCTGTTTAATTATAGCAAACACCCTAACAAGTAAAGGGTAGTATTTTCTTCGCTAGTCGCTACGAAAATCTCCACCCTTGACTTGCCAGGGAACCCGTTTGCTGTCTTGGCGACATAGGTGAGAATTAACTCATCACAAGAATTAAAAATATGAATAACAAAAATTATTCAATCTATGGGGTTAAATTGGCTGAGTGGTCAACTAGAGATTTAGAAAGTCATCTAAACTCAATCAATAGCTCGCTTAAAGATTATTCCCCAGATGACGGTCATTATCAAGAAATGCTATCTGAAAGATATCAGATTATCAAAGAGCTTGGCAATAGAGGTGTGGTTATAATTAAATAATTATTATTTTATGAAATTTCAAAAAAGTTTAGAGCCTTATTTAACTAAGCTTATTAAGTTAGCCGAGGGAAAATTTGGCAAAGGTAGAAATTATGTTGTTCGTGCTGCGTTTTGGGACGACGGAGATTTTGAGATATCGTTAAACAGTACTTGGGGTTTTACAAGACACGAATTTACTTACAGGTTTTCATTAGATAACTATTTCTATCAGAAGGTAGAAATTGAAGAAAATTTTTACGGTGAGATTATTAAATAAATAATTATATGTCTATCAATAATTGTGAGTGCGGTTCGAAAAACTTTAATGTTATGGAGAGCTATGCTTACCGGTCAGAAGTCGATGAAGACGGTGATTTGGTTTGTGGAAAATCAGACGGAGGTATTGATGAAATATCTTGTTCTGAATGTGGTAAGCAGTTTAGCGAAGATGATTTTAATGAGATTATTTTCTAATTATATGAAAGTTATTTTAATTAGTGGACAAACATATTTATACCGCCGAGAGATTAAAAGTCTTGGCGGTTTTTGGAATAAAGAATTTAACGGTTGGTTAGTTCCTTATTCAGAGAAAGACAACGAGAAATTATTTAATTTAGTTAATCAACATAGTTTTGAGTTGTCAGAAATTGAAATTGATTTTGACCCGTTCAAACCGATGACGATTGATGAATTAAGAGCTTACAGACAGGCAAAAGCCGACCGTAAAGCGGATAGATTATTAAAGCAAGCCGAGAGCAGGGATAAAGAAGCTGATATTTTAGACAGGCAAGTTCAGCCTTATGTAAGCGATTGGAGCTTTGTGACTCAACCGATTACACAGAATAGCGGAGGGCGTGCGTTTAGTAGATTTAGAGATAAGATTAGTAATAAGATTGATAAGAAGTACAATTTATTAAATGAAGCTGACGATTTGCGAGAACGAGCTGACAGATTAAGAAATAGTGTAAGCGTCAAAGGAGATGCCGAGCGCAGACGACAGGCGCAGAGAGAGGTTAACGATAGCGTGATTAAGATAGGCTCAAAGGTATTTGATTATTCCTTCGGAAATGGCGAGGTCGTGAAAGTGAATAAGATTAGTTATTCAGTGAAGTTTGATAGATTAGATGTAGTAATTAAGCAGGATAAGTGTAGGGTTAAATTATGTGATTAATTGATTTAGATAAACGGGTGGAGGGAAACCGAAGCCCGTTTTTTTATTTTGTGTTTTGGTGAAATTTTATGTTTTTTAGGCGATTGCTTTATATGCCTTGTTTAACTTTTGACAGTTATTTTTTTACTTATTTTTTTAGATGACACTTTTTTGTTCTTATTTTTTTGTGTGTGATTGGTTTAGTGTGGTTTAGTGTTGTTTGGTGATTTAGAACTTTTGTTTTTTCGTGTTAAGTGGTGTAGATTATGATTTGTGTTTATTGGTTTTCTTAGTAAAGAAGGATAGAAGAAGCTAACGCCCATATTTCCCAAGCCAGACCCCAGAATTTAACTACCTCGCTGCCAACCCCCGAACAGGAAATTCGGAAGTTGTCCGGTCGGCAGTCAAACTCTCCTGCCAAATATATGTGAGCCTGTAAGTAGATCGTTAAGTCTATATAGACATAGGGTTATAAAAACTAACCTGTAAGTAAAGACCTGCTGATTTTCGTTGCTACTTACAGGTTTTTTCAATAAGTTACAGGTTCACTTACAGGTTGTTTTCTGATATTAATGAAGGGCGAGATTGATATAGAAGAATTAAAAAGGCAATTACAACCTATTCTGCCTTTAAATTCGGGGGGAAGTTATAATCTCCTCTGGAAAATGCTATATCATATAAGGCTTCTAAAATACATATCCCAACCGCTTCTTAAAACAATAGACTCTAAGTATCAGAAGATTTGCTCTCTTGAAAAGCTAAAAAAATACGAAGAATTAGACCTACTAAAAAACACTCACAATAATGTATTTGTGTCCTCAAATAAGTCTTTGCGATTATTAAAACAGTTAGGCTTTGAAACTTCTTTGCTTCCTAAAAATCTAAAAGGCGAAGGTGATATTAACGAACTTAATAATACAGAAGTTTTTATACAAGCCCTTAAACTTCCTAATTTTAAGATCTTACTTTACCCCAGTTTTGGTGACATTAATAATCCTTTTTTAATTCCAGATGCCTTACTTATCCGGTTAAATAAGGATTCATACACGTTAGAATTTTTAGAAATTGAAGCCAGCAAACCCAATTGGTTAGAATACATAGACAATAAAAAAAATAATTATTTAACACTCGCTAATAGTAAACTCGCTTATTCTTACTGGTTGGACAAGTGTTATCATTTAGGAATCAAGCCACCCGATATAAAAGATTTTAAGTTTTCCGTTACGTTTGTGGGAAAAATAAAAAAAGACTTTGGGGTTGGTTTTAATTTTGTGGATAGGTTAGTATGAGTAATTCTACTAAGACGACATTAATGTTCGGTGTTATATTTGGGGTAATTTTCCTTGTGTTTATTAGTTCCAATAAGCCAGCCATTAACCAATCGGTTAACAGGTCTGTTGACAGTCAGCCAGCACAAATTGAACCAATGATTATTAGAAATTCAGTTACAAAGGTATTCGATTTAAAAGCTGGACAGTCAACAGGTTGGATTGGTTTCGAAGAAGGAAGAACTGCTGATGTTTCTTATTCATCTCCTGATTATGATTACTTTCTTATTTATAGTGATGGAACAAGTTATAAATGTAGTAGAAATGCTGTTATACCTGAAAAATATCATTGCTATGTTAATATAAAAGCAAATAGTAACCAGTTAGTTACAATGGTGATTAAATATAGATAATAGGAGTTATCTTGAATCAATTTATTTCTAAAGCATTTATTTTTGTTTTATCCTGCGGGTCTATAATAGTCGGATATAATATCGGTGGTTTTTTCGGAGTTATTGTTGGCTTAGGTTTGTCAATATTGATTGCTTATTTAGCTGATAATTTTATAACAGAAACAACAGTAGTCAACAATGGAGGTAGCAACCAAATGGTAAAATACGGAGATAGTTCATCAAGTTTTGACATAAACGAGCAATCAATCGCTAGTCTTTATAATAAACTTCATTCATCTATAAATTCTCAAGAGCCTTTGTTTATTTTCTCTAAAGGAAAGAGAATTGAAAATATAAGACTTGACAATGAATACCAGGGGGAGATTTTATCTAAAATCGAAAGTCTTATTGCTTTATCCAATTCTTATTCTAGACTTAAGGCAGACGCTATTTTTAATCAGGAATATATTTATAATCTTGTTATGAATAATAAGGCGGAAGCAAATAGAAAATTTGAAATTGCTATAAAATTACACGAAGTTGAAATATCAAATATGGATAAAGCTATAAAAATAAATGATAATGAGGTTAATAGTGGAATAGCCCAATATGAATCTTTAAGAGCCGAGAATAATATCAAAGAAGCTAACGCTAGAAAAATATTAGCCGAGGCGGAAGATATTAAAGCAAGAGCCGCTGATAGAAATTTAGTTATTCAAAGCACTGTTTCCGTGTTTAATACTATTGCTACAGGATTAGATATGAATAATATATCTACTGCCCAAGCCTTTGTATTGTCGAGCCTTTTTGGAAAAAATAATTCTAATCCAGTTGATGATTTCGACTCTAAAAAAGCGATGAACGATGAAATGGTTAATGGAATGAAACAGGAAACAGCCAAAAAAAAGGCGGAAGCCGAAGATAAAGAGTTAGACAATAAGAATAAAAAATTAAATTATGAAAGAAATGCGGGGAAGAAATTTGATGAAGAAGAAGTATAATCTTGATTTCGGGTATCACTTAAACATTAATCATGGCAGACCTGAAATTTCTAATATTGAAGACCGTTTTGAACACACTTATATTTTAGGAAAAACCGGAACCGGTAAATCTGTCCTATTAGAAAGAATGGTTTTAGCAGATATTAAACAAAATGTCAGTACTATTTTTATTGATCCGAAGGGAGAATCGAGCAAGAGAATTTACTCTTTGGCTCCTGATAAGTCTAAAATAAAATATGTTTCTGTTAAAAAGCCAATGATTATCAACCCTCTTAATAAAGACGGTTTTGACATTGATGATATTATAGCAGAGTTTGTTCAGATACTTGATATCTTAGTGCAGTTGACCGCGAGCAATCCCGAAAGTACAGTTCTAATGCGTGAAATAATCGGTATGGCTTTAAGATGTTTTAACAAAGAGCAAAAGAATCTCACCTACTTAGTTGAGTTCCTTCTCTACAAAGAAACGAGAGTAAAACACATAGCAGGATTAAAAGACCCTAAGTATATTCATTACTGGGAAGAGTTTGACGCAACCGAGAAAAATGGTTATCCAAGAAATAAAGATAAAATAGAAAGCGGTAAGAGAGTCGCAAGCCGTTTGTTGGAAATATCCGAAGGGAAAATGTCGGCTATTGTGAACGGAGAAAACGAGCTTTATATTTCTGATATTATTAAAAGGGGCGAATCTTTATTGGTTGATACTTCGAGAATGAGCCGTAATAGTAGAATCTACTTAACCAATCTTATTGTTTATTCAGTTCTTTCTTACTGTGAATACTTTGAAGGTGAAACTAAACCTTTGTTAGTTTATGTAGATGAATTTCAAACAGTAGTAAGCCCTTTATTTGCCGACCTGTTAGCGAGAAGCAGAGGAAGACAGGTTGGATTTGTATTGGCACATCAGAATTTATTACAATTAAATACTTCAATGATAAGCAGTATTTTAAGCAACGCTAATACTTTTGTTGTTTTCCGGTGCGGATTAGATGAAGCGGAAAAGTTCGCACCAATGTTTGGCGTTCAGCAAAAAGAGCTTTTTAATCTTAACAAATTTAACGCTTGGTTAAGAATAGGTAAAGAGAATACTCTGATAGAAACGTTTCCCCCGTTAACTAAAAAAGTCCCCCCTCTTCCCGATGAAGTGGAAGATATAAAAGATAATACATTATCCCCTGATGATATGGTGCAGTATTTCTTTTTATCTAATGACCCTATTATGCTATAATTAAATAGTCAAAACCTTTAGGCGAGGAGCTTAAGGGAATCGAACTTACAAACGAATTGTCTATAATCCGTGGGGCTATATGCTCTGATTCAGTTCAAACGGGAATGTCCAGCGGTTTGGTTACTATTTTCGTTCGTTGAGGACAGACTAACGAGAGGTTGTTTTTTGACGTACACCATTAAGACCGAGGAAACTTGGTCTTTTTGTTATCCTGTGATATAATATTCGTAAGAACATTAACAATCATAGGAGTCAGAAATGCAATTTCTTAATTTCAAAGAAATAAGTGAGAAAATACCTTTTAAGTCAGTATTGGATTGGCTTAATATCCCTTATACAACTACTTATAAATATCTTGAAATAGATGGAAAGGAATCTAAAATACAAGTAGAAAATGAATTAAAGGGAGACACTTTTATAGTTTTAATTGAACGTAATCTTTATTTTAATCCTAGTAATAAAAATGATAAGGGGGGAATTATCAATTTTATTGCTAATCGAAAAAATATTGATTTAAGAGAAGCAGCCCAAGAGCTTAAAGATACGTTCCTCAAAGAACAAAAGCCATCGGATAGAGAACTCCCAAACTTAGAGCTTCATTACCACCCTATCTTAAAAGACAAAGGGATTAGTGAAGAAATGGCTAAGGATTATGAGATAGGTTTTGTAAAACAGCACTCAATTATTTCCGGTCGGATAGCTTTCAAAATCTATGATGAGCTTTCTATCCATACCGGTTATGTTGCGTTTAATCCTAAAGATAATAGTTGGTTTTTCCCTAAAGGATTTAAGCGAGAACTTTATAATATTCACCGCATAGATTCCAAGGAAGTTATTTTAACAGTTTCTATTTGGGAAACGCTTGAGTACATTAAAAAAGGAATGCCTGCCGTTTCTCTTATAGGAAAAACAATGACTGATAAACAAGCCGAACAGTTATCAAGGTTTACTAATATTTTGGTAGTACACCCTGAACCTGATAACATAATTCTAAGGCTTCATAAAAACTCTTTTGTTAAATCAGTTCACCCCGATTCACCAACCCCTTATTTATAAGGGGCTTTTTTATTTGACACCCCATAGGGGTGTGTTATACTTTTAATATGGAAACAATGGATTATCTAAATTTTCTATATAGCCTAAAAGAGCAAGAGAGAAGTGTATTTATTTTTCGGCTTATCTTTGATCGTCCTTACGAAGAAATAGCTTTTGGTCTTCACATCTCAACACATAAAGTATTTAATATCACAAAACGTTTAGAAAAGAGAAGGGATATATTTCTCATAAAATCCAAGTTGGCGGAAATGTTTGGAATTTCTGATATGCTACAATATAATTATACGGATATGCAAACGAGACACATATCATTAAGTAATAAAACGCACAGAGAGGAATAAACCCCTCTATTTGTGCTTTAGAATATGGACAAAGAATTAAAACTAAATCCTAAACAAGAAAAATTTTGTGAACTTTACTCCGGTGATGAAGAATTTTTTGGCAATGGAGTTCAGTCATATATTGAAGTTTATAATCCTGATACCAGCAAGCCTAACTGGTATAAGACAGCCTGTTCAAGAGCTTCTGAGTTATTGAGTAATCCTAAGGTTTTCAATAGGATTAATGAGCTGTTAGAAGAAAAAGGATTAAATGATGCATTTGTTGATAAACAGCTTTTGTTTGTTATTAATCAACATGCCGACTTCAAATCCAAAGTAGCAGCGATAAGAGAATATAATCAGTTAAAACAAAGAATTCAGAAAAAGATAGATAAGGTTGACCCGGAAGGAAATCGCTCTACTGAATATGAGAATTTAACTGATGAACAATTAGATTATGAACTCAACAAGAGAAGCAAAAATCCAAGTCCTAAAACTTCTTGATGAAAAAGAAAGACGAATCAGATTAAATCCGCTTAAGTATGCTAAACAGCACCCCAAACAGATCGAAGCGAGCAACGTTAATAAACCTATCAGAGCCTTATTTTGGGGTAACCGCGTAGGAAAGACAGAATGGGGAGCGCAGGAAGTTGCCAGAGTTATTTTGGGAGAACATCCTTTTATTTTGGGTGGTGATGTTTGGAGTTTTTGCCCGTCCTATGATGCTCAGAAAGATACCACACAAGAAAAGCTTTTAAGATATATTCCGGAACATAGAATCAAAGATAAAATCTGGTTACGCAAAGGAATCTTAAAAGAATTAATAATTGATACTGGTTTTAAGGTTACCTTTAAAAGCTATGAACAAGGGAGAGAAAAAGCACAGGGTGCGGGAAAGACTTTGCTCTGGTTTGATGAAGAACCCCCAAAAGATATTTACGATGAAGGTTTTGTAAGACAAGAAGCCGGAATCAGGCTTTATATCATTCTTACGATGACTCCCATTAAAGGTTTGACTTGGGTTTATAATGATATTTATTTGAAAACTAACAACCCGGATATATTTGTAAGCCAAGCAGGTTGGAAAGACAACCCTTTTTTAACTCAAGAACAAATTGGAATTATGAGCAGAGGCTTGACTGAAAGTGCATTAAAAGTTAGAAGAGACGGCGATTTTGTTAGAATGGTTGGGCTTGTTTGTAGTTGGTTTGAAAGAGATAAACATTTAGTTGATATTACTGAATTACCACCCGGTGATACTTATTTCGCAATTGATTTCGGTTTTTCCGCACCTTGTGCCGGTCTCTATATAAGGATAGACAGAGAGTTTAATTTCTGGATATTTGACGGATTTTATAGAACTGGTTTAACTAATCCAGATATTCAAAAGTTGATTAAGCTTAAAGAACAAGGTTTAGGCAGAGTGATAAGAATTGGTGACAGCGCACAAGCAAGCGATATCAAACAGTTAAACGATGCTGGAATTAGTATTGAAGGTGTTGTTAAAGAACCTGGTACCAATAAAGAAAATTGGGACGAATGGAGAGCAAGACTAATGGAGGGTCAAGGACAGATACAATTAGCAACTGGAAAGCCTAAGATATTCATTTCTAAAAATCTGGTGGAAACAGATTCCGAGGGAAATAATTTTAATTTCCTTGTTAAAGAGATTGAAAATTTACGTTGGGAAGAAGTAAAAGGCGATTCAGGAATTGAACAAAAACCTACTTGGGGCAAGCAACCTAACCACGCAATTGATGCTCTCAGTTATATTCTTGCGACAATTAATAGACCAGTAGAATCCAACACTGACTACCAGCAAAAACCTTATGAACCGCTTTATCCAACCATCGGTTGTTAAACGGAAAAGTGAGTATGCTATAATGTATATATATAAGAACTCTATGACTGTAGACGAAAAGTTAGACACAATAAAACTTACAGACGAAGAAATCGTATTACAGGTTGAACGGGAATATCTGAACGCCTTAGAATATCGCAGACCGAGGATTAAGGATTGGCACGCTAATGAAGATATGCTTTACGGACGGAAACCTGTTACTCTTTCGAAAAGGAGTAATATTGATTTGCGTTTAATGAAAGGTTTTGAGGATGCTTTACTTTCAAAGATTAAAGAGCCTTTAACTGTAAAATTTGGTCCGACTGAGGATGCTGACATTAGAAAAGCCCGGAAAGTTACTGCGTTGTTTGAACTTGAAACCTCTCCGACTAAACAGAATTGGAGATACAAAGATTTACTTGGTAAAAAATTAGCCTTACCTTCCGGGCGTTGTATTACTAAGATTTATGCCACCAAGCCTTACAAGCATCGCAGAGACCCGATGGATCATTACGATTTTTTAATTGACCCTTTAGCCGGAGGTTATGACATCGAGTTAGCCCGATACTTAGGACAGGATAACATTTTTAAAAGCAAATACGATTTGCAAAATAACAAGACTTACGACCAGGTAAGAGTTAAGGAATTAATCGAAACTACAAACGAAAACGATACAGACGTAACCGACAACCAATACAAAGAAAAACAGAACCGCTTGGCTATCGTAGGACTCAATGGGAGCGACTACAACGCCCAGAGAGACGGTTTATTTAAACTTTTGGAGTGGTATACCACCATTAACGGAAAACGCTGGTATATCCTTTGTTCCTTAGATAAGAAAATAATAATTAAAAAGAAACCTTGGGAGGAAATGACCTGCATCGATAAAGAGAGCGACTTGCCTTTATGGCCGTTTTCCTCTTGGGCGTATTATCCCGACCTTTTCAATTTTTGGAGTCAATCTCCGATGGATATTGTCAGAGAGATTTTTCAAACAAGAAATGTCGTAGTTAATCAGGCAGTTGATAACAACGAAGCCAAAAATAAGCCGATGAAGTCTTATGACCCGCAGGTTTATACTAATCCGGCTTTATTAGAATACGAACCAGATAGACTTGTTGCTACTGCCACAGGAAAAGACCCAAAGGCAGGGCTATATATTCACGAGACAGCAGATATTTACGATCCTAAAGCTTTGAATGATATTTTGGAGGATATTGCTTCTAAGGTTTCAGGAGTTACCCCAGCCTCCCAAGGCGTATCAGAAGACCAGAAGGTAGGCATTTATTACGGCGACCAACAGGAAACAGCCAACCGCATGAGTTTATTTGAGGAAAGTTATTTTATGGCTGATATTCACAATGCCCAGCTTTATCTTAATGGGTTGATAGATAAGCTCGATGAAGCAAAGGCAGTTAAGATGATTGGTGAGAATGGCGTAGAATGGGATAAGCTAACTAAAGAAGATTTAGGGCAGTATGATATAATGATTACAGGCGGAAGCACTCAAGAGAAATTGGATGCAATAAAGAATAAACAAAAAGCTGATTTTGTTCTTAGACAAATTCAAAATCCGACTATCAATCCTAAATCATTGGCGGAAATGGATGCCGAAGTATCAGGATTTGATAACGAGCAGATTAAAAAGCTTTTCGCCCAAAACAACGAAGACGATGAGATGAGAAGTATTGCCAGTGAGGATATTCAGAAACTTTTATTAGGAAAGGATTTGAAACCGAATAGAAAAGCTAACGTTGCTTACGCCCAAAAGATTATTGATTTCTACTTTGATAACGAAGTAACCGAAGAGCAAGACCAAAGATTCAGGATTTACATGGAGTCTATTCAGGATGTAGTAATGCAAAACACCCTGCGAAAAGCCCAAATGGAAATGGCTGCAAAAGGTCAACTCCAAACTCCTAATTTGGGGCAAGAACAGCCAGACCCCAACGCTCCGGTTGCCAATACTCCGGGAGGAACAATAAGCCAAGCTTCACAAATTACTAATAATATAAAACCAAATTATGTCAATTCTCAACCTACTGTCTAAAGCAAAAGAAAAATTTGTTGACGACAAAAAAGACCAAGTGTCTTTAAACAATCTCGAAGAACGTACAAGGGATTTAGAAAACGTAAAAGACCTTATGACTTGCGAGGGGGGAAAGTCATTAAAGAAGATGATAGTAAGTGATTTCTTCTTTGCCCTTGATAATCTGTTTTCAACTCAAGAGCCGAGATACATCGCAGAATTAAAAGCATTAAGAGATTTAATTAATAAGTTAAGTGTTGACCGAGAGTTAGATCAAATTAGAATCTATCTTGAGGATAAACTAAAATAATATGCCAAGAGCACCAAGAACTGAGACTCCTAACTCAGAAGAAAAAATGGAAGAAGAAAAAGTTTCAGCAAATCAACCTTACTTTGTCAAGAAAACTACCGACGGAAAATACGCAGTTGTTTCCAAGACAGGCGAGACAGTCCGAGTCTATGAGGAAGAGGAAGGTTGTGAAGACCCGAAGAAAAGTGCAAAAATGTATGCTGAAAAATTAAGTACAACGAAATTATAACGCATTGTTATATCAGCCGGAGGGCTTTAAGCTTTTAGAGGTTGATACCCTTTAACTAAAATAATCGGAGTGTTTAGCTCCCAAATCTAAATTATATGGCAGAAGCCAAAGACGAGAACTTGGACTCGGAAATAAATCAAGAACCGGAAGAAAAAACTCCCGAACCTAAAGAGGTTGAAAAAAAAGAGGTGAAGGAAGATAAGCAGGATGAGCCTGACTATCGACCAAAGCCTAAGTCTGATGAGGTAGTTCCCTTGAAAAAGTATCTTGATCTCAAAACTGATGTCAAGAATCTTAAGAAGGAAATTGAACGACTGTCGGATGATAAGTCTAATTTAAGTAATAAAGACCTTGAAAGTCTTGCCGATGAGTATAATCTCGACAAAGATTACGTCAAAAAGTTTGCATCTGTTATTGAGAAAAAAACTGCCAAAGAGGCAGAAAAGAAACTTGCCCCTTTATTAGCCGAAAGGCAGAAGGAACAGAATGAGAAAAATTTCGATAAAGTTTTTAATGAAAAAACCTTAAAGAAATATCCTCATTTGGCTGATTTCAAAGAGAAGTACAAACGTATGGTTATGAGTCCTGATTTTGTTGATATGACAGAAGACCAAATCATAAGTGATTATTTCCCAGTTCCTTCAAAGCCTACTAAAGATGACAGCCCGGAAAATGGAAGTCAGGGCGGTTCTAAAGGCGATGAAGTAATTGACTTCTCAAAAATGTCAGAGGAACAACACGCAAAAGTTTTAGATAATCCTAAATTGAGAGCTAAATACTTTGATTGGCAGGATAAGCAAGGCTAACAATTATGAATAATAGTATAAACAACGGCTTCGACAAGGCATTTGTTGCAAAATATGAAGATATACGCAACAAAACCTTAGTAGCCGACAAAGTTACCAACTTTAGATTGGAAAGCAATCTTAAAATGGGTAAGACCGTATCTCGCTGGAAGCTTGATTTAAGCAAAGTGAGAGTACGGACTGAAAATCGTTATCAAGATAGAACCCTTGATACTATTTCGGACAGCGAAGAATTAATAACCGTTGACCAGGAAAAATACTTGGGCTTTCCAATGCACAAGAATGATAAGCTTCAAAACGGCCCGTTAAAAGCCGGTGAGGAAGCGGGAAAGCAAATGGCTATCAAGGCTCATGAATGGTTAGATGGGTTCTTCCTTTCCAAATCAAAGGATGCTTATGATACCTTTGATGATGGCGATATTGGCGGAACCGATGGCAATCCGGTTGATTTTAACACAACCAATATTCCGAAGATTATCACTCTTGCTCCGGCGAAATTACGCTCTAACAGAGTCGATGTATCAAGTAATCTGTGTTATGTGTTGGATTCTTTCGCCTTAGCGAATATCCAACAGTTGTTAATCGGTAAGGATATTGATTTAGCAGGTAGCACCTTTAAGAACGGTTATAGCGGTACTTTGTTAAATGCCGATATGTATGTATCGGACAGCTTAACTTTTTACGCTGATTTAGGTTTAGCCACTAACCCGACTGCTAATGACACCGTTACTATTGGAGGCGTAGTCTTTAAGTTTGTTGCTTCTGTCGGTACAACCGCAGGCAATGTCTTAATTGGTGCTGCTGCCGCTGATTCATTAGCTAACCTGGTAGCCGCTATTAATGGGGCTTCCGGTGCAGGTACGACCTATATCGAATTATCCGATGCTAACCGAATTAAATTAAGTGAAGATTTACGTTCTACTGCCACAGCAGGAACTGGTAAAATCTCTTTGGTTTGTGTCGGTGCTGGTCGTGTCGTAGTTGCTGAAACTTTCACCTCAGCTGATACTTGGTCAAAAAATAGATTAAGCGCTTACTTCGGTAAGAAAAAGCAGATCGATGCTATCATGCAAAGAGAAGTTAATTTGGATGTACGTCAAGAACCTAAACAACCGGTAGATAACCACTTTGTGGACTTCTTAGCCGGTGCTAAGGTATTTGATGATGCCAAGCAGAACTTCATGGAATTATGGATTAAAGCGTAGTTTCTTAGAGGGGGTGAGTTTTCGCCCCCTTTGTAGAGATTATTAACTATAAAAATATGAACACATTAACCATCATCATTTCGTTTGTACAAACTCACTGGAGTGCCATTGTGGCAGCCTACACAGCACTTATAACCGCAGGTTGGCTTACTTCCGAGGTATTGGCTCAAATCCCAAGCGTAAAGGCTAATAGCGTATTTCAGGCTATTTATAATTGGCTACAAAGTAAGAAATAGTATGGGGAGTTGTTTTATACAATTTATCCTTGCTATTTTCTTTATCTGGTTTGTAATGATTAACCCCTCAATCTTTTTGGGATTAGTTACAGCAATCGGACAAGTTTTTAACCTTATAATTCTACTCTTAACACAAATTATTAACGCTATCATAAACCGCTAATATGATAAAATTCCAAAATGAATTTCCTGACAATTCACAAGAAGAATCCAAGTATGTAACAATAGGTTCTCTTTCGGTAATTATAGGGATAATTACAATTGCTATCGGTTGGCTGTTTATCGCGAATAGCGCGCTTTCTGCTAAAGTTGATAAAATATCGAGTGATTATATCGCTATTCAAACACAGTTATCACAAATACAAACAGATATCTCTTGGATAAAAGACAGTATTTCGGATAATAAAAAATAGTCATTTTATATGTCTAACAAAGAATTAGAATCCAAGAGAACTAAATGCCTTTGTTATTCCAGAGTTTGCGGTTGGCTCGCTCCGACAGCTAACTTTAATTTAGGGAAAGCCGCAGAGAGAAAAGACAGAGTTAATTTTTTAATCAAATAATATGATACCAGCTTTAATAGCGGTTTTTATTACTTTCTTTACCCTTATTTATCACGATTTTAGTCTTGGTGCCACATCTTTAATATCTCTCGGTGTTTTCCTTATCTCTTTATTATTAAATGAATTTTATACTATATGTCGGAAATAAAATTAAGATTACCAGTAAAAGATGTTTTCGTGGTTCAGCCTTTTGGTGTGAACTATGCTGGTTTTTATAAAGATTTAGGTATGAAGGGTCATAATGGTATTGATTTCAGAGCAAGGCACGGATGCCCTGTTTATGCGGCTCATAATGGAGTCATTTTAACTTCCGGTACTGATAATCAGGGAGGAAACTTAGTCCAGATATGGGATAAAAACAATAATTTTAAAACACTTTATTATCACTTGTTAGATTGGACTGTTAACCAAAACCAAGAAGTTAAAGTCGGAGATTTAATTGGTCACGCTGATAATACTGGACTCTATACAACGGGCGATCACTTACATTTCGGCTTAAAGGAAACAATCGAAGGAGGTAATACAAAATATCCTGAAAATGGATATAACGGTTGTATCGACCCAGCCCCATTTTTTTCATCTTCATTTAATGGTTTTCCTATCGGAAATAATTGGGATAAATCCCGTTCTTATCATAGATATTACAGAGACGCAAAGAGGAATTTAGCCAATGAAATGAAGACTGCTTTATATATGGCTCGCAGATTAAAAAGACTCCCGAACAATGAAGAAATTAACGCTTGTATTTGGGGCGGTTGGGATATTGAAGCCGTCTTAAACCCGTCCATGTATGAATTATGGAGTCAAATTACTAAAGATGAATATAATAAAGGCTTAAAACCTTTTAACTAATATGACATTTGAAAACAGTTACGATATTTTTAAAATGGACTTAGAGGGTGAGGAATTCGACAGCGATGATGATGCTTTGCTTTCAGGAAATATTGCATATCGTGAAATTCTCAATGATCGAGATTGGAAATTTCTAAAAAAAACTTACACCCTTCCCGGTTTGGATTTAAGTGTTATCCCTGATTTAGATAAAGTTCTTAAAGTTTGGTGCAATGGTACAGAACTTAAAAAGGCTTCTTTCGATAATCGCTTTGATACCTCAAAAGATTATTGGGTAGACTATGCCAATAAGATGATTGTGCCAATTAATTGTGATATTTCTGACTTGATAGTAGATTATACTTTTAAGCCTGATGATTTAGAATCTGATACCGTCCCTCCTAAAGATGATTTAATTTGTATTATGATTGCTTATAAAATGGAGCTTAACTATTTACGCAAAGACCAAGATTTAGCCACCTACCAGACAATTGAAGATAATTATAAAAGATTTTTAGGGCTTTTGATTAATTATAACGAAAGTTTATGAGGAATGTTTTAGAGTTCAAAGTCAGCACCTATGGAAAAGGAATTGTTAATTTTGTTGAAGACACTTTAATTGATGACGGAGCTTCGAGCGAATCCGTCAATTTTTTAACCCTTCCTGATAGAATCGAATTAATAGGAGGTCGAAGACTTATAGGAGCGGAAGAATCCGGGAATACCGGTGTTTTGGGTATGGGTGAAATAACAAAGGTTGACGGTGAAGAAATTTTATTCAGAAAGATAGGCACTAAACTTCAATACCTTAATAATACAACTCAGTTATGGATTGATATTAAAACTGATTTACTTCCTAATGAGCCTTTATATTTTGCCAACTCTTTTACTCCGGCAGGTCGTCAAGTGTGGATGTGCGGACAGGACGGATTATTTAAAATTTATCCCACTAACCCGACAAGTATTATTAACCTGACCAACGCTGTTAAGAATTATAAAGGAAATATCATTATTGATAAATCAAGAATGATTTGTGTTGGTATGAAGGAAGACCCGACAGGCATTCGTTTCTCTTGTGTTGATAAAGACAGCAACTATAAAAACATTTCTTCTGAACCTTTGGCTGATACATCTACGGGCAAAAAACATTATTCAGGAACTCTCGCCAATGGTCAGGGTTTCGGTTATGTATTCAAAGACGGAACAGCGCAAACTATCACAGACGATAAAAACGGAAACCTTATAGGGAATGGTACAGGAACAATAAATTACGCCACCGGAGAATATATCCTTGATTTTAACAGCAACACAGCAACGGCAGTAAAAGCAGATTATCTTTACGAAAATCCTCTTAATGGAGGGTTGGCTGATTTTACTTGTTCCTCATCTCGTTTAGCCGGTGAAGGAAACGTATTGAGACAGGATTCTATCGGTTCAAAAACGATGAGTGTCCATAAATTCAATAATACTTTTTATACTTTACAAGACCGCGGAAGCTGGTGGATTTCCATTGATACCGCCGACACTAAATGGGATAACGAAATCTATCGGGAAAATATAGGCTGCCCTTCGGTAAGAGCCGGAGTAACAACCGCCGAAGGAATTATTTTTATTGATACCTACGATAAGGATAAACCAAAACTAAGACTTTTGGGATTTAACCAATTGGGAGATCAGATTATTCCCTACGATTTAGGACTTAATTTTAAGCTTGAAGATTATACCTTTGACAAAGATACTTGTCTTTCTAAATATGGAGACTGGATTTTAATCGAGTGTAAAAAAGACAGCCCTGCAAACAATAAATTAATTATCTACAATAAAAAACTTAAATCCTTCGATGTCGCAGACTGTACTGCAAATTGTTTTATAGATTTTAACAGAAAAGTAATTTCCGGAGACAGCACCTCCCCCAATACGCATGAATTATTTAGCGGTTATGATGATTTGGACTATAAGATTGAAGCAATTTGGAAAGGTAAAAAACACAATTTTAAAACGGACTCACTGAAAAAAACTAAACGTTTTCGCATTAAAGGATATATCGATCCCGGTCAAGGATTTGATGTTTTAGCTTCTTACGATAATGACGATTTTCAATTAATAGGAGCTATTTCCGGCAGAGGTAATTATATCGACTTCGGGAAGTCTTATTTAATAGGAAGCTCTAAAGTTGGCGAGGAAGCTATCGGTTTGGGTGACTCTTCAAAGGCTAACTATTACGAAACCGAATTTAAGATTCACACCCCAAAATTTGAACGGGTTAAACTTGCTATTATTCCAACCGGATTAGGATATCTATCAATAATGGAACATAAATTTATTGATATTAGAATTAAAGCTAACAAGCTCCCAAAGAAGTATAAAATGGTTAAGGGCAAGGGTGTTGGTTATTCTTCGGTCGGTTCTACCCTAACGGTAAACTAAGTATGCTATAATAAATATATGAGGCAATCGAGAGAAACAATTAAAAAATACTTCGAAACTAAAGATACTCCTACCCAAGGACAGTTTGCTGATTTTGTAGACAGTGTACCGAATATTTTAGATGACGGATTCAATATTATTATTTACCCAAAAGGCAATTGGACTTTGGGAGTATCTTATATTTATGGAGATATAGTTTATCTTAATGGATCAACTTATTACTGTTTATTAGCTAATATTGCAGATAATACAAACACCCCCCCAGGGTATCCAGATGAACAAAATACTTATTGGAAAGTCTTGGCAAAAAAAGGCGATAACGGAACTCCCGGATTAGACGGGCAACAAATTGAATTACAAAAAACAGCCGCTTATCTTCAATGGCGTTTATCCGGCGGGGCTTGGAACAACCTTATTGCTATTTCTGAATTGAAAGGAGATAAAGGTGATTCTAGTGATATGTTTAAGTCTGTTTATGATCCAAATAATAAAAACTCGGATGCTTTTAGTATGGATAGCATGGTTGAAACTTCCACCAAAAAGATATTAACCTCAGCCGAAAGAACTAATCTTGCTAATCAATCCGGAACTAATTCAGGTGACGAAACAACTTCCACCATAAAAACTAAGCTTGGAATTTCTACTCTTTCGGGAGCTAACACAGGCGACCAGACTCTATCGAGTTTAGGGGGTGTTGCTTCTAACACAGCAATTACGGGAGCGACTAAAACTAAAATCACTTACGATGCCAAAGGACTGGTAACCGCAGGTGCAGATGCTACTACTGCCGATATTGCAGACAGCACAGATAAACGATATTGCACCGATGCACAAAAAACTGTAATAGGAAATACCAGCGGTACTAATTCAGGGAATGAAACCACAACTACAATCGGCGCGCTCATAAACGGAGCGACAGCTAAGACAACCCCCGTAGATGCTGATATGGTCGGGTTAATGGACAGCGCAGCTTCTAACGTAGTAAAAAAATTAAGCTGGTCTAATATTAAATCTACTCTTAAAACATATCTTGATACTTTATATCAGACTGTTTTAGTTTCGGGTACAAACATTAAAACAGTAAATTCTAACTCATTATTAGGAAGCGGAGATATAGTCGTAACTGGAAGTATGACTTATCCCGGTTCTGGTATTCCAAATTCTACAGGCAGTGCTTGGGGAACATCGTACACCACAACAGGCAGTGGAACAGTTGTGCCACTTGCAACTTCTCCTTCTTTTACAACTCCTTCTTTGGGAGCGGCTTTGGCAACAACAATTAATGGGTTGGCATTAAGTTTAGGTAATACCAGCAGTAGTACTACTAACGTTGCGGTAGGGTATCAAGCATCGATCTTGCAAACTACCGGTAGTGGAAATACAGCTGTTGGCAGTGGAGCATTACAACTAAATATTTTAGGCGCATCTAATACCGCTCTCGGTTTTTCCGCTTTACGAAGTTCAACTGGATATTATAATACAGCCGTTGGAGATAGCGCTCTTTATTCAACAACGGGTTCTTATAATATTGGTGTAGGTCGTAATGCTGGTAAATACGAAACCGGTTCTGGTGCTTTTTATGTGGACGCTTATGACCGGACAAATACAGCAGGAGATAAAGCAGGGGCTATTTTATATGGATTAATGTCGACAACCCCAGGCTCTCAATCGCTGATTACTAATTCCGCTTTTTCTGCCACCTATGGAATGAATGTCCCAACTGGTCAGACTTATAAAATTAATGGTACTGCTTTAGCTGCCGGTGATATTGGAGCTTTACCTTCTGCTTCTTTTACTGATTCTGCTGTAACTGGTAAATTAATAACCGGGTTTGTTTCAGGGGCTGGAACTGTAGCAGCCACAGACACTATTTTACAGGCAATTAATAAAATAAACGGTAACGATGCAAATAAATTGAGTACCTCAGCATTCACGGATTCGGCGGTTACAAGTAAACTAATAACAGGTTTCACTAGCGGAGCCGGTACAGTATCGGCAACTGATACAATTCTACAGGCAATTAATAAAATAGTCGGAAATATTGCGCTTAAATTAACGGCGAACACAGCAATCACAGCAGCAACTAAAACTAAAATAACCTATGATGTTAACGGGTTGGTAACTGCCGGAGCTGATATGCAGGAAAGCGATTTAACTTTTACTGATGTAACAACAAATAATGTTTCAACTTCCAAGCACGGTTTTGTCCCTAAAGCACCGAATGTTACTACTCAATTTTTGCGAGGCGATGGGACTTGGGCAGTTCCTACAGGAGGAGTCGGCGATCATAGTTGTTCTGTTTATAATAATTCTCAGTTAACAATAAGTACTACCGCCACCGCAATTGCTTTTGACTCAGAAGATTTTGACACAGACACAATGCACGATAATTCTACAAATAAGAGTAGAATAACTGTGCCTTCCGCCGGAAAATATCTCGTAACATTTAATCCTCAAATGATTACAAATGGTTATTACGCCGATTTTGACCTTTATAAAAATGGTGTATATTTTATGCGCGGTTGCGAGGTTAATAGATATTCAAGTTGTGGTTCGAATACAAGCAGTTTTTCTCTTATTGTCAGTTTAGCAGCCAACGATTACTTAGAGATTTATGGAACGGCTAATTCAAGCGTAACTCTTAATTCAAGTAAATTCTCCCTTATTAAACTTGCTTAATTAAAAATATATGATAAATGTTATCGCGGAATTTGAAACATCTTTAGCCAGTGGAATTTCTAAAACTTCTACTTCCGGTGTTTTATTATCAAATGTAACTTCCGACAATGACGGTGCTACTATCCCTAATGGAGATTACGGAGTTGTTTTAGATGAAAGAAATAGTAAAAGAGAATACGCCATTATTACTGTCAGCGGTTTTAATTTTACTTTCGTTAAACGAGGCGTGAGTATGATAGACGGAAATACAGAAAAAGACGGTAATAAATTCGATCACAGAAAGGGGTCTACAATTAAAATTACAACCCACCCGATTATAACTTTAATGGTTAATGCTTTTAATGGTAATGTTCCTTTAGGAGGTGTTTTAATACTTCCTGCCGTAAGAACAATAAACAACCCAAGACACATTGTTGATAAGGAATATGCCGACTCTATATCAGTTGCCGGAGTTATCGCATCATCTACAAGTTTGGGAAATTCGAAGCTATCCTCAAATCCCTCAGTCGCAAATAATCCAATCGCCTTAAACAGCGAAGAGGTATCCGCTAACGCCGGGGCTAACAAAGTAGTCCGCTCTAACTCAAATAGTAAAATATCCGGTGATTTTATTTCTGATAATAGTTCTTCCGGATTAGAAACAGGCTCAAACGGCGGAAGCCAGATTAAAATTAAGTCCGCCGGAGGAATTATTAAAGATAATAATGGATTAAGCATTGATTCCGGGACTACAGCAAATAAAATTTTAAGCTTGGATAATAACGCTAAAATTCCGGCTGTTGACGGAAGCCAATTGACAGCTTTACCCTCTATCTCCAATGTCTGCATTGCCTCTGATACTCTTAAAATCTCTGCTGATAATATTTCAGGGTCAAGCGCTACGACTTACGTAAAAGTAAAAGAAATTAAGATTAATATTTCAGGAACGGTAAGAGTTAAATTTGATTTAGGTAACGGCGGTCTTCATACTGCTTTTGGAAGGATTTATAAAAACGGTGTTGCGGTAGGGACAGAAAGAAGCAGTTCGACAGATACTTATACCACCTACTCAGAAGACATACAATTAGCACCTGGTGATTTATTACAGATATACGCTCACACCAGCGCGGATACTTCTCGCAATGCTAATATTCAAAATTTCAGATTGTATTATGACAAATCAGTCCAAGGGGAATACGTAATTAATCAAAATTAACTTTAAATATATGGCGACAGTATTAAGAACTGTTAAAGATGAAAACACAAACAACCCGGGAATAACCTCATATTACGATGATGGAACATCTTCTTTTAGTAAGGCTAATGTTAATCCGCAGGGATTGACCACACAAGAGATGATTGATAAAGGAAATACACCGACCCCACCGGTAACTACCACCCCTCTAACCTATAACGCAGACGGCACAAGAACAGTAACCGCCGCCGATAAGTTTTGGGCGGATAATCCTGTTCAAACTAAGGCAGACTATGATAAACAGCAAGCCCAAACCAAGGCTGATTTTGCAACTCGACAGCAATCAGCTCTTGATGCTATTAATACCATGTACACCAGTATTCTTTCTAAGGCGAATAATACTGCTCAAGATAAATTAGGTTCTCAAAATGTAATGAACGCTTTATCTGGACAAAGGGGTTCGGAAAGCGGAGCAGCTAATGTTGATAAAGTTAACAGTGCTAATGATGACATTTATCAAGGTTTATTAGCCGAGAAACAGGCAAAGATTTCTTCTATAATGGATAAAAATTATAAAGACCAAACTTCCGAACTTCAATATCAAAATGATTTGAGACGTAAAGACCTTGATTCTTATCTTTCCTATATGGGAGAGAAAGAAAAAACTGATTTAACTAAATCACAAGCAATGCGCGCGGAATTAATTAAAAGCAATATTGGAATTAATGATATTGATCCAGCTACGTTAAAACAAATGGCAGACAATGCCGGTTATTCAGTTGAGCAATTTAAGGCTCTTTACGAAGCAGAACGGAAAACTCAAGAAAAATCTTTCTTGGACAATGAACAAAAGAGATTGTCTGAGTTAGCCAAGACTACTGCCGAAACTGCCAAGTTGAATAACGAAGCGAATAAACCGAATGACCCATTATTATCCAAGGGTTATATACCGGTTAAAAATACTGACAATCTTAAAGGACTAACTGAAAATGACATTATAAGAGTCGGCGACAAGATTTACCGCATTCCGGCTAACCTAAAGAAACAAACAACTGCCGATAAGCTTTCTGAGTACGAAACCAAGAAGCAAATTGATTCTAGATATAAAACCCAAAAGACAACCACATCTAAAAACTTTAATGACTCTTCAATCCCGGCAGAACTGAAAAAGGAAATTATTACTAATATAACTTCCGGCGCTAATATTGATGATGTAATGAAAACCTACCCAGAGGTGAGTTCTAATTACATAAAATCGCTTTATACAAAACCAAAAAAAGGAAGAAGTTTATAAAAATATATGCCTTTAGTTGGAAGAATGGCTAACTCAACAAATAGTTCAGGCTTGACCGGTAGGATGGCTACTAAAACATCACCTACAAATACACCGGCACTTGTTGGAAGAATGTCAACTAAATCAAATGATAATGTTAAAACCGCAACGCTTCCTGATTTTTTAGGAGGCGGTGCTTATAATTTAGACAAAGACCCGAACAAACTTATTAACACCGGGCATACTACTTATGGAGAAGTGCCCACAAAAAAAGGCTCTGAAAGAGCTGATATATTTCCAGTTTCTTTAGGCGGTGCTAATTCTAATTCAAAAAACATTACTTATGAGAAATTCTTGCCTGACGTTGCAACAGCGCAGTCACAAGGCAAGCCTTTGCCAGTAATTAAAACCTCCACAGATAAATATTTAAATGACGTTGTTTTACCTCAATACAAATCTGGTAAAATTTCTTTAAGAGAAGCCCAAGTTATGGCTACTTCATTTTTACGAAACGAGCAAGAAGGATTAACCGATAAAATGAGTAATATAGATTTAGGCGGAAAAGTCGGAGAGTTCGCTGACAGCGCAGTTAGTCTTTTCGGAGGATTAAAAAACACAATTAAAAATGGAGTAGATAAAACAAAGAGCCTCTTAAATACTCTTCCTCAAGACGTATCCAGAAAGCCTATCATTGAAGAGCTTGGAAGCCCTAAACAACCGATTAAAGCTTCAATGCAGCCTAACGTGTTTAAGGTCGCTAAAACTACAGCTAAAGCAATTGCCCCTATTGTACAGGCTCCACAGCGTGCCTTGGTGAGTGCCGGACTTGAGCCAGCCTCCGGTATTTTATCGCTTATTAAAAATAAAGATATTAATGCTGAATACACCCCTAAGTCAAGTTTAGAAAAAACTGTGTTTGGGAATGAGCCAATAAAGGGACTTTTTCAACAAACAAAAGATTTACAAAATTCTTCTGAAAATATTCTCAATAAATCAAATATCAACAAAGACATTTCTAAAGGTGCATCTATGGCAATTGCCCCTTTTGTTGTGGCGGGAACAAAAGCAATGGACTTATTCCCATTGGGAGGAGAGGAAAATACAGCAAAAAAAATAGCTTCATCAAACAATGCTGACGAAATTCTAAATATTATTAAACCATTGTTCAAAGACAAGCCAGCAGATGAATTATCATCGCTAAGTAAAGAATTAGTAAAGGTTTCTAAACCGGAAGAAGTAAAAAGTTTAATTGCTAAAACAGTCAAAAATAAAGTTATTCCTATAGCGAAACCGGACGAAGCAACTGCTTTGAAAAACGCCGCCCAAGAGGCTAAATTTAAAATGTCGGAAGTTCAAAGTAATATTAACGCCAGGAAAATGTTATTAGATGCTAAATTAAATAAATTTACCGACCCGAAGGAAAATCGTTTAGCAATGGAGCTTTTACAACACCCGGAAAACCAAGAAGAAATTCTTAAACAATCTAAAAACCCACAAGCTATCAAAGATGCTTCCAAAGCTTATAAAGATTATACAGATTATCTTTATAATATAAGGTCAACTACTGATTCGAGTAAAATGCGTTATGATTCTAATTTTTATCATACTCAATGGGATTTAACAAAACCGGAAGATGCTAAACACTATACCGAACTTATAAATGCACAACCCAGAAACTATCAGGGAGGATACACAAAATCAAAAGTTTTCAAAGACTTGAATGAAGGTGAAGAGGCTGGATTTACGCCAGCTTTCAAAACCCTCAAAGATAGTGCTTCTCACTTGCATGATCAAAACTTACTTGGCTTGCCTAATGATGCCTTATTAAAAACATTAAAAGATAATAAAGTCGGAGACCATTTTTCCAACACTGATTTTCATGGAGCCGTTAAACCGAACATTCCCGGAATGGACGGAACTTATTTTTCCAAGCCGTTACATAATGAGTTAAAAAACTTAGAGCCGTCAGCATTAAGTAAAACTCCGGGAGTAAAACAGGTTCTTAAAGTTAATAAAAATCTAAAAGACCTTGCTCTCAGTCTGGCTAATTTTCATTCCTTAAATATTTCTAAAAAAGTAATGGGAGTTTCCAATAATCCCCTTGAAGTATTGAAAGGGGCTAAAGCTTTTCTAAGTCCTGAATATTTTAATAAAGAATTAGAGAGAAATATCTCAGATGGAGTGGTCGATTGGGCTTCTAAATCCGGGATGAATACTTTTTCTTATCAGGGATTGGGAGGAGACCTTGTTTCTAAAGGGAAATATAATCCGATTAATATTCTTCATAAAGCTACATTTGATAGACAAATACCTCTTTATGCAATGGATTTAGCCCGTGCTGCTATGAAAAAGGGGGTAAATCCAGAATCCCCTGAAGGACGTGCTTTGGGAAAACAAATCAACGCTCTTTTAGGCAGCATCAACTGGAAAACAATGGACGGTAAATTTTTGAATAATCCGGAAGTCAGAACAAGCATGAATTTAGGACTTTTAGCCCCATCTTTTAGTATTGGTAAAATTCAGAACGTAAAAGCCGCTTTAACTAAAGGCGGAGAAGCCGGTAATTTCGCCAGACGGGCAATTATCGGTGATGCTATTGTTACCGGTTTAATGGCAGAATTAGGAACTAAAGCCGTTACCGGAAAATTTAACAACCCAAAGGATATTGTGCAAAATGATATTTTAGACCCTAATAGTCCGTTACCTTATAAATCACCAGACGGGAAAATGTTGTCTGCTGGTTTTCCGGGTACTGATATTTCTGATGCAGCCAGAGCCTTGGAAGACCCCAAGCACGCCTTACAGTCTCGCACCGCGCCAATCGTATCCCTAGGTTCTAAACTTATGACAGGTGAAGATTATTATGGCAACCCCTTAAAGCCAGCCGGTTCTACACACCCCGTATTAGATACTGCGAGCAACGTAATTCAAAGCGAACTTCCGATTGGAGTTAATCAAAGTCTCAAATTAGCTCAAGGAAAACAAAATCTTGCTACTACAGCCTTAAATATAGGAGGAATGAAAGTTAAAACAAGTGCTGACGATCCGACTTCACAATATTATAAACAATTCTCCAAGTCACAGATCAAAGTTACAAGAACCCCGGAAGAACAGAAAGTTTATGATGAATTACAAAAATCAAGGGCTGATTTTAAACCTACTTATGATAAAATCCAAGAGTTAAAAAACAACGGTAAAACAGAAGAGGCACAAAAAATGGTAGATAATTTGTCTGATAATGATTACAATGTCTATAAATCAATTAAAAAAAGCGACACTCTAAAAAAAGATACCGCCAATAAGATTAAACTTTTGTCAACTTTCAATCATATACAGGATTTGATAAAAGAAGGTAAAAACGATGAAGCACAGACTATCGTTGATACTATGACTGATGACGAGTATAAAGCTTATAAGGCAATGAAAAAGGCTTCAAATGTCAAATAATTAATCAATTTCTTAAAAGGTGGGAAGTTTAATAGCTGACCGCCTTTTTTGATATGGTTTTTCGCAATTTTTGCCACCCTGTAGCGACTTTAGATTCAAATCTGATACTTTATAGGTTAGGGTCGTTTTTGTTGTAGGAGAGGCGTATAGAGGTTTTTTTAATTTTAGCTTGTTAGCACTCTTATTAAATGACTGCTAATTTCTACTTGCATCTATACTTATTTTTTATTAAGTTGCAGTTGGTTTAAAAACAAAAAGGGAATGGATAGCCGCCAAGCATCATCCATTCCTAAAGTGTTTTTGAGGACACAAAAAATTAAATATGCTGTAGGGATTTTTTATACCCTTCTCATATTTAATCAAGAAACTCTTTAAAAACGCTTTAAAGCATTTTTATTTAGAGCACAAATATAAATATAAGTTGACACAGTGTCAAGTGCTCTAATGATCACTATAAACGCCAAAGGAGGTGATTCACATTGGCTAAACAAGTAACGGTAAAAGTTGCCCGCAGTGCTGAAACAGGCAAATTTGTACCAAAGAAATATGCTGAAACGCATAAGAAAACAACTGTAGTAGAAACTGTCAAAAAGAAGAAATAATTTTTGACAATTCAATTATCCGGGGTAGTTCGAGCTACCTTGGATAAATATAATCAACTATGCTTGCTGTTGTTATAACAACTTTCAATTTAATAAAGTTCAATTTGTTTGGCAAGGATTATTTTTAAAATCACAATTAAGGATTAAGATAAATGAGAAAATTTGGTACAGATAATAATGGAAGAAATTTTTCAGATGAAATAATAAAAAAAGTCTGGGAAAAAGCTACAATTATTAATGGAGTCAATTCCAGTTCAAGAAGAAAAGACAAATGTGGTGCTTGGATTGATTTTAGTAAATATGGTGATACAACAGAAATGGGTTCAGGTTGGGAAATAGATCACATTAAACCAATTGCTAAAGGCGGTTCAAGTGATTTAACTAATCTGCAACCTCTCCAATGGCAAAATAATAGAACAAAAAGTGATGATTACCCGGCGTCTAATTATTGTAAAGTTAGGGCATCAAACTAATAATTCATTTCAAGGCTCAAATCTTATAATTTGAGCCTTGATATATTTTTTGTTTTACTTTTTTAATTGTTTGTTTATCAAAAATACGATAGTTTAATAAAATCATTATTTGCCTTTTTTATTAATTATTCATAGGGAGCAAACAATTTTTTAGGTAGTTGTTTGGACGGCATTAGTTTAAAAATAATTTTTACAAACATGTAACTTTCAATTAGGAGTTAATATGAGTAATAGTTTTAATGAGTTAGCTCAATCTATTAAAATCAAATTCGGAACCTCCCCAAACGAACCAACTGATTTACAATTATCTAATGTCATAAAAGATATTGATGCCATTTTCCAAAGCGGGAAAAGACCAACAGAAAGTGAATGGTTTAATATAGTTAAAAAATATTGTCCAACTGCCGGAACTTGGAAATATGCAGGTTTAGATAATTCCGATTTAAATACATTATTAATAATGGCTAGAAAATAATTTTATTAAAATAAAGGTTTTATTATGGATGATAAAAAAATATTTTTGGAAAAGCATTGTCGAATTGTTAAATGGACTCCTACTGATTATCAAATTTCGTTAATATTTAGTGATTTCTCTAAAAGAATTGATAAAGGAGAAACTTTATCTATATCTGACTGCCAAGGTATAATATTAAAGTATTGCCCCGATTCACAATTTATGTTCTTTGATAGTGTCGATAATTCTGATTTAAATACCTTAATAATTTTAGCTATGAAAAAAAATAATTAATTACAAAATATGAGTTCAAAAACGAATGAACAATCTGTCGTTAAAGAAAGAAGTAAAATAGACATTCTTAAAAAAGAATATATGGATACTCTTCAAAAAATAATTGATAATAAAAATAATAATCAAATTATTGATATTAGTGCATTAACAAATTGTCAAATTATAGGAAATAAATTCTTTAACCACATAGAGACATTTGTAGGAAATAGCGGCCTTCTCGGAGCTCATGATAATTTACAATGGATTACAGGTTTTGCTGAAGATTGTTATGCTCATTTAGAATCTATTATAATTCATTACAATTTTTTACGAAGTTATATTGATGTTTTTAATAATCATGGGGTACAGAATATTGATCCTTCGCAACAATCTTACGCAAATATGCAGAGACTGGTGATGGAGTATTTACCTGTTTCTACAGTTTCAAAATTAAGAGATAATTTTATAAATAATAATTTACCAATTTATGGATTTGATATGCCGATAAAAGATAATAACAAAATATCTAAATTTCAAACAATAACAGGATTAATAATTGGCATTATTTTATTGATATCTAGTGTATTTATCGCAATACTTATACCAAGCCCTTCTACATGGCAAGAATTTGTATTTAGGGGGACTTTTTCTTTATCATTAGCCTTAATCGCTCCCATCATTCCTGGTTTTGTTAAAATGACAACTAAAATTAAAATATTAAATTCGTATACAATGATAGTAGCTGGCAGTTCCATTGCTATTTTTTTAATTATTTGGTTTTTTAACCCTGGTAAGTTTTAATGATAAAGCCTCATTTCTTTCGATTTGAGGCTTTAATTTTACTTCTTATCTCTCTTTCTGGTATCCTTTTCCAACACCCCCAATTCTTTCAGAAAAACACCGATAGGATATAGTTTCTTCTTAAGTTCGACAACCTCTTTTTCTCTATCCGCTAACTGCTTGCTAAGGGTGTCGTACTCATCTTTTGCCATTTTAACTAACTCTGACATAGAACCTCCGTTTTTATTACAAAGGAAAATTAAGAAGTTAGGAAGGATTTGTAAACGGAAGTCTTTGGAACTTTGTGGAGTAGTTTCTATGATTAGGGAAGATTTACATTTTATCAAAATATTCCTCCGCTTCTTCCTCCTTTTTTATCTCCGTTTCCAATAATATAATTTGACTCTGTAATCTTTTTTTATCACATTCAGTCTTAGCGTTTTTAAGACGTTTTTGTAAATGTGTTAATTGACTGTATTTTAGCGAACCAAATTTTGGGCGCATATTTTTTAAGAGGTTATTATGAGAAATAAAGAGAGAGTTGTTTCTATTTTTAAAGACGATGATATGGAAACTAGGCAAATAACAGAAGAAGATGTCGAAGCAATTATTAATGGATTAAAATATCTATGTAAAGAAGCTATGGAAGGTAATACCAGAGCAGGTGAATTATTTGCTGACCTTTCCCATACTATTTTAGTGGATATGGAAGTTGGAGAAAAGAAGGAGTAATTTATTTAGCTTTATCAGTGACTTTCTTTATTGGTTGAATAATATCGCCTAATTTTGTGAATTCGTTTTTATTTTCTATTCTTTCTTTCGTTTCGTTGATTCCGAAATATTCAAAGTAATTTAGGTTATTGGACTTTATTTGTTTCCACTCATCTTCACTAGCGACTGCATCAGCGTAAACTTCGGGATAATACGTTGGGTCAATTTTGATCGGTTGATAATTTCCATTTTCATCAGGAACTAAATCGTTTAACACCCATTGACCAAAATGTCTTTTGACTAAAGTTCCGTCGTGGAGTATCCCTGTTTGTTGTTTTTTCTTTTCTTCAATTCTATCGGCTGAATGTTCAGGATATATTATACACATTCTTTTAGGTATCATTATACCTAGTCTTTTTATAGCTATCGACCCGTCGCTTTTAACCCCAATAATTGATTCTGCTTCAATTTTATTTATTCTAAATTTTTCACCAGTTGTTAACTGTAACACGTAGTTCATATAATTATAGTATTATTTGTATTTTCTCTTTTGTAATAAGCTATTAGCTTTGCTAAGTTGTTTTTAAGTTGGAAAGGGGTGGTTATTGTTGGGGCGTATTTTTCCCCCTGTAAAGACATCGCGTATTTAATCGTGTTAGTGGCTCTTTCTAGTCCGTATTCTTTAAGTAACCAATTAGCCGCGGCTCTTTCTGTCTTATTTCCGAAGTTTATTCCTTTGTTGCCATTATCATAAAATGCTTGGAATATTTTATTTATAGGGTCGATTTTTATCTCCTGCGAGCTTTGCTCGCTTGTTCCCTTGTCTTTTGTAATATTGTCTTTTGTAATATTGTCTTTTGTATGTACCCCCTTTGACACTACCAAATTACCCCCTTTTACATCTTCAATTACCCCCTTTGGTATTTTTTCTTTATTACCCCCTTTGGTAATTAATGAATGGTGGCTTCTTTCTCCTTTATTTAATTTTAGCCATTTTTCGTAATCTTTTTGTATCCCATATTCTGGTTTTTCTTTATTACCCCCTTTGGTAATTATGTTTTGTTTTATTAAATAATTTATTGTTCTACAAATATGTGTCCGTCTTATGTTTGTCCCTTCAACAAATTGAGAAAGACTAATCCAATCTCCTTTTTTATTATAACCATATGTTTTTCTAATTATAAAAATAATAACTCTATATTCATAAGAGCTAAACCGCCATTTAATAATAGCATCGTATAATTCGTTTGCTATTGACGTATATCCGTTTTCCTTTTGTGGGTTTGCCATATTCTTAATAACAAAAAAATCTCAACAACCCGTAAGGGAACACGACCAAGTGCCTAACCTTTTGGGTAATTGAGATTTTTCTATTTTTAAAATTTTTGGTCGTGTTTTTGTTAGGCATAAGTGATGTATCAAAATCTATTTCTATTTTATCACGTCTATTTTTAAAGTCAAGAGTTCGATAGCCAGAATTAGGCTTACCCTGCTTTCTAGCCCGTTAACTCTTAACACCACTTTAGCACTCTTGTTTTTTTTGTCAACTGTGGTATAATCTAAGTATAAATATTGCTTTATGGTTAATAGAATTAGTGTCGAAGATTTTAATAAACTTAACGGATCGTTTTTTAAAACCAATAAAAAAGACACTCGTAAAAGCAGGGAGAAGGAGTTAGAAGATTTATGGCGAGAACTTATAAAATTAAGAGTCGGTTATAAATGCGAATATCCGAATTGCCCCAAAACGGAACATCTTAATTCACATCATATTTATTCCAGAATACATAAATCTACTAAATACGACCCTGATAACGGTATGTGTTTATGTGCCGGTCATCATACCCTTACAAGTTTATCGGCTCACCACGACCCAGATTTTAAGGAAATAATAATCAAAAATGGAATCCGTACTGCGGAGTTTTATCAGAAATTAAAAATGAGAGCTTTTACACCTGCCAAGATAGACATAAACCTTATTAAACTAGATTTAGAAAATGAGTTGAGAAAATACTCTAAATAGTAGACTATACTCCGAACACTTCCAATCAATTCCATCGCCCTTTAACAATCAAAATTTAATCTTGTATACGTCAATTAATCATAATACAAGAGGTTCTAAATGGCACGTTCATTATTCGGTGAAATTTTTCACCAACTTACTTCAAACCCTTATAATCCACCCAAGTACAAGAAATCCTACTGTAATAATAAAAGTTATAACAGCAAACCTAAAAAGGATAATTCTTACGAAAGAATGGCTTATAAGTATAAACAACAAGCCTTTGAGAATAAGAAAGATTTTGAAATCAAAAAGCTACAATCAAAATCTAAAGGTTGGATTTAATGCGGCGCAGCTTAAAATGTGCCTGCGATAAAACACCCCCTAAGCATGTCGCCTAGGGGGATAAAGAGCCGTTAGTCATTACGATTAACGGCTAATTTTTCTAACAGGAGTTGTGGCTTTTTGTTTGAGCGTTGCTAATAAAACATCTTTGTCAAAGAATATACTACCAGCTAACTTAAAGTAACCGGGAATCTGAGTCTGTTTTTGATAAACCCATTTCTCGCTTTTACCAAGCAAACTAGAAATTTCTTTGACGGTTAGGTAGGAGTTCATAAGAACCTCTTATACTCCCGAACCACCTTTATTTTGTTTTACATAGAACCACACCACCCCCACATACTTCCATTAAATTTTTACCGAAAACAATTTAACAACAAAAAGGAGAAATAACAATGGCACAATACTATCGGAAACTTGCTAAGGGGATTAAATGGTATTATAAATTTTCCTTCAATAACCAGATTTACTTTAGCAAATGTATTTATCAATCTAAGGCGGAAGCTAAAAGGGAGGAAAATATTAAATACAAAGAATTAGACGAGAAACGCCGTTTCCCAGAACTTAAAGAAGATATGAAACTTAAAGACCTTATTGACGCTCGTCTTTCAGAACTTCAAACAAAAAAAAGCCAATCCTATCACAAAGACAATAAATTCTATCTTACTTTACTCTTACAAAATTTAGGTAACGCTTGGGTTGGAGATATAACAAGGGCGGAAATAAATAGCCTACTTCTATTAACAGCGGATCGCTTCAAACTCAATGGTAAAAGCAATTACACTCCTAATGCTATGCTTCGCTGCTATAAAGCTCTTTTTAATTACGGGATAGACAATTATAACCTTAATCCTTTTAATCCTTGTAAAGGTATCAAGTTTATGCCGATTGATAAAAAGTTAAAATATATCCCCTCGGACAATGAGATTGAAGCGCTAAAAGCTAAATGCGATAAAGAACAGGAATTACTGATTGACTTTATAACACAGACAGGAGCGAGAATAGGGGAGTGTTTAAGATTCAAAGGTAAGGACATTTTAGACACATCAGTAGTTCTTTACACTCGAAAAAGTAAGAACTCTAATTTAACGCCTCGTAGGGTAGACTTCCCCGACTGCTTAAAGGGAAAGAAATATAAACCTGAACAATTAGTTTTTGTCAGGTGGTCAAAATTACCGAAATTTCTAGATAAGAAGTTAAGGGGAATGAAAAAGGTTAAACCAGAAATTAAATTATGGGGATTTCATAACCTTAGACACAGATACGCAAGCAAACTTTCTAAGGCGGGAGTTCCTTTATTCGAGATAATGTCAAAATTGGGTCATTCCAATATCACAACCACCCAGTTATACCTACAATTATTAGATTAAATAATAACTGTAGCGGTTCTGTAGCGAAGGTATTAAAAAAGGGTCTCAGATTTTATTCTAAGACCCTTGTTTTTATTGCTTGAGCTGGCGGCCGGACTCGAACCAGCGACCTGCTGATTACAAATCAGCTGCTCTACCAACTGAGCTAAGCCAGCAAAAATTAAGTCTTCAAATTTAAGTTTTTTTTGATTATTGTGCAATAAAAAAATCATAAAAATGAAAAAAAAATTTTATTTTTTATATTCCTTTTGGCACTGGGACAATCCAGTTATGTTTATCTTCAGCTTGTCCACGTTGTATAGCCGTAATTTCTTCAAATAACTTAATTTCAAGATCGTCAGGTTCGTTGCCGTTGAATATCATATTCGTATCTTTGAAAGTAAGCTGCCCGACTGCCGAAATAATAGCAGCCGTTCCTGTTCCAAAAGCGCTTAAAGTTTCGCCTGTTTTATAGCCGTCAACTATCTCTTCAATAGTTATAAGTCTTTCTGATACAGGGATGTTCCAATCTTTTAATATTTGAACTACAGATCTGCGCGTAACGCCGGGTAAAATTTCTCCGTTTAACATTGGCGTAGCAACTTCATTTTTGAAGCGGACAAAAAAGTTCATCGTGCCGACTTCGTCAATATACTTCTGTTCGTTGCCGTCTAACCACAAAACCTGTGTAAAACCTTTTTTAATTGCAATTTCTTCGGCTAAAAGACTTGCCGCATAGTTGCCGGGAGTTTTGCATTCGCCCATGCCTTTTTTAACAGCACGCGCAAAATCATCCTGAACAAGAATTTTTACCGGTTTAAAACCTTCCGGATAATAAGCTCCAACAGGGGAGAGGATAATTACAAATTTGTAATGAGACGCAGGTTTAACTCCTAAAAATGAATCCGACCCGAAAATAAACGGTCTTATATAAAGAGATTCTCCTTTAACGGCAGGAATCCAGTCTCTTTCAATATCGACTAATTTTTTTAATGCGTCAATAACAAAAGGGATATCAATTTTAGGCATGCAAAGTCTTGCTGAAGAATTGTTCATTCTTTCAAAATGATCCTGAGGACGGAAAACAACCACGTCGCCATTATCTCTTTTGAACGCTTTCAGCCCTTCAAAAGCAGCCTGACCGTAGTGAATAAACATTGCGGCAGGATGAAACGCCATGTTTACTAACGGTTTTATAATTGCGTTGTGCCAGCCTTCTTCAGGGCTGTAATCCATTTCAAAAACATGATTTGTGAAATATTTTCCAAATCCTAAATTTGGGGGAAGAATGACTTTTTCTTTCCTTTCAGATAACTGAATTTTTACTTTTTCCATTTTTACGCCTGAGTTAAAAAAATCATAAGAAACAACTCTCAATTTTACGGAAAAATAATTAGAATTTAAAATAAAATTGCCCGGTTATTGACTTCCGGGCATATAAAAGTAAAGAAAACTATAGAAAACAGAAGAAAAATTATTTTTTTATCTTCGCAAGTTCAGAATCCAATTTTTTTGCGAGTTCTTCTGAAGAAATTCCAACGATTTTTATCTTTGTGGATTTTACTAATATTTCAGGAGCGTCGCCCTGATTAGTCATATACTTATAAAGACAATAACCAAGCCTGTTTCTATCGTTTGCAATCGGAATAAATTCCGACAGGCTTTCTGCAATATCGTAAACTTTTTTTTCTATTGAATCAGCGGCAAATTTTTTTGTCGCCGGAGGAGGTAATGTACTCATTCCAAAATCCTATTAAATATAATGTTTAAAAATATGCAACTTAAATCTAAATTACAATAAACTTTCTTTTGAACATGCCGTCAGTTTACGTAAATTTATAATTACGATTTTTATTTGCTTGGCAAATGCATAAAATCTTAGTAATTACACGCCCTGGGCGTTTTCGGCTAAATAAGAATTATATGCCAAAAATACTATAACATAAAACCCGTAATTATACCGTATCGTTTTGCGATACCGGATTATTATAAATCATTCATATTCTGTTTTCCGGCAGTATGAGGATTAATTGATAGAAAATATTAAAAAACTCTTAATAATAAGATTGAGTTCTCTGGGGGATATTCTTCTTGTTACTCCAATGTTGAGGAGTATTAATGCGCAGTATCCGCATATTTCTATCGATTTCCTGCTCCGTAAAGAATATAAAGAGACGCTGGAATATAACCCTAATATTTCAAATCTTTATACTTATTCCAACGACGAAGCCGACCAGACAAATCTTAAACAGAAATTGAAGAGCGCTAATTACGATTTGGTAATTGATTTACAGAATAATTTCCGGTCGAAAAGGATAACGGGCGTTTTAGACTGCGGCGTAAAAAGATTTGCAAAAAAAAATCTGCAAAAATTTCTTTTGGTTAAATTTAAAATTAACCTGATGAAAAATTCAGGTGCAATTCCGCAGCGTTATGCTGAAACATGCGAAGGCGCGCAGCTTGACGGCTCAGGTCTGGAGATATATTTTAAAAACGGCGAGCAGGGCTCTGGAAACAAAGACAAAAATGTAATTGGTCTTTGCCCTGGTTCAAAGCACTTTACCAAAATGTGGCCGAAGGAATATTACATAGAGCTGGGAAGGGATTTGGTAAAAGCCGGAAAAACTGTGCATCTGATTGGCGGGAAAAGCGATAGAGAAATATGCGCTGAAATTTCTAAGAATGTTCCCGGCGCGTTTGATAAAAGCGCAGACGACAACCTGCTGCAAACGGCTGAAGAAATTGAAAAGTGCGGAGTTGTGGTTTGTAACGATTCCGGGCTGATGCATCTTGCATGCGCCGTTAAGACGCCTGTATTAGTATTTTTTGGCTCGACTGTTAAAGAGTTTGGTTTTGCTCCGTATAAGAATAAAAATATTATTCTGGAGAATAATTTATTATCCTGCCGGCCTTGTTCGCATATCGGCAGGGACTATTGCCCTAAGGGGCATTTTAATTGTATGAAAGAGATTACTCCTTCTGTTGTTATAAAAAAAATGGATTCGATATTAGAATTATGATTGAAAATATTTGGTATAGCGTTTATAATATTGTTTTTGTTCCTCTGTTTAGGGCTGTGATTTACATGGCGTCTATTTTTAACGCTAAAGTAAAAAAAGGAATAAGAGGACGCGACAGGCTTTTTGAAGAGCTAATACTTAATTCGCTTAAAATGGATCGCACAAAAAAATTAGTCTGGTTTCATTCGTCTTCGCTTGGCGAGTTTGAACAGGCAAAACCAATAATTGAAAAGCTGAAAGAAACAAAGACCGTTAATGTGCTTGTAACTTTTTTCTCTCCTTCCGGTTATGATAACTCTAAAAAATATCCTCATGCAGATTTGGTTTCCTACATCCCGGTTGATACTAAGGAATGCGCTGAAAAGTTTATTAATATAGTTAAACCTAATCTTGCTATTATAATGCGGTACGATATTTGGCCAAATATGATAAGGCAAATGCGCAATAAAAATATACCTATATTTATTGTGGACGCTACAATGCGGCAGGATTCTGCGCGTAGAAGTTTACTAGTAAGGAATTTTCACAAAATAGTATTTAGGGAAATATCAAGAATACTAACTGTTTCGCAAAATGACGCCGATAATTTTAGGATATTTGATTGTACGGAAAAACAGCTTGCCGTGGTTGGCGATACTAAATACGACAGGGTTCATCAGAATAGCGTAAATGCAAAGAAAAAACATTTAATCAAAGAGGGGATTCTTTCCGGTAAAAAAGTCCTTGTCGCAGGAAGCAGTTGGGAGCAGGACGAGGAAGTTTTATTTCCGGCCTTCCTAAAACTAAAACAATACGAACCAGATTTAATTTTAATAATAGCTCCGCACGAACCCACTATTTTACATCTTGAAGGAATTGAAAACGAATTTACTAATAAGCTAAAAACAATCCGCTTTTCATCGCTAAATAATTACGACGGGGAAGAAGTTATTATAATTGATTCAATTGGCATATTGCTTACGCTGTATTTTTATGCCGATATAGCATACATTGGCGGCGGTTTTAAACAGAATATTCATAACTGCCTTGAAGCTGCTGTTTACGGTATTCCGGTTATAATGGGGCCTAAAATTGAAAACTCGCAGGAAGCTATTAATCTTACAAAAACAGGCGGCGGTATTGTAGCCAATAATAAAAAAGAACTGTACCGTTTATTAAGAAACCTTTGCCGCGACGAAAAGCTGCGTAAGGAAAAAGGAAAAATCGCGTTTGATTATATCCAGAAAAATCTTGGCTCCACAGAAAAAATATTGCAGGAAATTGGCAGGTATATTTAAGTTTTACTGGTAGAGTTAGTAATAAAAAAGCGCCTATTCCTTTTATTAATGTCTAAATATAGGGGCGCTCCCAATACTAAATAATGGCCCCAAAGGTTAAAATATGAAAAATATATCAGTTACAAAAGATGAAGAAATGAATAGAAAAAAAGAATTTATTTCTTCTGTTTTTCGCGGATTGTCTGATGTTGAAAAAGGGGAAGTCATAACTACTACAAAACTTAGAGCTGAATTAAAGAAGAAAAGAATTGTTAATCGAGGTTAAAAGCAAAGTAAACATAGTTAATTTAAACAACTACATTTCAAAATTATTTTATATAACGCTATTATTATGGATAAAAGCATAGCGATAACGTAAATCTTCTTTAGAAAAAGCATCTTCAAATTAATTGGAAAAAGATTTTATTATTCTTAACTTGTTTTCAGGGAGATTTACAATCTCATTTGTTACGCAACTGACAAAATAGGAGAGTAAAAATGAAACAATTATTTTCAACTCTGGCGATAATTATTTTGATTAATTTTTTAGCTTATTCTGGCGACAACAAGAATAAAGAGATAAAAAGTAGCGGACTTGCAAAAATTACAAATTCCCAACAGAACACAGCGATAAATTACGCAATTGATAAAAAAACTGAATCCTTTGAAGGAACAGTTTTTCCGCCTGCTGGATGGAGAGAAGTTTTACTTCAGGGCAGTAAAGGTTGGTCTCGAGGATTGATTGGCGCTACGCCAATTCCCGGATTGAATACGGGGATTATAACAGGTCCGCCTATTTCTGGAACTAACACAGCGGTCGCTTATATTACGCGAGATACGGCAAACTCTTTTGATGATTCATGGCTTGTTTCAGATAAGTTTGTCGCAGTCTCGCCCGATGATACTTTATCCTTTTGGTTAAGAAAGTTTTCTAAAACGTATGCCGACACTCTGGAAATTAAATATGTAATTAAAACTTTTTATCCTTATGATACGCTTTTAACTACCCCCCTTACATTAACTACTTTTGGCTTTGCTCCAAATCAGGATTCTCTTGGATGGACTAAATATAGCTTTCCTATTGGCGCTATAATACCGGGTTATGCTAGTTTATATATAATTTTCAGAGAAAAAAAATCTAATAATATTAACAATGGATCCGCTTTTTTTATAGATGATGTTGAAATAGGAGGCGGTTTTCTTGTTCCTGTTGAGTTAACTTCCTTTACTGCAAAATATTCAGACGGCAAGGTATTAATTAATTGGGCTACGGCTACAGAAGCCAACAATAAAGGTTTTGAAGTTCAGAAACAATTTAACGATGGCGGTTATTCATCCGTTGGTTATATAGCAGGGCAGGGCTCCTCAATAGAAAAACATAATTATTTGTTTATAGATTCTCCATTAGCTGACGGCAAATATTCATATAGGCTTAAACAGATAGATTATGATGGCTCCCTAAATTATTCCCCCGCTGTTGATGTTGATGTTTCCGCTCCCGCAGTGTTTGGATTGGAACAGAATTATCCAAATCCATTCAATCCATCAACAACAATAAAATTCAATCTTCCGGCGGATTCAAAAGTTTCGTTAAAAATATTCGATATATTAGGTCAGCCGGTTGCAACATTAATTGATGGAAATAAGCCTGCTGGTATCAACTCTGTTAATTATAACGCAAAGAATTTAACAAGCGGACTTTATTTATACAAATTGGAAGCAAAAACTTTTAATGGAACTTTATATATAGACACAAAAAAAATGCTTTTTATAAAATAGTATTTTTGAACAATGTTTTGTATAAGCTAGTATTAAAAAGCCCAGTCCTGATTAATAGGGACTGGGCTTTTGTTTCAATTATTCAGCCGCTTCAATATGCGGAGGAAGAAGTTTGTATATTACAGGAGTGACGAATCTTGTTAATATTGTCGACGTAATTAATCCGCCTACAAGCGCTAATGCAAGGGGAGAGTATAAAGGCGACTGCTCTATGATTAGCGGAATTAACCCTCCTATAGCGGTTGCAGTTGTGAGTATGATTGGAAGAAATCTTGTTTCGCCCGCTTCTTCTATAGCCTGGTCAAGAGCCATTCCTTTCTCGCGCAGGTAATTTGTATAATCGACAAGTAAAATTGTGTTTTTCACTTCAATCCCTGCCAGAGCTATAAACCCGACTACGGCTGTAAACGATAAAGTATTGCCAGTAAGGAGCAGCATTACAACCGCCCCAATTACGCCTAAAGGAATAACTGAAAGAACAATCAAAGCGCTTTTGAACGTCTTGAATTCAAGAAGTAGGACGCCCATAAACCCAAATATTGTTATTGTAATTATTGTTCCTAATCCGCCAAAACTATCGGCGCTGCTTTCTACTTCTCCCGCGGCGGCGTAACTATAGCCTTTAGGGAAGGGATTATTATCAACTTTGCTTAGAATTTTTTTTGTTACTTCGTTAGTATTATATCCATTCTTAACATAACTTGTAAGAATAACGTAACGGTTATTATTATAATGCTTAATAGTAGGGATTGAAGTTTCAAATTCCATTGAAGCTAGCTGATTAATTGGAATAAGCGTTCCTGTTTGTGAAGTAACATACAAATTATTAAAAACGTCAAGCGTCTGATGTTTATCGTGCTTAAGAGTCACATTTATTTGATATTTGTCCCCTTTATCGTCTCTGTAAATAGCGGCGTTTATCCCTGCAATTCCCATCCTTACTGTTCTATCAATCTCGTTTGTAGGAACCCCAAGCATTGCGGCTTTATCTTTATTTATATTAAGTTTTATATCTGTTTTATAAGCGCTCAAAGGATTGTTGACATAGATAGTTCCTTCAGTAGACTTCATAAGCGATTCAATCTTGCGGGCTATTGAACGGAGCGAATCGAGGTTCTCGCCAAATATTCTTAACGCTATTGGCGCGTCTATAGGCGGTCCCTGCTCAAAACGTTTAACTTCAATTTTAGCGTTTGGGTAATAATTAAATTTAGCGCGAAGCTGGTCAATAATATTATTAAGTTCGGGGACGTCCATATCTTTTAATCGTACAAAAATCTGAGCGTAATTTGCCGCTTCATTTTTTTGCGAGACGTTATAATAAATTCTCGGATTGCCTTTACCGACGTTTGTAAAGTAGCTGTCCATCTCTTTTATTTTATGAAGCTCGCTCTCAACATTATGAGCTACTGTATCTGTTTTATCAAGATTAGTTCCAAGAGGAGTTTCGATATTAACTAAAAACATTGGCTTTTCTGATTCGGGAAAAAGACTAAAACCAATTACTTTAAATAAAAATAAACTTCCTGCAAATAAACCAAAAGCAATTACAAGCGTAGTATATGGATTAGTAACGGCTTTATTTAAAATTGGTCTGTAAGTAGCGTTGATTATCTTTTTTAAATATCGAAGAGAAAAATTACCTTCAGGGTTTTCATGTCTGCTTAAAATCATACTTGCAAGAAACGGCACAACCGTTACCGAAACGAAAAACGAAGCCAATACAGTAGCCGAAACCGACATGGGGAGACTGCGTATAAAATCGCCCGAAGAGCCTGGAAGAAATATAAGCGGCAAAAATGCAAGTATAAGCGTGGCAGTTGCGCCCATTACGGCTTTGCTTATCTGGCTTGTAGCTTTTATTGCAGCGTCAAAACGAGAATAGCCTTCCCTCAAAAATCGTTCTATGTTTTCCACAACTACTATGCTATCGTCTACCAGAAGCCCAAGCGCTATAACAAGCCCTACTATGCTTAACTGATTTATAGTATACCCAAATATGTTAAGCAGAAAGAGACCAATAGAAATTGAAAGCGGAATTGAAATCATCACTACCGTTGACGCTCGCCAGCCAAGCGGCATAAGGGTGATCATAACCAATAAAATAGCTATTGCAAAGTCTCTTGCAAAATGACTAAGCCTTTTATCAACGTCTCGAGCCTGAACAAATCCTTTCTCAAATTTCATGTTTGTCGGAAGGCTTTTTGAAAACTCCGCAAGAACGGGCTCGACTTTTTGGTTTACCTGCAAGATGTTTGTTTTCTCTTTTTCGCTTGCGGAAATAAATACTGCGCGCTTGCCGTTATACCTTGCTATGTAAGTCTGGTCTTCGTCCTGCATAGTTACTGCGGCTATATCTTTCAGGTAAACAATTTTATTATCGGCCGATACGATAGGCAGATTCTTAATATCATTGAGCGAGGAATAATCTCCTGTCGTTTTTATATTGAATTTTTTCCCTCCGGCGTCAACGCTGCCGCCTGGAATATTTACCGCTCCAGCCTGTATAATCCCAATTGTTCTGCCCAATGGAATTTTATTCAACGCCATTTTAGGAAGGTCTATGCTGATTCTGATCTGTTGTTCCGGATAACCGTTTATTTTTACTTTTTTAATTTCAGGAATTTTCTCAAGACTTTTTTTAAGTATATCCGCTTCGTCGTAAATTTCTTTGTATGAAGCGGATTGGCTTACAATGGCGGATTGATATGTACTTGCGTCGGAAGCGGAAAATTTAGTTATATCAAGACTCAACAAATCCGCCGGCAGCTGAGGACGGATAGCGTTAAGCTCGCGCACCACTTCGTTATATTTATCGTCTGGATTTGTACCGTAATTAAATTCTACTGACGTAACGCAAAGTCCGTCGTCTATACTTGAAGTGACTTTTTTTACGTCGTTCAGTTCTTTTACTTTTTCTTCTATCGGATCCGCTACAAGTTTTTCCATATCCTTTGGGCTTGCGCCGGGATATACTGCAACTATAGTACTTACGGAGACGTTAAATACCGGGTCTTCTCCCCGAGGCATATTTAGCAGGGAAGAGACTCCAATTGCCAGCGCCATTAAAAATATTATAATGGTAAACTGATAATTTTTTACTGAGAACTCTGTTATTTTCATTTTTGTATTAAAATATTATTATAAAAATTATTTTTTATTTTTTATGCTTATTAAGGCATTATTAAAGCGGTTGTTACGAGAGCGCGCTGGTAAAAGCGAGGCTGTTCGACCTATCTAAGCGCTCATTTATCTTCTCGCTGAATGACAATGATCTTAAGCGTTATTCTGAAAAAGGACAAAATTATCTTAATCGTTTTAGTATAATGCGTCATTATTTTAGTTCTTTATAATTTTAATTTTTGAATCCGGCGATAGATACGCAAGCCCTTCTGTTATTACTTCCGGCACGTTTTCTATTCCGGATTTAACAGCGACTTTATCGCTAAGTATTTGCGCAATCCTTACTTTCTGTTTTTTTACGCTGTTATCTGGATTTGCTATGTAAATACTCCCTTCATTTTGATTTGATTCCGTTAGCGCTTCAATTGGAATTATATATAGCTTTTCGCTTTTATAGGGAGTCAATTCAACTTTTGCGGAAAGTCCGTCTGCAAGCTTTCTGGCGCCCGGATTTATTTTTAATTCAATCTGGAATGTCCCGGAATATGGATCTGCCGCCTCTGCAATTTCGCTAACCGAAGCCGCAAATTTTTCTCCCGGATATGCGTCAAATGTTAATACGGCTTTATCGCCTTTGGAAATTCTTGCCCAGTCTTTATCAGAAACTCCAATCCTTATTACCCAGTCGTCTTTGTCTGACGAATTAATCATGTAAACAGGAACGCCCGGATTAACTAATTCTCCTTCGTTCAAAAATTTCTGAATTACCCGTCCGGATTCGGTTGCATAAATAGCCGAATACTGCTGATTGAACTGCGCTATTTTCACTGATTGTTCTGAGGTTTCGTAACCTGTTTGAGCGTTTTGAAGCTGTTCATATGTAGCGGCGTTTTCGTTAAATAATTTTTGCACACGGTCGTAATCGCGTTTAGCTTTATCGCATAAGTTTTTAGCCTGTTTTACTTGCGCGTTTATTTCAGTCATATCAAGGGTCGCTAAAAGCTGTCCCTTCCGTATAGCGTCGCCAATATTTACGTATAACTTTTTTATTATCCCTCCCGTTTTGAAGGAAAGTTTTGCTTCTTTTTTAGAGGCAATCATTCCGCTTGAAATAATTGGAAGCGAGAAATCTTTGTATTCGACTTTTGCGGTTTTTACGGCTATGCGTTCTTCGTTGTTTGTACCCGGTTTGTTTCTGTTGCATCCAGCAAAAAAGTATAGGCTAATAATAAGGGTAAGAAGATAATATTTAGTTTTCATATTAATTCCGATTTTTTAGTTAAAATTATATAAGGCCGCAGCGCGTTCAAGTTCGGCCTGTTTAATCAAAGTATCCGTAAAGGCAACCTGATAAATAATCTGGTTATTTACATACTGCGTTAAAGCGTCGGTTAGCTCTAATAATAAAGCCTGTCCGGTAGAATAGCGCGCCTGCATTTGTCTGTAATACTCCTGCGAATATTCTAATGCAGATTCGGCGCTGTTGAGTTTAGAAGCGGCCGTATTCAAATCGAGCTGGGCGGAGTTTAATTGCAGAGATAGTTTTTTACTCGTTTCTTCCAAACCTGATTTTAGCGAAGACAAATCCGTTGCAGTCTGTTCAGTCTTACTTTTTGTGCGCATGCCGTTAAACAGGTTCCAGTTTAGTTGCAGACCAAACAGGTAATATCGCTGATCCGAATCGAATTTGTATTTTGTTCCTTGATAGCCGGCAGATAAGAACGCGCCGACAGAAGGGATGTATTCTCCTTTATTCATTGAAAGCAGAAATTCGTTTTGTTTTATTCCGCTTTTAATCTGCTGCAATTCTTCTCTTCCGGCAACGTCATAAATCAGGCTATCGGCAGGGGTTAATCGCTTTTTGTCTATTTGAAATATTGCCGTGTCAATTTCTACCGGCGCCGACTGTTCTTTATTCAAAAGAAAGTTGAAATAAAGCGCTGAAAGTTTAACGCAGTTGGCCGCTTCGGTAAGCTGCGCCTCATTTTTACTTATCTCAGATGAGATTTTTAACAGACTGCTTTTTAGAACTACGTTGTTTTTTACAAGCGTTTCGGTGAGTTTATAATTATCGGCAAGTAAAGACGCAGCGTTTTTATAAATAGCCGCCGCTTTTACCGATTTAAGATAGTTATAATAAGCCGTCTTAATTTCTTTTACCAACTCGCGTTTATAAGCGTTTACTTCGGCTTCTTTCTGGCTGACTGATTCGTCTTTTATTTTATTGTTATACCAGATATCGGTGTTTATCAGAGGCATTTTTATTTCAATTCGGGTATCGTGGTAGTTATCCGGTAAAAGCTGGATGTTCTGGTTTTCTATCTGAGGAAAGACGTTTGATTTTGTTAGTTGATTAAGGGTTGAATAAACCGGGTTTAGCATTTCTCCAACCGGGAAGTTAATTTTTCTTCCTCCGTCGGAAAATTCATATTCGCTTTTGAAATCTACGGTAGGGAAGAAGAGCCCTTTTGCTTCTTTTAAAGCAAAAAAGGCTTTTTGCAGCGAAGAGTTTTTTTGCTTCAGGGCTAAGTTATTGTTTAATCCTTCATGGATATATTTCTCTATAACAGGGCTTTGAGCAAAATTCAGACTGCTTAATAAAAGCAGCTTTATCATTATTTTTTTCATTTTTCTTCTCATTATTTTTATAGTAACTATAGTTAACAAAAAGAACGACATAGAAAATATTAACAGTGTTAACTATATGGGCAAAAAAACTATTTTTTTATCATTTCAAAAATACTACTTGTTGACGCATAAATAATATCTTTAATGCTTTCCTTGGGAAACATCTTCATTCTGTCCCTTATATAAAGAGAAACGACGCCATGCACCTGCGCCCAAAATGCAAGCGTTGCAGTATTGGGATCCTTAGATTTAAGCTGGTTTTGGGCAATGCAGTCTTCTACTGTATTTTGGAGGCACATAAAAGTCTTTTTACCGCTGCACCAGTCGTCCGCGGTGTGGACCTTGTCCATCGCGTTTTTTGTGATAAACATCAGGTCGTAGTATTCGGAGTTTTCCAGGGCAAAAGTGATATATGTTTCGCCCAGCGCGTAAAGCCGGTCTATCGGATTTACTATCTTCATATCTTCGCTAAACCGATTTAACAGGATAGAGAAGCCTATTTCCATAAGCTCATGGAAAATTTCTGTTTTATCTTTGTAGTATAAGTAAATAGTAGTAGGGCTGTACTCAATTTTATCGGCTATTTTGCGCAATGAAGTTTTTTCAAAACCTTCCTGAATAAACATATCTTTAGCCGCATTAAGGATAAGGGCTTTCATTTCCTGTTTTTCGCGCGTTTTTCTTTCTGAAATACTCATTTTTTAGGATTCTTATATTCTAAATAAAATTAACACTGTTAACTTAATAACTAATGTTAATACAAGCAAGCGTTTTTTATAAAAATTAAAAGATTATTGATTAAGCTAACTGTTTCAAATTATATTTGTCATGCCTGCGAAAGGAATCCCGGAGGGATTGCATGTTTGTAGCGATTTGTTTAGCGATTTTATGCGACCCCCGCCGGGGTCGTATGATTTTGTTATCTATAACAGCTACAAACATTTGAATCCTTCGGATTCTTTTTCGCAAAAAAACACAATGTCCTTAGCTCTTTTAATCCGGCGGGCGCGTTTGAACTGTGGCGTGTAGTAGTAAAAATTCATTCTAATAAAAATTCCTGCTTTTGCCAGTTTTCTTTTATTGCATTTTAACGTCGTTGTACTTAATAACCCGTTTTTCTGAAATGACATTTGCAGAAAAGCCGCTTTTAACAATAGTCATAAACTGCATAAAATCAGTTCTGTTTCCCTGAACATCCTGATCGTCATAATTTGCCCAGGAGGGGACGTGTTTAAGGGGTATATTAAGCCCAACTGAAGTAATAAGCCGTTTATTATCTAAATGACCAAAGCCCTGCGGGTCGGTAGCGTCAACTGGCAGCCAGCCGAGTCCCGGCATATAAATTTCGCTCCATACATGGTAACCTAGTTCTCCGTCGTTAATAATAAAACCGGATTGCTGGCGCGCCGGTATTCCTAACGAACGGCAGAGCGTTATATAAAGAGCGGAATACTGTCCGCAGTCGCCTTCGTATTTTTTTACCGCTTCAAGGACGCCCCGTTTTTCAGGGGGATAAACGTATTTCATTTTTCGCCTTACCCATTCAAATATGGCTTTGGCTTTGTTAAGCAGACTAATTTCGTTCCCAGTTATTTTGTTTGCCATTTTAACCAAGTCCGCCTGTTGTTCAAGCAGAGGTTCTGATTTTGTATAAAAGTAATACAAATTATCCGGAACCGAACTGTAGTCCAGTGCAATTTTGGATTCGTCAATTTCAGGCTTATAATCGTATGTTAGGTACGAGAATCTTCTTTTTATTACTATGGGGCCTGCTTCACGGACTTTTTGAGAAAAATTCCAAAACAGGATTTTGTTCCCGTTTTCAAAATCGGTGAATGTTTCCGTCGGTTGAACGGATGGTTCTTTCTTTTCTATAATTCTTTGGTTTGTCTGGTCTGTAAAATCGGAACACCAGATTAAGAGCGTTGGAGGCTGATCGGAAGGGAGGCCTCTGCTTATGTTCCATCTGCGTAGAGAGTCGGGCGCAAAAAACTTAACTTTTTCTATTCTTATTGTAAACTCAACCTCTACCAATTTGGGATTAGTAAAACCGTTTTCCGGCGCCGGATACGGCAGATTGGATGTAAGTTTACCGGCCGGGACGCACCCGGATATAATCACAGAAACGCAAAATAATACAACTACACTCGAAGTGATTTTCTTAAACATAATATTTGCCCTACTACGTACAAATTAATTTATTGACCTGCCATAAAATAAAGATATCCCGCTCATTTGTAAAGGGCTTGTTCTGGGTATTTTTTGGAGGAGGGAGGGAGGTAAGAGTTGAGGTGTTTTGGAAAAAGTAGAATTCTGATTACAAAAGGTAACGATATTTAAAAAATTATTACACATTAAAGTGATACATAATTATTGATCATATAAAGTAGTACTATCTATTGTGCATTCAATGAAGTAATTTCTTAAACTAGTTCTTTCAAATGGAGCAAAGCACATATAATAATTCCTTAAATCTAATGAATTGAAAATAAAATAAATATTAGCTGTTCCTTGATCGAGTAATAAAGAATTCATTTTTGTATCAGGGAAAATTGCATAAACATCTTTTGTCTCTTTGGGCTTAATTAAAAAATTAGTTATTGTATCATTTAATTGAGAAGTTAGATGAATTCGTCCATGCGATAAAATTTTCATTATTGCTCCTGTTGATTCAGCTATTTTATATTCACACAAAGGATGTAGTTCGAAATTATTTCTAAGTCTGTTTGTTATTTTTATATGAGCAAATAAAAGTTCATTTTTTATTATTGATGAAGAGTTTGGGAAAAGAAAGGTTCTGATATTTGTAAATGAATTCGTGATATTTCCAACGGCTATAATAAAAATGCCAATGACAATAATGATGCTTATAACCTTATTATTTTCTAGGTTAAAAAGCATTTTATCAGTCTTAGTTTTCACTTCCAGATTTGATTGTATATCCGTATTAATAAACTTTATTTTTTCATTATGTTCTTGTATTGTGGAATGTAGAATGTCTTTAGAAAAAGATACTATACTATACAATCTGTTTTCATATGCTTTGACATTATCTTTTACTAATGAACTATCTAGCTGATAACCTTGTGAAGCAAAAACAGATTGTAGCCCACTCTTTTCTTGTTCAATAAAATGATTCGCATAGCTAAGAAAGAGATTGTCAAGTTTTATCACATCAGCTTTATCAATTATATTTGGCTCGGAATAAGATTCTATAATTGATTTAATTATAATCGCTAAGTATTCTTTAAAATGTTTCTCTTTTATTTTTGAACGCAAATTAAAAAAAATGGAACCTTTGTTTGATCCATTTAGACGGTGGGAATCAATAAATTTATTAAATTCGTTTTTTTGTTTATCGTTTAATTCGAACTGATAAATTCGAAGTTTTTGCTCAAAAATATCTTGAAAAAATTTACTCATTATTATCTTTTTAGATTAATTATTATTGTATAACACACTTCAAATCTCCGCCGTATCGCCCCTCGGTAATTAGTAGAGGTTATCAAAAACATCTTTTATTAACATAAATATTTTTTCCGCATTTAACATCATAAAATTTAATTTTTTTAAGACGTTAATACGCGTTAATAAAGCGCAGGAAAACAAGCAGACTAAAAGTCCGCTTCTACGAATTAAAAAAAACGCATTAAACTTTTACTACTCTGGTGCCTGCAATGTAATCGTGGACGCATCTTTTATTTTCCCGAAAAATGAATAAACAGTCTATGCAATTAAATAAGTAGCCAATCAATGGCAATGTGGCAATAATTGCGGTGATTAAATACCTCATAAAATAAATATTGAAAAATGTCGGCAGTTGCCCCTTGATAGTAACTATTTTAATTCCAACTAATTTTTTACCTACCGTTTGCCCATATTTGTATAATAGAAATGAATTGACTAGAAGATATATCGTCTGACCAAAAATTAATAAAGTAATTTGAGCGATAATTCCTTTTCCTACGCTGTAATTGATGTAATTTTCGAATCCCAATGAAATCATTAGAATAAAAACAGGAGTCCCCGTTATTAAGCCGTCAATTATAGCCGCTCCAAATCTTTCTAATCGCGTTGCAGAATCGTCATATGATAAATCTCCTCTGCCATGTAACGTAGGGCTAATTTTACTTGAACAATATTCAAAATAAAGTTCTACCATATATTCGTCAGTGATTGGCTTATCTTCGGGCAGGTTAAATCGTTTTTGAATTTCTTTAATTATTTCTGCAAAATTATTTGAATATTGTTCTCTATCGATTTGACGATAGGCATCGTATAATTCAGTAACAGTATATTTGCTGTAATCAAATTCATTATCAACGCTCATATTCAGACCTGTAAATATAGTTATTGGAAATACTATTTATAAAGAGCAAAAATATATTAATCGGCAAAGCTATATAAATTCACTCCCGAATGAACAATTGCTAAATTAAACTATTATCAAATGGATACTATTGATCTCGTACCGTTCAAACAATCTCCGCCGTATCGTTTCTGCCCCTCGGTTTATGTAAAGAGAGAGGTGTTTTTATATTATTTATAACTTACAAAACTTTTTTGTAAAAAGAATCAGTAGTTTTACTGAATTTTACAAGAATTTTAACAAAAAGAATGGAGGGGATGTGTTACTATGAGGCATATTACGCTTAAAAATCTCCGGATAAAACATTATTCCTAATTCAATCATTCTATTCCTCAGTTATCCAAGGCAATATTATGAGGGAAATCGCATAAATCCAAGGCAATATTGGGCAAAATTTTGCAAATTTCCAACCCAATAGTCTAGTTTCTAATTATTAGCAGATTTAAAGAGATACCTAAGAAAGCCTGATATTAAATCTGTTTAGTTTAACCTGGCGTAATTTGGTCTTCCTAATTTTAATTTTTATTAGATTAATAAAGCTCCGGAAAAGAAGCAGACTTAAAAGTCCGCTCTACGAATTAAAAAAATATAAAGCTTTGTGATTAGCCCCTGCTAAATATAACCTCCTCTGGGATGAGGCAGTTTTTTATATTCTGGTTTTGCTTCAATTATTTTTCGTATAAACTTACTTAACTCAATAAGTTTTTGCGCACGTACGTCGCCTTCAGTTGTCGGATATGTCCATACGACAGTTTTATCTTTTGATTTATACTTAATGCGAAGCGTTTGCGGTCCGAGATCAAGGGAATATGAAATGCCAATATTGTTTTTAGGAACGTATTTAAACGTATCGGGCATAGAAAAAAACTTAATTTTCTTTGCCATTTTTAAAATGTCTTTTTGCTCTTTTGATGTAAGCCAAAAATCTGTTTTAATTACTCCATTCATAACTAAATCTTTAGTACATGTATTTTCAAAAGTGTTTAATTCATCTTTAAAAAAATATTTAAAATGAATTTTAACAAATTGCAATTCCGGTTCAACTGGTAAATTCTGCGCTTCAGAAGAGAAGTTAAATATAGTTGTTAGAAAAAAGATGAGACAGATATATTTCATTTGAAACTCCCATGTATATTATGAATGTAACATAAATAAATTTTTGGTATTTATCATCAGGGAATTTTAATATTTTTAAGACGCTAATGTGCGCTAATAAAGCCCAAGAAAAGAAACAGACTACGTATCTTTTATTTTCACGAAAAATGAATCCATATTTAAGGGCAAAGGTAAAAAATGAAAGGATTAGAAAAAGAAAATTCATGAAGAAATATTTAGTAATTCTTAATTTATAAATCCTCAAATTTTCCTCTCCTTATATTAATTTGATAACCTTTTCTTAAATTGATAAAAAAGATTTCGTCTTTTTTATCAGGCATTTCTGTTTTTAAGCGTTAAATGTAACTCTTAAGTGGCGCCGTATTTGTTATTTGTATTTTCTATATAGTATTAATTTATATAGCGGTTCTGTGTCCGGGAGAAAAGATAATCTTTATAAAATATAAAGCGAAATAAACCAAGGAAGTAAAAATATGAAACAATTAATTACGCTGGCAGTTTTATTATTGTCCTTTACTATGTACGCTCAAAAATACGACGGACTTGCTAAAACTCCGCCTATGGGCTGGAATAGCTGGAATAAATTTGCATGCGACGTTAGCGAAAAACACGTGCGAGAAGCCGCAGACGCTATGGTAAGCTCCGGTATGAAGGACGCAGGCTACAAATACATCGTCATTGACGATTGCTGGCAGGGGGAGCGCGATAGTCTTGGATTTATTCAACCCGACCTGAAAAGATTTCCTTCCGGCATTAAAGCTTTAGCGGACTACGTCCACTCCTTAGGATTAAAGTTTGGAATTTATTCGGACGTAGGCTGGAAAACATGCGGCGGTAAAACAGCATCGCGCGGACATGAATTTCAGGACGCAATTTCTTACGCAAGCTGGGGAGTAGATTATCTAAAATACGATTGGTGCAGCTCCGAGTTCTTAAATGCAAAAGGAGCTTACATAACAATGCGCGAGGCTCTTTATGCGGCGCGTCGTCCAATTGTTTTTAGCATATGCGAGTGGGGCGATAACAAACCGTGGGAATGGGCTGCGGAAGTCGGTCATTTATGGCGCACAACAGGAGATATTTCTCCCGTATTCGATTCTGTAGTAAATCACGGGACATGGAACTCGTTTGGCGTAATGCAAATTGTAGACAAACAGATTGATATTCGTAAATATAATGGACCAGATCATTGGAACGATCCTGATATGCTTGAAGTAGGCAACGGCATGTCGAATAACGAAGACAAAGCGCATTTTACTATGTGGTGCATTTTATCGGCTCCGCTTATTGCAGGCAACGATCTGTTTAATATGAGTAAAGAAACAAAAGAGATTCTTACCAATGCGGAAGTAATCGCTATCGATCAGGATTCGCTTGGAATATCAGGATATAAATATTCGTCGGTTGACGGACTTGAAACATGGGTTAAACCATTGCAAAATGGGGATTGGGCCGTCTGCTACTTAAACAGGAGTAAAAAGGAATACGACCTGAATTATTCATGGCAGAAAAATAATATTGTAGATACTCTTACCGGTAAAAAAGCAGATTTTGAAAAAGATAAATACGGCATTAGAGATTTGTGGGCGCATAAGGACGCTGGAACTACTAATAAAAATTTTACGGCAAAAATAGCTTCGCGCGATGCTGTGTTAGTGCGGCTGAGTCTGAAAAAATAATTAGTCCGTCAATAAAATATGTAAGGGCGTTTATGAATAACAAAAGTTTTATTGCAGCTGTCTCTTTACTATTTATAATTTCTGCCGCAAAAATATTTGGGCAGACAGAACTGAAGTATGAGATAAACGACAAAGGTTATTACGAAGTTCAGGGGAGCAACATAATGGTCTTTGACGATTTTTATCCCGAAGGGCATCAGGGGGGCGTAACCATTGTCCAGCGTGATGTGAGGCTTGTTACAAACGGCGATGTTCGTTTGGAACCAACGCCAGGGCAGTGGGCTCCTGTTCCGGCTGTAGGGAAGAGAACCGTTGATAAGAAAAACGGAACAATACAGGTTGAGCTTTGGTATCCGGATTCTACAAAAAATAGAAAAGGATTTAACCCTATTGTTTATCCCGATTTGAAATTTCACTATACTGTAAAAACAGAAGCTATCGGTAAAAGTATAAAAGTAACTGTTAGTCTTAATAATCCTTTGCCTGCCGAGTGGGCTGATAAAGTAGGTTTCAATCTGGAAATATTTCCAGGCGCATACTTTGGCGAACATTATTTTATGGACGGAAAGTCTGGAATGTTTCCCCGTCAGGAAAACGAACCTCTGTTAAAAGACGCAGACGGAAATCTGCAAATTACCCCAATGGCTATTGGTAAAGAACTATTAATTGCTCCTGGTTCTAAAGAGAAACAAATAAAAATTGAAAGCTCAAAAAACGAGCTCCAACTGATAGACGAAAGGGGATTGCATAATTCCGGATGGTTTGTTTTGCGCTCTACAATAGCCAAAGGAGCCGCTGAAAATGCGGTCGAATGGATAATTTCTCCTGCTATAGATACAAGCTGGCGTTATACTCCCGTTATTCAGGCATCGCAGGTTGGGTATCATCCAAAACAGACAAAATTTGCCGTAATTGAATTAGATAAATTAACGAAACATTTTGAATCCGTACAGCTTATCAAGATAACTTCCGGAAATGAAACAATTGTAAAAGAAGAAAAAAATCCATCACTGTTTGGAAAGTTTTTACGGTATAAATATGTGCGGTTTGATTTTAGCGACGTAAGCGAAGCAGGTTTATATAAAATAAAGTACGGCGCTATTGAATCTAATAAATTTGAAATTAAAAAAGACATATATGCAAATAACGTATGGCAGCCGTCGCTAGAGTATTTTTTGCCTGTGCAGATGTGCCATGTTAAAGTTGAAGACAAATACAGAGTATGGCACGGGCTGTGTCATATGGACGACGCTTTAATGGCTCCCATTAACTACAATCACTTTGACGGCTATTTACAGGGCTCGTCGACGCTTACAAAATATCTTTCAGGCGAACACGTCCCGGATATTAATATTGGAGGATGGCACGACGCTGGCGATTACGATTTAAGAATTGAATCGCAGGCAGAGACGGTTTATAAACTTTCTTTAGCGTACGAACTATTTAAGAATGATATTGATCAGACTTCAGTTAATCAGCAAACCCGTTTGGTAGAAATTCATCAGCCGGATGGAATCCCTGATTTTTTACAGCAAATTGAAAATGGTCTACTCTCAATTGTCGGCGGGTATGAATCGTTAGGCAGACTTTATAGGGGCATTCAGGAAGCGACGCTACGTCAGTATGTTTTGCTTGGCGATGGAACAAATGCTACTGATAATTATATCTACAAACCTGACGGAAAAGATCCGGTATTAAATAATCCGCTGCCCAAAGACGACCGGTTAGTATTTACGGAAATAAATCCATCGAGAGAGCTTTATGCGGCGCAAACTTTAGCCGCGGCAAGCAGGGTTACAAAGAAATACAAACCGGAATTATCAGTAAAGTGTTTGAAAATATCGGAAGAAATCTATAAGAATAATTCTTCTGCTCCAGCTTCTGAAAAAATAAATGCGGCGGCGGAGCTTTATTTAGCAACGTCCAAAACAGAATATAAAAATTTTCTGCTTGATAACAGAAAACTAATTAGCGGCAATATACCAAAATACTGTTTGGTTATTGGGCGCGTTGTAAACAAAATAAATAATAAAGATTTTACTGCGGAAATTGAAAGCTCCGTTAAAAAAATCAACGACATAGTTGTAGAACAATCAAAAGAAAATCCATATGGAGTGCCATATCACCCTTATATATGGGGCGCGGGATGGGGCATACAGTCTATGGCTGTGGGCGGATTATTCTTACATTTAAGTTTTCCGGAAATATTTAAATCGGAAAACGTTTTTAATGCGTTGAATTTTATACTGGGCTGCCATCCAGGCAGCAATACGGCTTCTTTTGCTTCAGGCGTCGGCGTTAACTCGTTGACCGTAGCATATGGAACAAACAGAGCTGACTGGTCGTACATACCCGGAGGCATTGGAAGCGGCACGGCTCTAATTCGCCCAGATTTGCCGGAGCTAAAAGTTTGGCCATATTTTTGGCAGCAGGCGGAATATGTTTTGGGGGATGGAACCGTTGATTATATTCTGCTTGCAATGGCGGCAGAAAATTTATTTAATAAATAATCAGGTAAAGTTATGTCTAAATTAATTTGTAATAGTAGAAAAGTAAAACTGACGGCTTGTATTTTGTTCGTTGCCGCCTTATTACTTGGCTCTGGAATTATGTACGGTAAAGAAAAAGCTTTGTTGTTAGATGATAAAGCTTTAACCAATAAAGACAGCATTGCAATTGAGTTAAGACAATTACTCGATAAGGATTTTAACATATGGTATCCGTTATGTATTGATACTGTTAACGGCGGCTACTATAGCGATTTTAATTATAAGTGGGAGCTTAAAGGTCCGCAGAATAAAATGGTTGTTTCGCAGGCTCGGCATATATGGTCTACAGCCAACGCGACTTTTTTTTATGGTGAAAAATCGAAAGACGCTTTAATAAAAATAGCCGCTCACGGTTTTAGGTATCTCAATGATGTTATGTGGGATAAAGAATATGGCGGTTTTTATAACTTAGTAACCGAAACGGGAATACCATTTAAAGACGATAGAAAAATTATTAAAGAAGTTTACGGCAATACTTTTGCAATCTATGGTTTAGCCGCTTATTATAAGGCTACAGGCGATACTGCCGCCTTAGATTTAGCTAAAAAGACTTTTTACTGGATGGAAAAGCACAGCTATGATCCGGAATACGGCGGTTATTATCAGTTTATTACAAGAGAAGGCGTTCCCCTTAAAAACGGTTACAAAGGCGTTCCTCCTAAAGACCAGAACAGTTCTATTCATATACTTGAGTGTTTTACAGAACTGTATAACGTTTGGCCTGATCCGCTATTAAAAGAACGCTTAAACTCAATGTTAGTTTTATTGCGGGATAAAATAATTAAGAATGGCGAAACTTTACAATTATTTTTTAGCAAGGATTTTACTCCGGTTTCATATCGCGATTCAAGCGAATCAGCAAGAAAGAACAATTTTGAATTCGATCATATTTCATTTGGCCATAATGTGGAAACGGCCTACCTGTTGCTCGAAGCTTCCAATGCGCTTGGCATAAAAGATAATTCAGCTACAATTAACGTAGGGAAAAAGATGGTTAATTATGCTTTGGAAAACGGTTGGGATAAAGAGCATGGCGGAATTTATGACGCAGGTTATATATTTAAGGGCGAAACAAAAGTTAAAATTGTAAAAGGCTCTAAAGAATGGTGGTCGCAAATTGAAGCGTTGAATTCGTTTTTATTGATGTATGAATTATTCCCAAATGATAAAGCAAATTATTATGAAAAATTCTGCCAGCAATGGGAACATATTAAAAAATACCTTATCGATCATAAATACGGCGGCTGGTATTGGTTTAGCAAAGACGCTTCGCCGGATATTGCAAACTACGTAAAAGGCGCTATATGGAAGGTTGATTACCATACTTCGCGCGGGTTGATAAACTGTATAAAAAGACTTTCAACATTAAAACAATGAAACATTTAAGTTCAAATATTTTAAGTTAAAAAGGTATAGAAATGAAATTTACTAAATACTTTTGTTCTTTGGGCATAGCTTTAGTTTTAGCGGCTGGCTCTGGCGTAGGCGCTCAGCCCATTTTGCAGGATAGCGTGCAAAAGGAGTACGAGCCCGTAAATAAAAAAGCAGATCCGGAAGCAAAACAGCTTTTGCATTATCTGTATTCAATAAGCGGTAAAAAAATAATTGCCGGTCAGCACGGTTTTTCTGAAAAGCCTGATTTTTTTATTGATACCGTTAAAGGCATAACTGGTAAAAAACCGGAAATATGGGGAGGCGATTTTATAGATTATTATAAAGAAGGTAACGGGAAAAATGTTATTATTAACGCTTTTAAGAAATATAAAGAAGGCTACATAATTAATCTTATGTGGCATCAGGGCAGACCGCTTGATACGCCTCCATACGGTTGGAAGGAAAGTATTCAAAACAAAATGACAGATAGCGAATGGGTAGAACTGATTACTCCTGGAACTAAGCTTAACAAAAAATGGCAGGCTGAAATTGATGTTATTGCTATGTATTTACTTGATTTAAAAATGCTTCATGTGCCTGTTTTATGGCGTCCTTATCATGAGCTAAACGGCGTTTGGTTCTGGTGGGGGAACAGAAAAGGGGAGAACGGTTCGGCTAAATTGTATAAAATGATGTATGACAGATATGTTAATTATTTTCATCTTGATAATCTTATCTGGGTTTGGGGGCCAAACTCTCCGCGCGATTTGCCAAATGACGAGGCTTATGCTTATGAGGATTTTTTCCCGGGGCTTGAATATGTAGATGTGCTGGCCGCGGATATTTATCATAGCGACTTTAAACAAAGCCATTATGAACAGCTGCTTGAATTAGGCAAAGGTAAAGTTATTGCTATGAGCGAAGTTGGCGAAGTTCCTCCGGTTGAAGTGCTTGCCCGTCAGCCAAAGTGGACCTGGTTTTTGATTTGGGCTGATTTTGTTTATTCGCATAATACGCCAGAGAGTATCAGATCGTTATATAATTATCCTAACGTAATTACGCATGAAGATATGCTTAAAGAATATCCGCCTATGTTTTATTATAAGAAACCGCAATAAAGCAAAGAGACTTATTTAAATATAAAACAAATCCCTTAAAACAATATTTAAGGGATTTGTTTTATGATTGCCGTTTTGGACTATAGTCAGTTATTTATTTTGATATTAAAAATTAATATTGTTAATTTACCTAAATGGGCAAATAAAATGTGGGATACTGGATGTACAAAGAAGCGACTATTGAAGAAATTGCAGAACAGTTAAAATGGAACAAAAAAAAAAAAGAAGCGCGCTCTTTTTAGTTGGTGCTGGCGCTTCAGTTTCCGCTGGAATACCTGTCGCTGAAGGAATAATTGAAAATATAAAAAATCAATTCCCATACTTATGTAACAATAAAACATGTTCTAATTATTCAGATTATATGGAGCTTATTTCTTTAGCGCAAAGAAGAGAGCTCATTAAAGGGCTTGTAGATAAAGCAAAATTAAATATATCGTATTTATATCTAAGCGCTTTAATAAAAGCTGGATATGCAGATAGAGTATTGACTACAAACTTTGACGATCTGATCGAAAGAGCTCTTGCATTAGAAAATATATTTCCTGCAATATATGATTTTGCTTCGTCTCAGGAATTTATAAAGGGGGAAGCGGCAGATATTTCTTTATTTCATCTTCATGGACAAAAAGATGGTTTTATTCTTTCTAATACTAAAGAAGAAGTTGAAAATACAAAAGAAAAGATGAAAGATGTTTTTGATGATTCTATTCAAAAAAGAACTATTATTGTTGTAGGGTATAGTGGGATAAATGATCCTGTGTTTAAATTGTTGGCAGAAATGCCTGATTATGAAAATAGACTTTATTGGGTTGGATATAAAAATGAAAAACCAGAAAAACAGGTAGAAAATGAAATATTAGAGAGATATAAAAAATATGCTTTTTACATCAAGGGGTGTAATTCAGATGAGTTTATTCGCAAACTTTGCAACGAACTTAAAATTGGCGGTCCACGTATTGTCGAGAAACCGTTTAGCTATTTACAAGAAGTATTAAACTGTATTGCAAAATTTAAAATTGATGATAAAAAAACTGATCCAGTAACAGAAACTAAAAAATATGTTAATAGAGCAATAAATATATTTGAAAAAGATATTGAGAGATTTGAAAATTTTAAATCTGAGTTTGAGGAAATTAAAAATGATAAAATTACTAAATTCGCTCGAGATGCTTGGATTAATGCTGATTATAATAAATATGATGAACTGAGAAAACTTGTTAATAAAGATTCATCAGTTGAAACCATAGATTACTTCGTCCGCTTTATTTACAATATGGGTTTAGTCTCTCATAGGGATGCAATCAAAGAGCAAAATAAACAAGAAAAAGAAGAACTGTTAAATAAAGCAATTTGCAAATACAAAGAAGCCATTGAAATAAATGAAAAACATTATTATTCTTATTATAACTGTGGACTTGCTTTATTAGTTTTAGCAGAAATTAAAACAGATGTAGATGTAGAAAAAGAAAAACTATTACAAGAAGCGATTGAAAAATTTCAAAAAACTATCGATTTAAATTTTGACGATTCAAGAGTATATTACATTTTAGCTCGTTGTTATAGCATAAATAAAGAAGTTGAGAAAGCTCTCGATTCTTTTGATAAAAGTTTACGAAGGAAAAATGGACTTACAATAAAATATATTAATGAAGATAAAGACTTTGATAATATCCGTAATACTGCAAGATTCAAAGAACTGCTTGATAAGTATTTCCCTGAATAGAGAAGAGAGCTATGAGATAATATATTAAACATAAAAAAAGCAAGACCTCAATTAAGAAGCCTTGCTTTTTTTGTAATTTCTTGTGGTTTGTGTTAGAAGCCTAAGACCGAAATGGAGTTTTTAGCGAACTCAACTAACGGGGTAAAGTAAAGTCCTAATACTAAAACCGGGATGACTAACATCAATAACACAACTGCATTTGGAAAGCTCACTTTAAGTTCAATTGGAGCGCCTTCAGCTTTGCGTAAGAATAAATGCTTTAACACTCTCATGTAGTAGTAAAGAGATACAACTGAGTTAAGCACCATTATTACCGAAAGTAAAAACATTTTTGCATCAACAAGCGCAATAAAAATATAAAGCTTGCCAATAAATCCAGCCGTAGGAGGCAGACCTGTAAGCGATACTAAAAATATTGCGAACGATACGCCAAGGAATGGGGAAGCGTAACCAAGACCGTCAAAGTTATCAATCTCTTCGCTGCCAATTTTATTTGAAATAAGCATTACTACGAAAAATGCTCCAAGATTCATAAAGAGGTAAATTGCAAAATAAATTAGTATTGCAATCAATCCCTGATTAGATAAAACAGCCATAGCCGCAAGCATGTAGCCAGCGTGAGCAATGCTTGAGTATGCAAGCATTCTTTTAAGATTATCCTGCCAGAGAGCCGCAAAGTTGCCAAGCGTCATAGTAAGAATAGATAGGACAAGTAAAATTGTCTTCCAGTCTACAGCAGGCAACAGCTGCCAGTAACCATTAAGCGAGTTTTGAATAAAGGCTACTTTAATAAATCTGATTAATAATACAAACCCAGCCGATTTACTTGCCACGGATAAGAAAGCGGTAATAGTAATAGGAGCGCCTTCATAAACGTCCGGAGTCCAGAAATGGAAAGGAGCGGCTGAAATTTTATATCCAATACCAGTGAAAACTAACAACCCTGCAAGTAAAAGAATAACTCTGTTTGTTTCAGGGGAGCGGAGTATATAGTTAATTTCGTAAAGGTTAGTGCTTCCTGTAATACCAAAAATAAGAGAAATACCAAACAGCATAATTCCCGAGGAAACTGCGCCGTAAATAAGATACTTCAAAGAAGCTTCGCTGTTTCTTAAAGATTGTTTTGTTATACCAGCCAGGACGTAAGAACTAAGAGAAACCAATTCCATCGAAACGTAAACAAGAATAAGATCCGAAGCAGAAATCATAAAGAACATACCAAGGATCATTCCAAACAGCAGGGCATAGTACTCGCCCAATTTACTGCGCGATTCGTTAATTTCGTTAGAACTGAACGAAAACAGGAATACAAAAAACGAGGCTGTAAGAACCAAACCTTTAAAGAAAGCGCCCATCGAATCGACTGTAAGCATGCCTTTATTTCCAGAGGAGCTAAAAGCGAATGCGTTCATCGAAAACTGTTCAAGCACAAAGTACCCCGCGGCAATAATACCCGCAAGAGCAATATAGTGAAGAAGCTCTTTTTTCTTTGTTATTATTAAATCTGCCACAACAATAATAACTAAAGACGCGGCCAGAATTAATTCCGGTTTAATATACGGGAGACTGTTAAAAAGGTATTTAAGTTCCATTTTATATATATTTACTTAAAAAACAGGTTAAAAAATCAATATTTACCAACAAGAGAATAAAGCTTTTGAGCGTTATTCATAAAATCGGTTAATGCGTTAACTGATGAATTCATTAAATTAAGCATAGCCGAAGGATAAATGCCTAAGGCGACAATAACTAATGCAAGAGGAACAAGCATAGCGTATTCTCTGAAACTAAGATCAGGAAGCTTATTCCATTTTTCTTTAAGTTCGCCTAAGTAAATTCTTTGGAACGTCCAGAGCATATAACCGGCGCCAAGTAAAATACCAAGAGTAGAAACAATAGAGATAACTCTAATAGAAGGAACGCTAAATGATCCAAGGAATACAAACGATTCAGAAACAAATCCGCTTAAGCCAGGAAGTCCGATAGCCGCAAAGAAAGCAAGAGTAGTAAAGCCGGTGTAAATAGGCATCTGGTTAGCAATTCCGCCAAAATCATCAACGCCTCTTGTATGAGCTCTATCGTAAATAACTCCAACTCCAAGGAAGAGCATTGCAGTTATTGTTCCGTGGTTAAACATCTGGAGTATAGCTCCGGAAAAACCGGCTGAATTAAGAGCCGACATTCCAAGCAGCACATAGCCCATATGCGACACGGAAGAGTAGGCTATAATCTTCTTATAATCTTTTTGAGCCATAGCGCAAAGAGCGCCATAAATTATGTTTATCATACCAAACAGCGCTATATACCAGGCTAACTGATGGGTGATTTCAGGGAAAACAGGATAACTAATTCTTAAGATTCCGTAGGTTCCCATCTTCAAAAGTACGCCTGCCAGAATAACGCTTATTGCAGTAGGGGCTTCAACGTGAGCGTCAGGCAACCAGGTATGGAAAGGGAACATTGGAATTTTAATTGCAAAACCGACAAACAAAGCTATAAAAGCTACTAACCTTAAGTTATTCGGATTAAAGGGGGAGAGAATTCCAGTAGCCGTGAAATTCTTCGGATCCATCATTGCAATAATGTTGAATGTAAATATTTTTGATCCGTTTGCCAGAGTTTCAGTAGTACTGAAATACAAACCGATCATTACTAACAGCATAAACACGCTGCCAAATAAAGTGTAAATAAAGAACTTAATAGCCGCATATTCTCTTCTTACGCCGCCCCAGATTCCAATTAAGAAGTACATAGGGAGAAGCATCAATTCCCAGAAGATGTAGAAAAGGAAAAAATCTAAAGAGACAAAAACTCCAAACATGCCTGTATCAAGCAGAAGGAACAGGGCAAAGTAGCCTTTTATCGATTTGGAAATATTCCAGGAAGATAAAGTAGCAATAAAAGTAATTAATGCTGTAAGGAAAACCATCGGAGCGCTTAATCCGTCAATCCCTAAGAGATAATCAACTTTAACATTGCCTAACCAGGTAAGCCCTGAAATATCAATCCATCTGAATCTTTCGATAAACTGAAACGTATTCAGATTGTTGATGCCGCCCAACGCATAGTTATAATAACGCCAGATAAATCCGGCGGTTACAAGCTGTACGCCAGTGACCAGTAAAGTTAACCATTTTATTAAAATTTCTTGCTTTTTAGGAACAAACAAGATTAATATCATTCCCAAAATAGGAAGAAATGTTATGAACGATAATATAGGGAAGTTTTCCATATTACAAATACGCCTTATAGAATCTTAATTATATAAAAACTCAATTATCAAAATGACTTAAATAAAAACAATAAAATAACCAGAGAGAACACAACATATATTACATAAGTCTGTACTTTTCCAGTTTGGAGTTTTCTGAAGAAAATTCCAATAAACCCGCTTATATAAGCTAAAAGGTTTACAAATCCGTCAACAACAATGCTATCAAATTTAGCGCTGAATCTTGAGGCAAAACGAACGACAACAGCAGAGCCGTTAACTATTCCGTCAACAATATTAGCGTCAAACCAGTAAAGTATTTTGCTTAAAAACATCGTCAGCCAGATAAAAGTATAGTCATACAGCTCGTCAAAATACCACTTGTGGTAAGAGAAGTTGTAAAGCGGTTTTAACGCATTAGCTAATTTGTCTGCGCTGATCTTTTTCCAATGATAAATAACAAACGCCATCAAAATTCCAAATCCGCCGACTAAAATAGATAAGAGTATAGCCGGATAATGATAGGAATGGAAAGTTTCAGTATATGATTCTGAATGAATTATTTCTTCCTGACCTTCCTGAGCAGGCTGTTCGGTAATGATAGTAGTTCTTGTAGGAATAATATCATTATTTACCACTGAAACTATTGCTTTAGTATTATCCTCTTTTTTAATTTCGCCAGGCTTAGCAAAACTCTTCATAAAGTCGAACCTTGCAAAGTTAGGCACTATGGTTGCCGGAGTGTGAACCCATTTAGGTAAAAACCAGCCGGCGTCAGCTGAAATAGGATTAGGAGTATACCAAATAAAAATTGAAAGAGTTGATAAAACAACTAAAGGAATAACCATAGAATATGGCGATTCGTGAACATGCTCAAATTTTTCTTTATCGTTCGGTTCGCCGTGGAAAGTGATGATAACCAAACGGAACATATAAAAAGCTGTTAATGCAGCTACAAAATAACCAACGACAGGGAATACCCAGTATCCGGTAAGTTTGCTAAAAGCTAATGTTCCGGCTAAAATACCGTCTTTACTTAAGAAACCTGAAGTTAGAGGAACTCCTGAAATAGCGAGAGTGGCAATTAAGAAAGTAGCATAAGTAAGAGGCATCTTTTTTCTTAATCCGCCCATTTTAGTAATATCTTGTTCGTGGTGCATTCCAAGAATAACAGAACCGGAACCAAGGAATAAGCAGGCTTTGAAGAAAGCGTGCGTAATAAGATGGAAGAATGCGTAAGAAAAAGCTCCTACTCCCATAGCCATAATCATGTAACCAAGCTGGCTAATAGTAGAATAAGCTAAAACCTTTTTAATATCTTTTTGCGTCAGAGCTATAGTAGCAGGAATGAAAGCGGAAATTGCTCCAATAATAGCAATAACCAATAAAGCGTCCGCCGTAAGCATAGCAAAAACTCTTGCTACTAAATAAACGCCTGCTGCAACCATAGTTGCGGCGTGGATTAATGCGCTTACAGGAGTAGGACCTTCCATAGCGTCAGGCAGCCATACATGCAAAGGGAACTGAGCCGATTTACCGACAGCTCCGCAGAAAATTAACAGACCAGTTATTGTAAGCCAAAAACCGCTGTTAAAAGGTAAAACGCCTGCTGAAATCTGAGCAAAAATCTTATCGAATGTAAATGTATGATAAGTAACAAACAATAAAAGTATACCGGCAAACATACCAACGTCGCCGACTCTGGTTACTAAGAAAGCTTTTTTAGAAGCGTCTGAAGCAGATTTTTTCTCGTACCAGAAACCAATTAGCAAATATGACGAAACGCCTACTAACTCCCAGAAAATGTACATCATCAGAATATTATGAGTGAAGACGATACCGTTCATAGAGAAAGTAAATAACCCAAGATAAGCATAATATCTGTTGAAACGTTTGTCGCCTTTCATATAAACAAGAGAGAAAATATGAACAAGCATACTGACGAGAGCTACAACAAACATTAAAAGAACCGTCAGGTTATCGAGCATAATGCCAAGATCAATTGAAATATTGGGGAGTATGGCGGAATTTTTAATATCAATCCAGGTAAACTCCGAAATTATTCTTGCATTGACAAACTGAGTAAGTTTGAAAAAAGCCAAAACCACAGTTAATGCAAATACAGAGCAAATAACCAGAATTTCGAAAGCATACATCTTTTTTATTCTTTTTCCGAATAAAAGGGTAAAGAAAAACCCAATTAATGGGAGAAAAAGAATAACTATCGATAAATTTGTTAGTGTAATTTCATTCATATCTTATTCTTTTAGAGAATCAATTTCATCAACGTTAATTGAATTGAAGGTTTTATAAATATTTAAAACAATAGCTAATGCAATTGCAGCTTCAGCCGCAGCAAGAACTACTACAAAAAGAGCTATTAACTGTCCCTGATTTCCAAAGGCGCCAAATTTTGCAAAAGCTACAAAATTTATATTAGCTGAATTTAACATAAGTTCTACGCCCATTAAAACCATAACTGCGTTTTTACGGGTAACTATGCCAAAAATTCCAAAAGAAAAAAGCACAGCGCTAATAACTAAAAAGTGATTTAATCCTACATTTAACATTTTTTAAGCCAAATATTATTTTCTTGCAATTGTTGCAGCGCCAATTAACGCCACAAGTAATAAAATACCTAATAATTCAAAAATCAGAATATATTCATTCATCATAAGCATACCCAGATTGGCCGTAGTTGAAGCTCCCGGAAGGGCTGTTCCAACTTTTTTCCATTCAGTGTTAACTAATAACGAAATTAATATGCCCGAAAAAGCTCCAACTGCTATAGTAGCGGGGAGTATCTGAGTCGCGCCTGTTCTAATCTGTACGTTAACAATTTTATTAGTTAACATTACGCCAAATAACAGAAGAATTAAAATTCCGCCAACATAAACTATTATCTGAACGACAGCTAAGAAATCGGCTCCAAGTAAAACATAAATACCGGCAACGCCAAAAAATGTAAGCAGCAAATTAAAAGCTGAATAAATAACGTTACGGGTAGTAACTACAAAAAACGCCGATACCAATGTAATTGCGGCAAACAGATAAAATATTATATTATATAAATTCATTTTTTAACAAAAATTAATTGTTTGAACTTTCTTCTTTAGGCTTTTCTGGAGCGGGAGCTGCAACCGGTTTGGGTTCTGCGGCAGCCGCGGCTTTCTGAGCTGCTTTTTCAGCCTCTAATTTAGCATAACTATCTTTTTTCTCATCAACTTCAGCAGGAGTAAGAGTAGCAAAGTTGTAAAGAAGATTGTCTCTTTCAAATTCAGAAAACTCGTAAATAGAAGTCATCTTTATGCATTCAGTAGGGCAGGGGAAAACGCATAACTGACAGCAGCAGCATTTTGCAAAATCAATATTGAACTTAGTTACCCAAAGAGCTTTTTTCTTGCCATTAGAAGTTTTACCAACTTCATCTCCAGGAACAGATTTAACAGTTTCAATTTCTATGCAGGATACCGGACATGCTCTTGCGCATTGGTCGCAGCCGATGCAATCGTCCATGTTAACATAAAGACGGTTTCTTGATCTTTCAGGAAGTTCAACTTTTACGTCCGGGTATTGAATTGTAACCGAAGGAGTAAAAAGATGTTTGAAAGTGATTTTCATCCCGACTAAAACAGTCCAGATACCGCTCCATGTATTTAAAAAATATTGCTTAATCATCTTATAAAACTACCAATAATCCTACTATTAATAAATTAGCAAAAGCGAACGGGATAAGATATTTCCAGCATAAAGTCATCAGCTGATCTACTCTTAATCTTGGGAGCGTCCAGCGAAGCCACATCTGAACAAAAACGAATAAACATCCCTTTAAAGTAAACCAGAAAAGCTGTTCAAAAGGAACTAACCAGCTTACGCCAAGTAAATTGCCTAAATAACCAAATGGAGATTGATAACCGCCGAAAAATAACGCTGAAACAATGGCTGAAACAGCAAACATATTGGCGTACTCTGCAAGAAAAAACATTGCGAATTTCATACCTGAGTACTCAGTATAATAACCGGCTACTAATTCAGAATCCGCTTCCGGCACATCAAAAGGAGTTCTGTTAACTTCCGCTAAAGTGCTTATAAAAACAATGACTGCGCCTACAATCATAAAAGGGATAAGTAAAAACTTAGTTAGGTTTAAGCCAGGCCCACCTAAAATCATCCAGTTCCAGAAATGACCCGTCTGCATTTCGCTTAAATTAAGAAGACTTGTAGTGCCTGTAACAGTAATTAACGTAACTACTACTAAAAAAGTAGGAATTTCGTAACTAACAAGCTGAGCGGCAGAACGCATAGCTCCTAAAAGCGAATATTTGTTATTAGAAGACCAGCCGGCCATTAAAATACTAACTACGCCAAAACTGGAAACTCCTAATATATAAACAATACCAAGATCGAGTTTTGTGCCTATAAAATTGCTTGTAAAAGGAATTGCCGCAAAAGCAGCATAACTGCCGATAAAAGTCAATACAGGAGCAATATTAAAAAGAGGTTTGTCAACTTCGTTTGACATTATATCTTCTTTTTGGAAAAGCTTAAGGATATCGGCAATAGTTTGAATTATACCATGATATCCGGTTCTCATTGGTCCTAAACGATCCTGCATGTGGGCTGAAACTTTTCGTTCCATCAACACTGCTACAAGCGCAAAGGGGAGTATGAACAAAAACAAAGGAAGACAGGCGCAAATAATGCCTGCTATTATTTCGTTTCCTATTAAACTTGAAAGCCAATCAAAAATCATCTGTCAACTTCTCCCATTACTATATCGATACTGCCAAGTATTGCAATAACGTCTGAAATAAAGCAGCCTTTGCATAATTCACCCAAAACGGTAAGATTTACAAAAGAAGGCGGTTTAACTTTAACTCTATAAGGATTAAGGCTGCCATTGCTGACAATAAAAAAGCCTAATTCTCCTTTGGGATTTTCTGTTCTGGCATAGACTGTCCCTTCAGGCGGTTTTACTCTTTTAGGTAAAGCCGAAGTAACGTCTCCTTCAGGAATTTGCTCTAGCGCCTGTTCAATAATGCGTAAACTTTGTTCCATTTCTACAACGCGAACAAAATACCTGTCCCAACAATCGCCAACCTGTCCGAAAGTTCCTTTTCCTACAGGAATATCAAAATCAAACTTGTCATAAATAGAATACGGATCGTTTTTGCGAAGATCCCATTTTATACCGCTTCCTCTTAAAGAAGGTCCAGTGATGTTATAGTTAATAGCAGCTTCTAAAGGAAGAACGCCGACATTGGCGGTTCTTTCGATAAAAATTTTATTATAACTAAGTAAATTGTTTAACTCTGCAACATGAGGTTTGAAATACTGTACAAACTCTTTAGCTAACCGGATAAAATCGGGGTGAAGATCGTGAGAAAGACCGCCAATCCAGATATAATTATAAAGCATTCTTGCGCCGCAGGTAAGCTCAAACAAACTAAGAATCTTTTCCCGGTCTATGAAACAATATAAAAACGGGGTAAAAGCTCCAATATCAAGACCAAAGGTGCCAAGCGCAACAAGATGCGATGCAATCCTTTGAAGCTCTACCATAATAACTCTTATATATTCAACCCTTTCAGGAACCTGAATATTCATAAGTTTTTCGCAAGTGATAGCATAAGTAAGTTCATTACTCATTGCCGCAAGATAATCTAATCTATCAACATAAGGAATAACCTGAGGATAGGTCATAGCTTCGCAGTGTTTTTCAAAACAACGGTGAAGATAACCAAGATGAGGACGAACGTTAAGAACCAATTCGCCTTCCAACTCAAGTTCTAACCTAAGCACGCCGTGCGTAGACGGATGCTGAGGTCCCATGTTTAATACCATTTCTTCTGTTTTTAGAGCCATATCTTTGTTAATAAGGAACCTTCATTCCCTGATAAAATTCTGGGTTTCTATAATCTTTTCTTAAAGGATAACCGGCTTCCCAATCTTCCGGCATCAAAATTCTTCTTAAATCGGGATGGTTCAAAAATTTTATACCATACATATCAAAAGCTTCTCTTTCGTGCCAGTCTGCATTGCGCCAAACATCAGAAACAGATTCAACTTCAGGATTTTCGCGCGAAGTTGAAACTTTAAGAGTAGCTTTCTGTTTTTGGTTAATTGATTCCAAATGATAATAGACGCTTAAAGTTCCGCCCTGTATGCCTTTGAAACCTTCCTCCAGCTCAACTTTTTCTCCATTTGCGTCGTCGACGCCAGAAAGAAGAACAAGACTGCAAAAATCTAGTTCTGAATCGTCGCGTAAAAAATAACTAACCTCTTTTATTTTAAGAGGGGCAATAACAATAACCTTTTCAAAAGGGGACTTGGCGTTCAACTCAATTATTGAATCTCCAAATTTCGCTTTTAGTATTTCAAAAATTTCTTCGTCGTTTTTCATGCAGATTTTTTAACCGTCGATTCGTTTCTTATTTTTTCCTGAAGTTTTAACAGTCCTTCTAACAGCGCTTCAGGTCTTGGAGGACATCCCGGGACGTAAACGTCTACAGGGATAACTCTATCAATTCCTTTTAATACATGATAACCATGATCCCAATAAGGTCCGCCGCAGTTTGAGCAGCTGCCCATAGAAATTACATATTTGGGGTCTGGCATTTGTTCGTATAATCTCTTAATTCGCTGCGCCATCTTAAGCGTAACTGTTCCGGAAATAATAATCACGTCAGCCTGACGCGGGGAATTACGCGGAATAACGCCGAATCTGTCAAAATCGTAGTGAGATGCGGAAGTAGCCATCATTTCGATAGCGCAACACGCTAAACCAAAACCGACCTGCCAAAGAGAAGACAAACGAGCCCAATTTAGCAAATCGTCAGTTTTTGTGATGACGATATTGCCATCAGAGAATTCTTTATCTAATAAACCCATAGTATATTTTTATAAAACTGAAGCTTTTTTTTGTGGTTCAGAACCATTAATTATAGTCGTATCGAACTTTTTAATATCCAAAACGGGAGGAACTATTTTAGGTCTATCCCATTGTAAATCGCCTTTTCGCCATTCGTACGCCATTCCTAGACCCAATACAAATAGAAAAGTAAATCCAACCAGATATCCAACTATTCCAAAACTTTTATAAGCTAAAGCCCATGGAAGAAGTAAAACAACTTCTACGTCAAAAATTAAAAATATAAGAGCTATTACATAAAATCTTATATTAAATTTTACCCATGGAGATCCTTCAGGATTTTCGCCGCACTCATAAGTTAAGAGTTTTTCTTGAGTTGGTCGGGCTGGTCTAATTAGACTGGATAAAAATATAGCAAAAACTACAAATACCGCAGCTAATAGAATAAATATAAATATATTACCAAAATCTGTTAACATAAACCAAATAAATTTTATTTCCTAAAATAACATAACAGCTAAATAATGTCAAGGAATTGAAAATTAATAAATTAAACATAGCATTATTAACCAATTTGTATTATGACGAAAGCTTTATTCAAATAATTACAATTCATAAATAAAAGAATAATAAGCGATAGAAAAATCCACTAAAATGGATATTTATACAATAATATCCTCAAATAGCAAGAAAAAAATTATACTAAATAATTAATAGCATATTTAAATAAAATAGTTTTTATTAAAATTTAATTGTTATTCAATAATTGTAACGTGACAAAAAATGTATGTTTTAATTTTATAACAACATCAGGAGATCAAAATGAAAAAACATTTATCTTTCGTACTTTTGTTCTTGTTAACTATTACGTTTGTTCAGGTTAATACTACTGCTCAAATAGTTGTGCAAAACAGCGGACTTACTACACAAAGACTTGTAGCTGTTAAACCAATTAACGAAAAAACAGTTTGGGTAGGAGGAATGGGAGGAGCAGTATTGAAAACTCTTGACGGCGGCGCTACATGGTATAGCAAGCCGTATCCTGGAACCACAGACTCAATTAGAATAAACTCAATTGCAGCATTCGATTCTCTTACGGCATGGGCATGCACTTTTAATGGCGTTACTGCAACAGGCTGCAGTATTTATAAAACTACTGACGGCGGAAATAACTGGTCGTTAAAATATGATCTTCAAAATGACTCATTTGGCGATTTTGTTTATTTTTGGGATAGTAAAAACGGCGTAGCTGTCGGCGATCCAACATCAGACAGACCAAGTTATTGGTTGATTCTTACTACTTCAGACGGCGGTGATACGTGGAACAGAGTAGATAGCGCAAAAATTCCAGCCGCTGACGGCGCTAAATTAGAGGGAAGTCTTTCAAATGGTTTTAGCGTAGTTGGAAACACAATATGGTTTGGCGCTCAATCTAATAATTCTGTCGCCGGTTATGTGCCTCGCGTTTTTTATTCCAAAGACAAAGGATTAACCTGGGCGAATAGTTCCCCAATTACTGATTTAACGAGCGTGCAGGGAGTCGGTTTTATTGACGCTAATAATGGATTTGCAGCTTCAACTGACGGAAAGTCCGCCTCTACTTCGGATGGAGGGCAAACCTGGTCGTTAGTTACGCCTGTAGGGTTTGCGTCAATAAGAGCTTTTGATTACAGGCCGGGCAATTACGATTTGCTTGCTGTTGGTTCTGGCGGTAAAATTTATAACTCTATTGATAACGGATATTCGTGGACTTCAGTAACAGACCCTAACGCTAATAATCTACGCGGAATAGGTTTCTTGCCTAATAGTAATATTTCCTGGATTGTAGGCGATAATGGAACAATTCTTAAATGGGATGAAAACGCTACTGCTGTAAATGATAAAGGCGCAATTCCGGGTAAATATGGACTTCAACAAAACTTTCCAAATCCGTTTAACCCAACTACCACTATTAGATACTCAGTTCCAAAAGAATCGAAAGTGTCTCTTTCGGTATATGACGCTTTAGGCAGACAGGTGGCTACGTTAGTTAATGATGTAAAATCTGCCGGGGAGCATCAGGCAACTTTTAACGCTTCTAATTTATCAAGCGGCGTTTACTTTTATAGGTTAAAGGCCGATGGTTTTACAGATTTTAAAAAGCTTGTTTTAATGAAGTAAAAACAAAAAAATAATGAGTTTATAAACGGGAGCTTTTAACAAGGTTCCCGTTTTTTTTGCAAAAAAAACAGAAAAATAAATTTGTAAAACTGTTGTATCCCAAAATAATAATATTTATATTCACAATAGTTCGAAGGAGATATACTATTAACGAGGGCTTTAAAGTAAAAAAATAGTTATCTCCTAAATCCTCATAATACTTATTCTTGCAAATACTTTTATACGAAAATACTGTTTTTGATTTTACGTTAAAAAAAAGAAAACAGTTTACTACTGTCCAGATATTACTCTTGTCCTGAAGAAAAATACTAATGATTATCATATAGCTTATAAAACTATATAGCCGTTTTCGGTTTGATATACAAAATAGAAGCGTCATTAATAAAAATAATTTAGGAGGTTACGTATGAAAACAAAAATTTTACAACTATGCTGTATTATCATAGTAAGCTGTTTTTTAATTCAGCCTGGATATGCGCAGAAAAAAGCAGGGAAAAAGCCTGGAGGAGCTAAAATATCAAAAGTTGCTGCAAACGCAGCTAAACCGGCGTCCATTCAGGATTGCGATTTATTAGAGCCATGGAATGGAGGAGCCGGCTGGAGCGATGCGATTTTTACTATAGATGACACAGGACTTCGCGTTGACGACGGCGCCGTAGGGCCAATTAATTTAAATTTCGACTTTACTTTTTACGGAACTATTAAAACGCAATGTTATATATCGAGCAACGGCTATATAACATTTGGAAGCTCTTATACTGGCTATTCTGCCGATGGTTTACCTTTAACAGGAGCAGACGCATCGGTTAAAATGATTGCCGGATATTTTGGAGATGTCGATTTAAGAAATCTTTCAAGCGGCACTGTTCATTATAAGGCGGGAGCTCATCGGTTTGTTGTTTTGTATGATCATGTCGGCTATTATAATAACGGAGGAGATAAACTAAATACTTTTGAAATTATTATTACAGACGGAACTGATCCTATTATAGGCGTCGGTAAAAACGTCGGTTTTAGCTATGGCGATATGCAATGGACGGAAGGAGATAATAATACGGTTGGCGTTAATGCCGGCGACGGTCAGTTTTATTATCAGCTAGGAGTGTTTTCCGCAGAGGGCTCCTCTAATTATACTGGTCCAATGTCTACAGATAGCGGAATCGACTGGCTTGATAATAAAAACAGCCAATGCAGCGGATTAACAGACGGTTTTAATATTGATATCAGTAAACCATTTGCAGTCGCCTGGAGCAGAGTTCCAGAATCGAGCAACCATCTCTATTCAAATAGAACATATGCCTTGGAATGGCGCGCTTTAGGCAATTTTAACGCTAAGGTGGAGTTTTCTGCTGATGGCGGAGCTTCCTGGTCGACTGTAGCTTCGAACCTGCCCTCAACTGACTTAGGATATTTGTGGACTGTTCCACAGGTTAATTCTACTAATTGCTTAATTAAGATTAGCAAGATGGACGACGCTGCGATTTACGATGTTTCTCCAGTCTTTGCTATCGTCTATTTAGAGCAAATACTTGAACCAAATGGAGGAGAAAATTATTTAGCCGGTTCTAATCAAACAATTAAGTGGTATGATCATACTGATTTATTAACCAGTCCATCGCAACCTCCTTCTAATGGCAATAACTACCAGACAAGCTCTACAGGCTCAGGAGCTGCTCCTAAAGATTTAAATGATGTTGTCGATCTATTATATACGATAGATGGTGGAACTACCTGGACTACAATTGCAACTAATGTTAAAAGCTTATCTGGAGCTGAAAATACTTATTCGTGGACAACCCCGGCAACTGCTTCTACTTTATGCAAAATAAAAATAAGACAATCAATAGTATTTAAAACAAATCCGGCTAGTCCCAATGCGGCAGGGTTCTATTCAGTATCGGATAATTATTTCACTTTGTATCAGAGCGCAGCTAACGGCAAAATAGTATTAACAACGCCTAATGGCGGCGAGAAATACGTTGGCGGATCATATCAGTATATTAACTGGCGTAAAACAGGGGGAATAGTTTATGGCGCAGTTCAGGTTGAGTATTCAATAGACGGCGGAGGAACATGGGTTAAATTAAACAAAACTCCAATAGCTGGGCTAACCAGATACAGCTGGCAAACCCCAAAAGTAAACTCTACAAATTGCTTAGTAAGACTAAGCAACTATATTAGCCATCAGATATTTGACGTAAGCGAAAGAGCGTTTACAATAACAACAGCTACAAGCGTAAGAAATTATCCAAATCCGTTTAACCCAACTACTAAAATAGTATTTGGTCTGGAGAATAAAGCCTATGTATCATTAAAAATATTCAATAGCATAGGGCAGCAGGTTGCAGAGTTGGTAAATAAACAGCTTGAGTCCGGCGAATATGAATATGAATTTAACGGCGCAAATTTAACCAGCGGCGTGTATTTTTATAATCTAAGCGTAGACGGGCAATCGCAGGTAAATAAGATGATATTAATGAAATAAGACCTCCCTAAAATCCCCTCCTTTTTAAGGAGGGGACAATTTTAGCGGGAATCTACTTAAAAATAGAGGGGATAGTTTTAGCGAGAAAATCCTTAAAAAGTCATCTCTTTTTGTAATTGGATAAGAAAATATTTTAACCCCTTCTTGACGCCTACTTTAAAGTAGGAATAAATTAGGGGTTTTATTTTTGGGTAAAACTGAAATATGGCTTTTTAAGAAAAATATCTGTAATATTGTGGGATAGTATTAATAGGGGCAAGCTTAATAAATAATCTTGTGGATATAAAAACAAATAGAATTTAATAATGGCATTAAGCTGGAACGAAATCAAAGAGAGAGCATTAAATTTCTCAAAAGAATGGGCAGACGCATATAACGAAGAAGCAGATTCTCAACAGTTTCTTGTTGAGTTTTTTAACGTTTTTGGGATTAGCAGAAAAAGGGTATCAACTTTTGAGCATAAGGTAAAAAAGCTTGATGATAAAGATGGTTATATTGATTTATTATGGAAAGGGACTATTTTAATAGAAATGAAAAGTCGGGGGAAGAATCTTGACAAAGCCTATAAACAAGCAAAAGATTATTTGTATGGACTTCAACAGCATGAACTGCCTAAATACATCCTTATTTCTGATTTTGAAAATTTAAGACTTTTTGACATTGAAGAAAATAAGACAATAGAGTTTAAATTAAACGAACTTGTTAATAATGTACAACATTTTGGCTACATATCTGGTTACCAGAAAAAAGTTTATAAAGAACAAGATCCTGCTAATATAAAAGCGGCAGAAATGATGGGGAAACTTCACGATCGGCTTAAAGAAATAGGTTATACTGGACATCCTCTTGAAGTTTATTTAGTGCGTATATTGTTTTGTCTATTCGCTGAAGATACTACAATCTTTGACAAACAAATGTTTCAGGATTTTATTGAACAGAGGACAAATGAAGATGGCAGCGATCTTGCCTCAAAGCTACAAGAATTGTTTCAGGTGTTAAATACGCCAATTGAAAAGCGCTATACTAATATTGATGAGCAGTTGGCAGGTTTTCCATATGTGAATGGTAAACTTTTTGAAGAACCTTTGCCAATAGCAAGTTTTGATAGTAAAATGAGGCAGGCGTTATTAAATTGTTGTTATATTGACTGGAGTAAAATTTCTCCTGCTATTTTTGGGTCTATGTTTCAGAGTGTTATGAATCCCAAAGAGCGAAGGGATTTAGGCGCTCATTATACAAGCGAAACTAATATTCTGAAGCTTATTAAGCCTCTTTTTCTTGACGAACTCTGGAAAGAATTCGAAAGCGTTAAAGATAATAAAAACAAACTTATCGAATTTCATAAAAAGTTAAGCTTTCTTAGATTTCTTGACCCTGCTTGTGGCTGTGGAAATTTCCTTGTAATTACTTACCGTGAACTACGCTTGTTAGAATTGGAAATATTAAGGACATTAAATAAAACTGGGCAAATTGAAGCTGATATTAATAGTATTATCTGGCTTGATGTTGATATGATGCATGGGATTGAATTCGAAGAGTTTCCTGCACGTATTGCTGAAGTTGCTATGTGGCTTATTGACCATCAGATGAACATGCTTATAAGCAATGAATTTGGGCATTACTTTATTCGTCTTCCATTAAAAAAAGCCGCCAAAATTATTCATGGAGATGCATTAGAAATAAACTGGGAAAATATAGTTTCAAAGTATAATCTTTCGTTTATTCTTGGTAATCCTCCTTTTATCGGTTCAAAAATGATGAAGCAAAACCAACGCAACCAGATTGTGAAACAATTTGATAATGCAGATGGGAGCGGCGTTCTTGACTATGTAACTGGCTGGTATATTAAAACTGCAAAATTTATTCAGGATACCAAAATAAAGGCGGCATTTGTTTCAACAAATTCTATTGTGCAAGGGGAACAAACAAGTATCCTTTGGGGGCAGATGCTTTATAAATATAATATAAAAATTCATTTTGCGCATAGAACTTTTAAATGGAGTAATGAAGCTAAAGGGAAAGCAGCTGTTTATTGCGTAATTATTGGTTTTGCCAATTATGATGTTAATAATAAAAGCATTTTTGACTATGATAATATTAATGGGGCGGCTCATGAATTAAAGGCTAAAAACATTAACCCATATTTAGTTGACGCAAAGGATATATTGATAAATAAAAGCTCTCATCCCATTTGTAATGTCCCTAAAATGAGTTTTGGAAATATGCCTTTAGACGGCGGGCATTTGCTATTATCAGACGAAGAAAAAAAAGAGTTCGTTCTTAAAGAACCAAAAGCAGAAAAATATATTCTGCCTCTTATTTCAGCATATGAATTTCTTAACGGCGAAAAAAGATGGTGTCTCTGGTTGGTGGATGCAGAACCTTCAGAAATTAAACATTTGCCTGAAATTATGAAACGCATTGAATTAGTTAAAAAGTTTCGGTTGGATAGCATTGCTCCTTCAACTAAGAAATTTGCTGATACTCCAACTCTTTTTAGAGACAGAAACAGACCGACAACATTTATTGTCATTCCAAGAGTTTCTTCAGAAAATAGAAAATATATTCCTTTTGGTTTTTTTGATAAAAATTCAATTGTAAGCGATACTTGCATGTCGATTCCAAATGGAGGCTTATTCCATTTTGGCGTTTTAATGTCATCAATGCACATGGCTTGGGTAAAATATATTTGTGGAAGGTTAAAAAGCGATTACAGGTATTCGAAAGATATAGTTTATAATAACTATCCATGGCCGGAAGCCCTGACGGACAAACAAATAAAAGCCATAGAAACAACAGCGCAAAAAGTTTTGGATGTAAGAACAGATTTTCCAAAGAGTTCGCTTGCGGACTTATACAATCCATTGACCATACCGCCTTCTTTAGTAGAAGCCCATAATGACTTAGATAAAGCTGTGGACCTTGCATATAGATCTCAGCCATTTCCTAACGATGCAAATCGAATGGTCTTTCTGTTTGAACTTTATGAAAAATACACTGCGGATCTTTTCACAAAATCAAAACCGAAAAAAACGAAAAAATAACCTGCCAATATAAGTTAAAAAACATTTTAGATTATAGTTCCTTTCAACAATTTATTAAACCCATCCTGTAACTGCATAAAATTAAACGATTTCTATAAAAAGAAGGAACTTCCTTATAAGTAAATATGTTTAAACGATTAACTTGAATATTATTTAAATATTAAATTTAACTTGACAAAATGACAGATAAATAATTAAATTAGGTTAATCGTTTAACTAAGTTTAAACGTTTAACCATTTTGAAAACTTTATGGTAGATATATGACGCCGACAATAAAAGATATCGCAAAAAAAGCAGATGTGTCAATTGCTACAGTTTCTCTTGTTATTCATAATAATAAACGAATATCGGAAGAGACTAAGAAAAAAGTCAATAAGGCTATAAAGGAATTAAATTATCATCCGTCAGGATCTGCCAGAGGGTTAGTTTCAGGCAAAACCGGAAACATCGGATTTATTCTTACCAACGACCACTTTCTTCGTTCTGAACCATTTTATACAAGAATTTTTCTAGGCGCAGAGTTTGAAGCGCGCGAAAAACAGTTATATATCCTTTTAACTACCGTTCCTTCGGAAGTTAAAAAGGGGGAAAAGCTGCCGCGTTTTGTTTTAGAAAGAAATGTCGACGGCGTTATCCTGGTAGGCAAGGTTCCTGTTGAAATTGTTAATGGACTAAAAAAATATGATTTGCCTCTGATTTTTATCGACTATGAAATCCCCATGGAAGGATATTCGGCAATTTTAATAGATAACGTAAATGGCGGAATGTCTGCCACTCAACACTTAATAAATGCCGGGCATAAAAAAATTGGTTTTATAGGCGCTGATATTAGTCACCCCAGTATTAATGACCGCTTTACGGGATATAAAAAAGCGTTAAAATCCGCAGGAATTGAATTCAATCCTGATTTATGCATTACTGATGAAAACTATCCTGCTCGTGAAAACGGATATAAAGCTACCAAAAAATTATTAAAAAAGAATAAAGACATTACAGGCATATTTGCCTGTAATGACGCTATGGCTATTGGCGTAATGCAATGCCTTAAGGAAAAATCAATTAGGATTCCTGAGGATATTGCCGTTATAGGATTTGATAATGTTGAGTCCGATTTATTTATAGAACCGCCGCTTTCTACAATGAACGTTCCCAAGCTTGAAATGGGAATAGAAGCGGTGAAACTAATGTCTCAGATTTTATCAAAAAAAGTTTCATCCAGTAAAAAGATATTAATTCCGGTTGAACTTGTAAAAAGACAATCAACAGTCGCAATTAACAACGTATCGGCAGATAAAAATAAATGAAAGCGTTAATATTTAGAAGCCCTTTTAATATCAGCGTTGAGGAAGTTAAAACTCCTGAAATTACTCCAGACGAATTATTAATAAAAGTTGGAGCCTGCGGAGTTTGCGGAACGGATTTTAATATTTATGAAGGGAAAGCTCCGGCCGGATTAAACGTAATTATTGGGCATGAATATGCAGGCGAAGTAATTGAAACAGGGAAAAATGTTTTCGGATTTGAGCCTGGAGATAAAGTAGCCATTGATCCCAATATCCATTGCGGCTACTGCGAATACTGCCGCCAGGGCAGAATACATTTATGCAGCAATTTAAAAGCTTTGGGAGTAACTATTAACGGCGGGTTTGCAGAGTATTCTGCGGCGCCATTTAAACAGGCTTATAAATTGCCTGAAACGCTTGATATAAAAACGGCGGCTTTTGCCGAACCGCTTTCATGTTGTATTCACGGCATTAATCAGGCTGACGTTGCTATGCATAATACGGTTGCAATTATTGGCGCGGGCGCTATTGGAATACTAATGCTTCAGCTGGCTCGGATAAAAGGGGCAAAAAAAATAATTGTAGTAGAAACCGACCCTCAGAAAAGAGACCTCGCATTAATGAATAAAGCCGATTTTGTATTTGATCCTTCAGACAAAAATTTTGTACAGAATATTAACGATGTAACTTCAGGCGGCAGCGATATTGTAATTGAATGCGCAGGCAACGCTAAAGCTGCCGAAACGGCTCTTAAAATTGCAAAGAAAGGGGGCAGGCTTATTATATTTGGGCTCTCGTCGCCTGACGCATATTTAAATATTAACCTTCAGGATTTATTTCATAAAGAATTAACAATAAAAAGTTCGCTGCTTAATCCCAATACTTTTCAAACGGCAGTAGATATGCTTGGTTCAAAAAAAATCAGTATTGAATCGTTGAATATAAAATACCTTAATCTTGATAACAGCGAAATTGTTTCGCTTTTTTCACAGCCAAGAAATCCTTCAGTAAATAAAAACATGATTTTAACTAACAATCAATAAATAACAAATTAAATGGAAGAACAATCAATTATCGAAATAAAAAAAGGAGGTAAAATTGAAAAGAATAATAAAATATCTCTTACAATTTTCCTGAACTGTTTCTGTTTTTGTGAATCATTTACAGCTGCTTGTAAATGATTAAGTTAACCAATTTAAGTAAGCTAAAAATAATAAGAGGATTGTATGAAGGTAGTTAAACTAAATATTTCCATATTATCAATTTCTCTGTTTCTGTTTTCGTTTCTGACGGCAAATGCACAGACGATAAACAAGATCGGCGGATTTGAGAGCGATTTACCGTCATATTGGACGCAGGGATCAGTACCAGGCGGAGCTACGTTAGAATGGGCTACAGATCAGTCTCGTCATATGGGCAGATCATTAAAGATAACCAAGACAGTAACGCCAGACGTAGCGTCATGGGTATCAGAGA
>DBTY01000032.1 GCA_002307295.1 Ignavibacteriales bacterium UBA1304
TCTTCGTTTTGGACGGATGTGAATTTGAACAATGCTTTATTGCTGTGACAGATAATAAAATGCAGTGAAAGAATATTTATGAAATTTTTGAGCATTATCAAAATGATTGTTAAAATATCATTTTATCTAATAGTAAGAAAATCCTATTTCTTTTCATATTCTTTACTTCCAGTATCTTCGTCAAGCCATTTTTTCCCAACTTCTTTGAAGTTGTCAAACGAATAGGAAAATGAAAAAGAAACCATTGTAAAGGACATTTTAAATTCATGATAGAAATAATAATTTGTCTCTTTAGTTTCGTCTTTATTTACCGCTAATTTAAATGGATCGTTTATATTCAAAGCGATGGCTCCTTTTTTATCAAACAGCTGTTTGACTAAAGTCAGATTAGAACCGAAATAGCCTTTAGTATAAATCTGCGCTTCCTGTCTTGGCCCCTGATAACTCATTGAAATATTCAGACCAACGTCCCAGCCGAGCTTTAGTCCGGTATTAATTCTTGCGTTCCAACTATTAGTAGACGATGATAAATCTTCCCCTGAATAAAAGCCTTTAATATTTTTGTGAAAATAACCTCCGCTAATAGAAACTCTTCCAATTTTACTAATCGGGATTCCTTTATATATGTTAATCCCATATTGGTCGGCTTTTGAGGCATTATCATAAGTTACAAATTGGACGGAGTCATCAATTACTTTACTAACCCTTACAATATTATCTTTTGTTCTTCTGTAGTATAACGATAAGTATATATCGCCCCAATTAGGTTCTATTGTAATATTGTCTATATATTCAGGCTTCAACGAAGCGTTGCCTTGCATAATATAGGTTGATGTGCGAGTCTGTATATAAGGATTTAGCCTCATCATATCGGGTCTGTTTATTCTTCTGCTATAACCGGCGCTAACAGATAGAATATTTTTTACTATATCGACATTTACATTTGCAGAAGGGAAAAAATCTATATAGTTGCTCTTAGCATCCAAATCCAATGTGTTTTGTTTAATATCCTGATTTGTATACTCTGATCGTAAACCAATTTTATAGTTGATAGCGCTTAATTTATTAGCATACGTTGCGTATACAGAATATATATACTGATCAAAGTGAAACGCGTCGCTTAAATGAAGACTGTCTTCCCATAAATTGTCGTTAAAGCTATAATATAAATTAGTATAATTCAGATTGCGGTTTCTATATAATCCTTTTACCCCGCCTTCTATTGTCCCATTATTATCCAAAGGCAAAACAAAATCGGATTGAGCCATGAAAAACTTGGTTTTTCTATCAGTTGCATAATTGTTTAATATTGAAGAAACGGCTCCTTCAAACGGGTGCATGATTGTCGCTAATGCGTTGTTCTCATTGTCATTTGAGCCTGTATAATATAAATCCGCCGAAACTTCTTTCCCTTTTTTTGAAAATTTCTTTTTATAATTTAGAGATAAATCGAAGTTGTTCCCTTTGTACTCGCTTTCCGCGTTGTAATTTTGTAAGTATAATTCGTTTGTCGGTTCGTCGTTAGTATACTTATTTAGAATTTCTTTATCTGATGGTTTTCTATTCCCTTTGTTAAAATCAAATGAAAATAAAATAGAATTACTACTGTCAATACTACAGTCAGCTCCAAGCTCTACATAGTGATTAAAGCCTCGGACTGAATAAACTGCGCTCCCTTTGGTTAATGTAGTAATATTATCTACAGTTGTTAAAATATTGCCAGTTCCTAATCCTTCGAAATAGGAGAACTGATTATCATAATTTAAGTAATAGTTTATTTTGTCTTTTTTATAATTTAACTTAATGGAGGAACTGTAATTATCGCGGTTTGAAGCGCTTAAAGAAGCCATGCCATTAATATCGTTATTGTTATGGTTATTGTTGTCAGGTCGTTTAATAATATTGATAATTCCGGCTTCTCCTTCGGCGTCATATTTAGCGGACGGATTTGAAATTACTTCCACGCGCTCAATTGAGCTGGACGGCATTTGTAGAACCAACGCTAAATCGTTAACAGGGCGTCCGTCAATAAAATATGTAATGGAGGAACTACCGTTCAGAGAAATTGAATAATTTCCAATACTTCCTTCAACCATCAGATTGGGAGTGTTTTTAAAGATATCAATTAAAGCTCCGCCTTTCACTTCAGGCATCATATCCACATTCATAATAAGTTTATCAAAGCTAAACTCGACTTCCTGCTTTTCGCCTGTTATTTCAACGCCTTTAATTTCTTTAGTAAGCGGAGAGAGCGTAATTGTATCTAACTTTATTTCGTTTTTGGATTTATTCAACGCAACGGAATTGATAGATTTAGTTCTGTATCCCATAAACGATATTTTAATATTATATGCGCTATATGTGATGTTGTCAATTTCAAAACGGCCTAAGGAATCAGTCATAGCTCCGTCTATAAGCTTGTTGCTATCTTTAGAAAAAATTCTTACAGTCGCATAATGCAATCCTTTGTGAGATAAAGAGTCCGCAACAACTCCTTTTATACTGCCAGAACCATTATTTGTTTGCGCATTCACAGTTAAAAAACACCCTAACAATAAAAACAATACTACCGTTTTCATTAAAGCCCCATAATAAATTTTAATATTCGTAATTAGTAGAACCTGCCATCCTCCGACTTCGCTCAGGATAACAATCTTTGAGTTGTAAATATTTTTATAAGTGAAAAACTCCGCTGAAGTTTTCAGTAACAATCTTTCCATCAAAAAGATGAACTGTTCTGCTGCCGTATTCAGCGTACGTGGGGGAGTGGGTGACCATAATTATTGTCGTGCCGCCTTCATGTAATTCGGTAAGCATTTTCATTACTTCATCGCCGTGAGTAGAATCAAGATTTCCCGTCGGTTCATCTGCCAATATTAATTTGGGGTTGCATACTATCGCTCTTGCAACGGCTACTCTTTGTTGCTGTCCTCCGGAAAGCTGCTGTGGAAAGTGATTCTTTCTATGCATCATCTGAATTCTTTCAAGAGCTTCTTCAACTTTTTTCTTCCTTTCGGAGGAGGACATTTTAAGATATAAAAGCGGGAGTTCAACGTTTTCATAAACTGTAAGTTCGTCAATCAAATTAAAACTCTGAAAAACAAATCCAATGTTCTCTTTCCTGAGCTGGGCTTTTTGGCGTTCTGTGTATTTAGAAACTTCCTGATCTAGGAAATGATATTCGCCGCTTTCAGGGTTATCAAGCAGACCAAGAATATTCATCAGAGTTGATTTGCCGCATCCTGAAGGTCCCATGATCGAAACGAACTCGCCCTGCTTTATTTCCATATTAATACCATCTAAAGCTGTAGTCTCAATTTCGTCGGTACGGAAAATCTTTTTTAGATCAACAACCTTTATCATTTATATTCTCCTGATTATTTTAAGATTAAATTATTTTTATTGCGTCTATTCTATTACAGTTGTAATCCCTGCCAGTGTGCGCTGAGTGCGTTGTATACTTACTCATTCCTCAAACTATCCATCTGATTACCTAAAGCCGCTTTAACAGCCAGCAAAGCGACTGAACTAATCGTAATTAAAAGCGTAATGCAAAATCCTATGATAAATATATCGGGCGTTATGCTTATTTTTTCGGCAAAGCGTCTGAGCCATATTTCCATAAAGTAATTTGAAATTAGAGCCGCAACAAGGCAGCCAAACAGCGTAATTATTAAAGTCTCTTTTGTCAGCACATAAACTATATTAAATACAGAGGCTCCTAGAACTTTCCGTATAGCAATCTCTTTTTTCTTTTTTGATATTATATAAGTGGTAAGTCCAATAAGACCAATTACTGCAATTAGCGAGGCGACTATTGAAAATGTTCCTATAAGCGTTCCAAAGTATTGATCGTCTTTATACTTATTATCAAACTCTTCATCAATAAAAAAATAATCGCAAATCAAATTCGGGAAGAACTGTTTCCATTTGTTTTTAAACAGATTTATTCCTCCGCTTAAATCCTTAGGGTTTAATCTTAATGCTAAGTAAGAGGATATGTTTTTGCCTTTAGCCATAAACAAAGGCTCAATGGGTTCATATAAGGAATTCATATAAAAATTCTTCACTACTCCTACTACGAGTTTTTTGCCGAAAATATCAATATATTTTCCTGCGGCGTGTTTTAAGCGCTGGTCTTTTTCGAGTTTCTCATTTATTACAATTTCGTTATCAGCAGAAGCGTCGCTAATAAATCTCCCCTCGGTTAAAGTTAAACCTATTACGTCCTTATAGTTCTCATCGCATTCAATATAGGAATAACAAAAAGCTTTTTTTGTGGAGGGACTGCTTCCTATCATTCTTATTACATCTTTTTCACTGGGAGGGACTACAGACGCAATTGTTCCATTAAGTATGCCGGGATAATTTTTAAGCTCCTTTACAAATGTTTTAAATTGATCATAATACGGAGGTCCCGGAAAAGTTGTAACAAGCGTACAATACTTATTATAACCGATGTCGATTTTCTTGATAAGCTGCATTTGTCTGTAAATTATTAGACTGCTCATTATCAGACCCGAAAATATTACAATCTGAATAAATAAAAGAGAATTGCGAAAATATGATTTTGATGTTTTTAAATTCATCTGGTTTCTTATTAAATCCAGCGGCTTGTAAACAGTGATGAGGACGGCTGAGTATATGCCCGATAAAACGCCAGTAAGAAGAATGAGGGCTAGTAAGGCGAAGAAATAATTCCAGTTAGTAAATAACGTCGCTTGTATGTCCCGGTCAAATATAGAATCCGCATATGGAAGCGTTAATGCGAGCAGCGCTACAACAATAGGAATAGCCGCACAAGAAAGGATTAGCGGTTCGGCTGCTAATTGTTTTATTAACGTCCAACGGTTCGCGCCTGCAATTTTCCTGATTCCAATTTCCTTTGCTCGCATTGCAGATTTTGCAGTATTAAAGTTAATGTAGTTTATGCACGCAATTAAAAGCGTGAAAAAGCCAATTATTAAATAAATATATATTTTATTTATATCTCCTTTCTTTCCTATCAGAAATGAAATATTTGAAGCTCGTAAATGTTGATCTGCAAGCGGGAGAAGATGATAGCCACTATTATTAACGGGAACAAGCTTATTGATCTGTTGTTCTACTCTGCTTTTTACAGACGGATTTGTCAAAAGCACATAAGTTGTAGGAGCGCTACTATTCCAATTGTTTAACTCTTTTGGAGGTATTAATTTTTTAATATTATCAATCTGAATAATTATATTTGGTCTAAGATGCGAATTACCTGGAGCGTCTTTAAATATACCTGCTATTTTCAGGTTCAACTTAAGTCCGCCCATATATATTTTAATGGGTTTGCCGACTGCCTGCTCATCCTTTTTAAGGTATTTAACCGCAGTATTTTGAGATATAAGAACGGAATTTATTTTAGATGCAAAAATAATTTTACTGCCGCTTAAGTATTCAAAGCTAAAAATATCAAGCAGTTCGGGATCTGCGCTATAACAATTATCAATTTTTAAAATTTTATTATTTATTACTATTCCTGGCAGTACCCATAAACCATCTAATACCTGAACGGATTTTTGAATCCCAGGTATTTTGTTCTTTATAGTTGTTCCAAAAACGAACGGAGTTGTAGCGCAAGCTCTATCGGCATTGCTATAGACCGTATATATTCTGTCGTAGTTTTTATTGAGTGTATCAAAACTATATTCATACAGAATATAAAAAGCAATCAACGAGCATACAGTAATGCCGATAGCAAAACCGAGTATGTTTAACAACGTAAACAGTTTGTCTTTTCGTAATATTTGATAGCTGTATTTTAAGTAATGTTTAATCATTTTTTATTTTTCTCATTCGTATTTTTTTTGTGCTTACAGTCCCTGTCAGGGTACGCCCCTGGCAATCGGGTAATAGAAGTCATCCTTCGACTCCGCTCAGGATGACGTTGGGCTTCGACAAGCTTAGTAGCCACCAACAAGCTTAGCCGTCACCCAAAAGCTCAACTGCAATTGTGTCATTGTGAGCGGAGTCGAAATATGACCAGAATATTCTTGTTTTGTAATGGGTCATCCTTCGATTGCGCTTAGGATGACGAATTATTTTAAAATTAATTTGTCAGCGTCTCCAAAATTATCATAGGAGGAAGTAATGACTTTTTCTCCCGGTTTTAATCCGTCAAGCAACTCGTAGTATTGGGGATTTTGTCTGCCTATTTTTATTTGGCGCTTAACTGCAAATACGCCAGATTTATCAACTACGTAAATCCATTGTCCGCCGGTTACCGAGAAAAAACCGCCGTTATCTATAAGAGTAACTTTGGACGGATCGCTAAGTTCTAATTTTATATTAACGGACTGACCTCTTCTTAATCCTTTAGGCTGTCCGCCGTTAAAAACTAAATCAATGCTGAACTTTCCGTTTGTAACCTGCGGATAAACCGTTTTTACTGTAAGAGAATACTTGCCTTCGTCAAGTTCGTATTCGGCCGTAAGTCCCGCCCGCACTTTAGAAATATAATGCTCGTCGACGTCGGCGCGTATTTTATAAGAATCCGTATTGTCAATCTGTCCAAGCTTATAACTGGAACCCACCGATTGTCCTATCTCGGCGTTCAGCGACGTCAGCTGTCCTTTGATAGGAGCCTTTACGGTAAGGTCGGCAAGCTGCGCCTCAATTAATTTTAAGTATTTTTTTGATCTTTCTACGTTAGCATTGTCCTGCAAAGCGTTTTGCACGTTAGTTATAGAGTCTTTTACCAACATTTGCCTCATCAGTTCGCGGCTTTTTTTTATGTATTCAAAATCTTCCCGGCTTTTTTCATATTCTTCAAACGAGCATAATTTTTTTTCGTACAAAGCTTTATTAATGTCGTAAGCCCTTTTTTGCGTGCGGAATCTGTTGTCATAATCAAGCATATTCATTTCTTTACTTAATCGGTTTTGCTCAAAGGTCAGGCGGTTTTGGCTTAATTGCGCCTCCGCGGCTAAAAAGCTCGATTGAGTATTCATTAACTGTATTGCAAGACTTTGATTTTCAAGACGGATTATGGGATCCCCGGCATTTAAGAAAGCCCCTTCTTCAACAAATTTTTCGGCAATACGGCCGCCGTCAGAAAGATCAAGATAAACTGTCTGAAATGGAACTATTGCGCCGGAAACTGGAATATATTCCTGAAACAGCGAGCGTTTTACTTCGCTTATAGTGATTTTATCTTTTTCTACATTTAGCTTTGAGCTTCTGTCGCCAAAAACAAAAATATAAAATATAAAAACAATAAAAACCGCAGCAAAGCCCGCCCCAATAATTCTGTTTTTGTTCCAAAATTTCTTTTCTATTTGTCTATCCATTTATCCTCCTGCTATGCAGTTTAATCAACATCTGTGCCGGGGATTTTGTTTAATAAAATGAAGCGAATATAAAACTTCAACGTATCTCATTGTACGATAACGTACATGACTGTACGGTATCGTACGTTTCTTTTTGGTTTTTATTCATTTTCTGCTTATTTATAAACGGAATAATTTTTGATTTATAAACTCATGTTGTGCAAGTTTAGCATAATGCCTGCAGAAGCAGACGCCAGATATTTTGCATAACGGGAATTATAAGGAATTATTGCGCATAATTTGGCAATTCAAATTAAATGAATAAGAATAGAAATTTTAAACAGGGCGTATGTCAAAAGTATTAATTGTTGACGATAATGTTGAAGTATTGCTAGCGGCAAAACTGCTGTTAAAGCCGTATGCTTCGTTAGTAATTACAGAAAAAGATCCTTCTAATATTCCTGAGCTTGTTACGCAAGAAAGTTTTGACGTCATTTTTCTTGATATGAATTTTACGAAGGAAGTTACAGGCGGCGAGGAAGGTTTTTATTGGCTCAAAGAAATTATTAAAACCGATCCGCTTGCAGTTGTAATATTGATTACCGCCTACGGCGACATTGAAACTGCGGTGCGCGCCGTTAAAGAAGGAGCCACGGATTTTGTCCTTAAACCATGGCAGAACGAAAAACTTGTAGCTACATATTCCTCTGCGTTAAAACTGCGAGAGTCGCGCGTAGAGCTGAATAGAATAAAAAGCAGGCAGAAGTTTATCAACGATAACGACGGCTCAGGCTTTCCCGAAATTATCGGTTCTTCCGACCAGATGAAAAGCGTCTTTAATTCAATTACAAAGGTCGCGCCGACCGACGCCAACGTTTTGATATTAGGAGATAACGGAACAGGCAAAGAGCTTATAGCTAAAGCGCTGCATAAAAAATCTAACCGGGCTGATGAAGTATTTATTAGCGTAGATTTAGGCGCAATTTCGCCAACGCTTTTTGAAAGCGAATTGTTCGGGCATGTAAAAGGCTCATTTACCGATGCAAAGGAAGACAGACCGGGGCGTTTTGAAATAGCCTCCGGCGGAACGCTTTTTCTTGATGAGATTGGCAATCTGCCGCTTGAGTTGCAGTCAAAACTTTTAACTGCAATTCAAAGCAGGGAAATAACAAGAGTCGGCTCAAACAAAAAAATATCAATTGATATACGCCTTATTTGCGCGACCAACAAACCAATTTATACGATGATTGCCGATAATAAATTCCGCCAGGATTTACTTTACCGTATAAACACAGTTGAAATACGTCTTCCGCAGTTAAAGGACCGGGTAAACGATATTCCTCTGTTGGCTGAACATTTTCTTGCAGTATTTAAACGAAAATATAATAAGCCGGATATTGCGCTTATGCCAGAATCGTTAAAGAAATTGGAAAATTACTCATGGCCGGGGAATATCCGGGAACTTCAACACTCTATAGAAAGAAGCATTATTTTATGCGAAGGCATGTCCATCAGGCCGTCGGATATTTCGCTTGGTTTTCCTAACAGGCAGGATATTAATGACGAACCGGATACGTTTAATCTTGAAGAGATTGAAAAAAACATTATCAGAAAAGCTCTTCTGAAATTTGAAGGGAACATTTCAAAAGCCGCCGCTGAGCTTGGTCTTACGCGCACTTCTCTTTACAGGCGAATGGAAAAGCACGGATTATAATATGAAAAATTTCAAACTTAAAATTATATTAAGAGCGGCGCTTCTTACAATAAACCTCTTTATCTGCTGTTTTATGTTTTTGCATGATTACGTATTTGTTTCTGTCGGTTTAGCCGCTTTAGCATGTTATCAGATCTGGTTATTAATAAAATTTGTAGAAAGGACAAACCGCGATCTTGCAAGTTTTTTAAGATTTATAAATTATTCTGATTTTACTTACAACATAAATTATGACGACTTTGGCGATTCGTTTAGCGAGCTTTCTAATGAGTTCAACAAAATACTAAATAAATTCAAACAGGCGCGAAGCGAAAAAGAAGAAACGCTTAAATATTTAGAAACTGTAATACAGCATGTTGGAGTGGGGCTTATATCTTTTGACGCAAAAGGCGATATCGGTTTTGTAAACCGCGCAGCCAGGCAACTTTTAAATCTGCACGGCATTAAAAATATTAGTTCGTTAGATAATATATCGCCAGATTTCAGTTCGTTTATCTACAAACTTATTCCTGGGCAAAAAGCAATTTACAAAATTACCGGCGCTGATGAGATTATTCATCTGCTGCTGTACGCTACCGATTTCAGAATGAAAAATCAGCTTCATAAATTAGTAGCGCTGCAAAATATTTATCCGGAACTGGAAGAAAAAGAAATTGAAGCCTGGCAAAGACTTATTCGCGTGCTCACTCACGAAATCATGAACTCAATAACTCCAATTTCGTCGCTGGCTTCTACTGTAAATAAACTGCTGACGGCAAATGGCGGCGCTTCCGCATCTTATGACGCTGAAACGGTCGACGATATAAAAAGCGCTGTAAGCGCAATACAGAAAAGAAGCGAAGGGCTTATTACATTTGTAGATAAATACAGAAGCTTAACTAAAATACCTAAGCCCGATTTTAAAATATTTAAAGTAATACAGATTGTGGAAAGGATAAAGACGCTGTTTGATTCGGCTTTGCCAGAGCATAATATTAAATTTATAGCCGAAGTAAATCCTGCATATCTTGAACTTACAGGCGATTCTGATTTGATTGAACAGGCATTAATAAATCTTTTGAACAATGCAGTGCAATCGATAACGTTAGCAGGAATAAATGAAGGGATAATTTCTTTAATAGCGCAAATTGACAACAGAGGACGGGCTATAATTAAAATTACTGATAACGGACCCGGTATTGCAGAGGGGATAATTGATAAAATTTTCATACCGTTTTTCAGCGCAAAAAAGGAAGGTTCCGGAATTGGCTTAAGCTTATCTAAACAAATTATGCGTGCTCATGGCGGAACTATTGGCGTCCGCTCTATTCCCGGTAAAGAAACAGTTTTTACGTTGAGGTTTTAGTTTTATAAAACTAGTCTCTATAAATATTGCAACATACATAAATATTATTCCAAATAAATCCTTGTTTATCTTTCCGCCTCAAAGGATGTAGTCCCTTTTTCATCCCTTTGCCCGATTGAATTAAAACCATCCTCTACATACTTTCATAAAGCACATAATTATTTATATGAGTTTAAGCGCAGAATAAATATGGCTTTGCCAATTTTAATCAGATGGCATTAGCTCAAAATAAACTGGAAATAGCATGCGGCAATATCACGTAAAAATAAAATCAATTATACGCATCACTCCCGATGTGTTAAAAATTATAACTGAAAAACCTCAACAGTACAGTTTTACTCCCGGGCAGGCGACGGATGTTTCTATAAACAAAGAAGGCTGGCAAAAAGAAAAAAGACCTTTTACTTTTACTTCATTGCCAGATGACGATTATCTTGAATTTACCATCAAAACATATCCTTTGCATAAAAGCGTTACAAATCAACTGTTGCAACTTAAACAAAACGACGAGCTGATTTTGCATGATGCGTTTGGCGCAATAAGCTATAAAGGAGAAGGAGTGTTTATTGCAGGAGGAGCTGGGATTACCCCGTTTATTTCTATTTTCAGGTATCTTCAATTGAAAAATGAGATAGGCAATAATATGCTTATTTTTGCGAATAAAACAAAAGCAGATATAATAAATGAACTTGAATTTAAAAAATTGTCACAGCTGTCCAAAATAAAACAGA
>DBTY01000005.1 GCA_002307295.1 Ignavibacteriales bacterium UBA1304
TTACACAAACTATTTTACACTCCCCGAGGCTTTCCCGACGGCTCTTTAGATGCTATTCAGGCAGCAATGTATACTTGGAATACCGCAACAAGTTTAAGTATTAGTAATGGTTATCCCGGTTTAAGTATAGGCGACGAAAATGATACATCTGTTGTTGGTGTAGACCAAACTGACAATATTTGTAGTATTAAGATGATAACTAATGACGAATGGGTAGCTAATGGCTTTAAACCAGGTGGAGCAGTCACAGTTCCTAGAGAACCAGACCCTGAAACCTATCTAGTGCACGAAGTCGATATTTATGTGAATGCAAGTTCAGACTGGTCAATTGGAGGAAGCTTTCTTGATGTACAAGGTTGCTTTACTCATGAATTTGGTCATGTGCTTGGTCTTTTAGACCTCTATGGTGACAATGGTGCCATGGACTCTCCAGAGCAGGGTGGAGTCCTCAAGACTAGATATTTAAGTCAAGATGATAAGAATGGATTAGATGCAGTAATTAACAAGCTTAATAATATAACCGGCATAGTAGAAGAGCTTGTTTTTACTTCAGATTATCAATCTAATGGACAGACATATAATAGCACAGATTTTTATCTAAATAGCAACTACAACACATATTACAATTTTAATGATGGCGGAACTGGCGATCATCTTACAAGCATTACGTACAGCATGTCTATTAATTCTAAAAATGGCGTAATTACCTGTAACCCATTTCCAAGTAATAATCATGGATTGACAATTGCATCATTGCCAACATTAACTAATGGGAACGGTTGGGTAAGGAATGATGCGGGCAATATTACAGGCTCTCTAGAAATAACTGGCGTAACTCAAGCAGGGAAGTCATACTCCGGCAGCGTGCCTATTCAGATTATGAACGGCCCGCGGTTAACTACTAATGGCGCGTTAACTACAAATGAAGAATGGAATGAAGCAGTAACGCTAAAGGGCAATGTAACTGTACCCACGGGCGAAACTCTTACGCTTGATGCAGGATACTTAAACATCAATCTAAATGGCTATTATATCGCCTCTGCGGGCGGCACAATCAATTTAGGCAGCGGCGCTAACGTGGGTAATTGCGCTTACTTAAAAGGCGGCAACATTCTTTTAGGTTTATTCCCAACAATCCAATCTGCTGCAAATTATTATTCAGCCGGCGGCGGGGGCGGTTCTAATTTCTATACTATTGAATTGCAGCCAAGAACGTACAATGAGTCGGTAACTTTTAGCGGCAAGTCAACTATGGCGCTTGACGGACTTGGAAGCGCTACGATTAATAGCTGTACAGTAAATAACTCGGAATATATACATATACAAAACCTTACTATTTCTGGTAGTGCAATACAAATAAATGGGAGCAACAATACATATATCGATAATGTAAATGTTACGTTTGGCGCAGGAATTGTGCTTGAATATAACGGAACAACAACAACATTCAGGGATTCATACGGAACTAACGGCGGAGCAGCAGAGGGATTTATTTCCTATGGCGGCACAGGCGGTAGTATACGGAACAACCATATATCAGGTTGGGATATTGGCATATATCTTCAAAATAGCGCAAATTATTACGACATCTCAGGTAATTATTTTTGCGGCAACGGCTCAGATATTTATGCCATATCACAGGCAAAAGCCTCTGCAAGTGACAATCAATATAGTAGAAGTCTTCCTGGAGCTGTATATGGTAGCGTAACTACCTCTGGCTCCAGTATAGTTTGTGGTCACACAAAAGCGGCTGGTAAGCAAATAGCAGACGGCAGCGCTACAACCGAATCTGTAACAGGCGGAGACGATTTGTTACAACAATATTTTAATCTTTTGCAGCAGATGAAAACTGATAAAGAAAACGGCGTTGTAAACACTGCTTCGTATGTAGAAACAGTAGGCACAATTATAGGCAAGTTAATGGTAAAATTTGTAACGACGTTTGATAAAGATTCTTTCAAAAAGAATATTGTCTTCTTATCGCAGTTATATAATACGATCGGCGCAAAAACAGATTTTAACAACGCGCTTGCAATATTATCGGGCAATAAACTGTTTTCTAACTATTTGCCGTTTATCAAAAGATATGAAATAGGAACGGATATAGACAACAGAGACTATAAAAAAGCAGCTGACCTGACTAATACCATCATGGCGGATAAGAATACAGACACAGGTCTGCTTTGCGAAATGCTGTATGAAAAAGGACTGATCTACAAAAACTATCTTAATGATACAGTTACGTCAAAAGCAGCATTTACGGAGCTTGCAGTAAATCATTCTGATAATATACTTAGTAAGTTTGCTCTTGCGCAGTTAGGCCAAAGCGGCGGCGGTAGTCTTGGCAAACAGGCGGCTGCTATAGCCGGGACGGAAACTACTCAGAAAGCGATAACTGGTTTTGGCAACTACCCAAATCCATTTAACCCAACTACAAAGATATGCTACCCGGTAGAACAGGCAGGCGCTATAAAACTAAGCGTATATAACCTTCTTGGACAAAGAGTAGCGGAATTAGTAAACTGCTATATGGAAAAAGGAAATTATACAGTAGACTTTGACGGATCAAAGCTTGCAAGCGGATTGTATATTTACACTCTTCAGGCAGGTAATAAATTTACATCAAGAAAAATGTTCTTATTGAAGTAAGCTGATAATAAGCGATAACTGTTTATTTTAACCTGCAAGGGCTTTCTTATAGATACCTTGCAGGTTTTATTTTGCAGCGCGGTCTCTCAATCAACGGGTTTTGGTTTCTTAAAAAACAAGGAGCTATGTAAAACAGCCGTTCTGTTTTGCCCTCCTTTTGGCTTGACTTTCAGGGGCATTTTAACAATTTTGAGACCACATTTTTTATTGAATGCATTTAAACCGGATAAGTTATGATTAAAAAGCTGTATACTTTATTACTACCCGTTTTATTGTTTAGCGGAGCCTGCTTCTCGCAGACGGTTATTGGCAAATACGCCGGCGAGTTTATGGCTATTGGCGTAGGCGGGCGACCCCTTGGAATGGGAGGCGCGTACGTGGCTCTTGCTAACGACGCTACTGCGGGGTATTATAATCCAGCCGGTTTAGTCCGTCTTAACTATCCTCAAATTTCGTTAATGCACGACGAGCGTTACGGTAACCTTGTGAATTACGACTATGCTTCAGTAGCCGTCCCTTACGGCAAGGATATGAGTTTTGGCATCAGCGTTATGCGTCTTGGCGTAGATGGAATACCAGACACGCGTCAGGCTCTTTATGACGCTAACGGAGACGGAAAGCTTGATATTAATACGGATAAATTAGATTACTCTCAAATTACCGAATTTAGCGATCAGGACTGGGCTTTTTATCTTACCGCGGCAAAACAGTACACAGATAAATTAAGCATCGGCGCTAACATAAAAATTATAAGCCGCAAAATTGCGGAGTATAACGCTACCGGGATTGGATTTGATATTGGAGCACAGTACGTCCCTTATGAAAACCTTATGCTTGGCGCAAATATTCAGGATATTACAACTACAATTGTAGCATGGAACACAGGCCGAAACGAACTTATTACCCCGACTCTTAAAGTTGGCGCGGCATATCAGTTTAACTTTCTTGGAGGCAGATTTACTCCCGCTATGGATTTTGATATCCGTTTTGAAAACAGACAGTATGCATCGCAGTTTAATATAGGCCCGGTAAGTTTTGATCCGCACTTTGGTCTTGAGTATAGTTACAGAAATCTTTTTGCAGTGCGCGCAGGTTATAACGACGTAAAACAGTTTACTCTTGGCGTAGGCGTTAAACTGCCTAAGCTGAATATAGATTATTCATTCGCGCGGTTTAACGTGTCGGAATCGGACAGACTGCCGGATACGCACAGAATATCGTTAATACTTACGCTTGAACAGCCGAAGTTTTTGCGCAAGAGCATATAAAATTTAAACGCAGTTATGTATGACTGATAACTTTCAACATCTTGGCGGCGTTTTAATAATTACCGGGATTGTGTTAGCGGCTGCGGGGGCTGTGTTAAGGTTTTGGGATAAGATTCCGCTTGTTGGAAAACTGCCTGGGGATATACTCATAAAAAAAGAAAATTTTACTTTTTACTTCCCCATTGTTACATGCCTTTTATTAAGCGCAATAATCAGTTTGATTTTATATCTGTTTAAAAAATAGATATAAAAAAAGCGGAGAGTATCCGCTTTTTTATGCTAAATAAAATTTATTTTATTACTTCTTTTTAGCAAGTAACGATTTTATTTTGTTTACAAAAACTGATTTTTCTACCAGCCCAATATGCGTATCTACAATATTCCCTTTCTGGTTTATTACAAAAGAAGTAGGGATGCTGTTTATGCCGCCAAATTTATCTATCACTTTTTCATCGCCATAAGCTATGGGATAATTAATTCCATATTCCTTTATAAAAGGGACGACCTTTGATTTTGTGGCTCTAGAGCCCTGGTCGCTATCAAGCGAGATTCCAATAATTACGACGTCGTTTTTAAATTCCTTTTGAATAGCAATCAGATCGGGAATTCCTTTTCTGCATGGGGGGCACCATGTAGCCCAGAAATCAACAATTACGATCTTGCCTTTGTAGTCCGATAATTTAATGTTCTTACCGTCTGCCGAAGTAAGACTAAAATCGGGGGCTCTTTTTTCTGCGCCAATGGCGTAAGGCTGTTCCATCGCATTATCAGAAAGCGCTTTTGCGTCTTTATCGCTATTTTTTTCGCATCCAAAAACCGAAACCGAAACGCCAAGTAATGATAAGAATATGAATTTTTTTAACATAATCTCTCCAGATTAATAAATAAAATTACTATCAGTTATTATGGTTAGATGTAGAATCGGCCGATTGGGTTCCGTTAGCGTTATAATATGGGGGATATGGTCCCTGATCAGGTTCTTTACGCGTATTGTTGATAATAAAAAATACAAGCAAAACGACAATTGTCAGGGAAGTCCAAAATAAATTTTGATATCTCGGGTCGATAAGATGTTTTTTAGGAGTTTCGCTTTTCCCAATTTTTCTGTCTTTTTGTTTCTTTTCGTTTAAACTCATTGCTTTCTCTGCTATTTATGTTCGCCAAATATAAAAATATTTTCTGATTAAAATAATACAAAAGTTATTCTTGGCGGAATAAATAAACAAGCGGTAAAACGCCGTAAAACAAAGCGGCTTTGGTTAAATGTATTTTATCTTAGCGTTGTAAAAAGTTATAATAATAACATATTTTTTGTTAGTTTTGCATAGGGAAAGGGAAGAATAATTTAAAGTGGGAGAAAACATGACTAAATCTAATCTGAAATCTGCAATTGCCAGATACGCGTTACAATCGCTTAAACAAATATCAATATTATTTCAACACGTAGCAATTTCTTTTTTGGTATTCAGATTTTTCGTCGGGGAAGATTTGCTGTTGTTAAAAGGGGACTCGTCAAGTTTGGGGAATATGATAGATGGGACTGCCATGCGCCCATACGTTCTTCGTGTTCTAATTCCAGCAACAATAAGGTTTATACGGGGCTTAGTTCCTGAAACCGCAAAGCTTAATATACAGGCGTTTTTTGAAAAACATAATTGGTTTGTTGCTTATTTAAGATCGGATAGAGCGGTTGAAAACGCTTTAGCTCTTGTGTTAAGTTTTATCTTTTTCTTAGGCTTTTCGTTTGTCTTAAGGAGCCTGGCAAAACGTTTTTATTGCAAAGAACCTTTTGTGCAGTCTCTTGTCGTTTATGGCGGTATGCTGATAATTCCGCTATGCTCCTCCTATGGCCATCATATTTACGACCCGGGAACAATCTTTCTTTTCTCATTTGGCGTGTTATTAGTCGTTAAAGAGCGTTTGCTCCCAATGTTGATTTTCTTTCCAATATTAGCTTTGCATAAAGAAACGTCGGTTTTACTAATCCTTGTATTTATTGTATATCAGTTCCGGCGTATGCGGCTGCCGAAAATAGCGGTAATCTCATCTGTCATGGGGGCGGTATGGGTTGTAATAAGAATTTTTGTTATACGAGCGTTTGCCGCTAATCCGGGTTCTGTTGTGGAGTTTCATCTTTTTGATCACAACCTTAAACTGTTTAGTAATCCTATTGAAGCTTGTTTTTTCTTAGTAGTTGTTATAGTTCTTGGAGCGCTAATTTCTTATGACTGGAAATCTAAAAATCAATTTCTTCGTCAGGGTTTTCTTGTAGTTTTTTGTCCTCTCTATTTTCTTGCCATATTTTTTGGCTTTATTGATGAGCTTAGAGCGTTTTACGAAGCGGCTCCATTTATTGCGTTATTAATTGCTCCCCCGATAGCAAAATTAGCGCGTTCATAATTGTTTTTTATGTAATATGGGGTTGATATATAATTTTGGGATATTTAGTGAAAAAGATAACGATGATAATTATTCTCTTATGGATTTGTAATCCAATTTTCCCGCAAGGCGCAGATTCCGTATATCAAAGAAATGATACCACATATAAATACTGGATGACGGGCGGAATAATGCTGCAAAGCAAAGACGCTTCGGTAAATGTAAGTTATAATTTTTCGATAAACGATTTTTTCTATAAAGTTGGTTATCGGGCGGTAGGCGGCGCCCCTCTGCAAAGATTTGGAAGTCTTGAACGCGAATTTAATACGTTTGATATTTCAATTGGAAGAAGAACAATAAGCGACTGGGTATTTGCCGCTTTTTTTATTGGGCCATGTTTTATTTATGGGGATAAATTAGTCGATCACGATATAAAAAATTTTAATACAATAGGGCTGCAAGTGGACGCTCAACTATTATTCAGACTGGCTAATGAAATTGGAATTGGCTTGGGTTTATTTGGCAATCTTAACTTTGAAAGAGCATATGCTGGGATTGGCCTGAATGTCACTATTGGAAATGGGAAGTAACCCAAAGCTAAATTCTTAAACTTTATTCCTTTCGAAAAAACACATGACTTTATCTAAGAGCCAGTAAAATTATTAAAATATCTTATTTTTTATTAGTTTTACATATGGAAAGGGAAGAATAATTTAATGCGGGAACCAACATGATTAAATCTAATCTGAAAATTAAAATTGATAGATATGCATCACAGGCTCTTAAGCAAATATCAATATTATTTCAGCACGTAGTAATTTCTTTTTTGGTATTCAGATTTTTTGTCGGGGAAGATTCGCTCTCATTAACAGGAAAGTCGGCAGAGTTTGGGATGCTGATTGACGGAACAGCGGCGCGTCCTTATGTGCTTCGCGCTCTTATTCCTGGAACAATAAGATTAATAAGGAATCTTATTCCCGGGACTTTCCAAAGTCAGCTCACGTCGTTTTTTGCAGCAAAAAAATGGTTAATCTTTTATTTTAAGTCAGACAGAGCGTTTGAATACGCTATAGCTCTTGCTTTAAGCTTCCTTTTTTTCTTAGGTTTTTCATTCGTCTTACGGAGCCTGGCAAAGCGTTTTTACCCGGAGGAACATTTTGTGCAGCATCTTGTAGTTTATGGCGGTATGCTAATACTTCCTCTATGCTCCAGCTATAGTCATTTTATATATGATCCGGCCACAATTTTTCTTTTCTCTTTTGGAACGCTGCTTATTGTTAAAAACCGCCAGATTCCGCTGCTGATTTTTTTCCCTTTATTGGTTCTTAATAAAGAAACGTCGGTTCTTCTTATACTTGTTTTTATAGCATATCAATTCCGGCGTATGCCATTTATTAAAATTGTCGCAATCTCGGTTAGCATGGGGGCGATATGGTTTATATTCAGAATGTTAGTTTTACAGACGTTTGCTGCAAACGCCGGAGTTATAGCAGAGTTTCATTTTTTTGATCATAATCTAAAACTTTTTGGCAATCCGGCTTCAGCCTGTTTATTCTTATTAACTTTTATATCGCTTGGCTCTCTCATTTTTTATGATTGGAAAACAAAAGATCAATTCCTTCGCTGGGGTTTTATAGTCGTTTTTTGTCCTCTCTTTTTTCTTTCTATATTTTTTGGTTACATTGATGAAATCAGAGCGTTATATGAAGCGGCGCCATTTGCAGCTTTATTAATAGCGCCTTCTATAGCAAAATTAGCGCGTTCATAAAAGAATACACAAAGCCCGCTTGTAAAACAGAAGTTAAATCTTTAGATTTAGTAATTAAGCAAAATAAACAAGAAGCAAAATTATGAAAACATCTAATAGCGAAAAATTATTTGAAACAGCAAAGAATTATATCCCCGGAGGAGTAAACTCTCCTGTAAGAGCATTCAAGTCAGTTGGCGGCGTTCCAATTTTTATGCAAAAAGGGAAAGGTTCAAAACTAACCGATGTTGACGGAAACGAATACATAGATTTTATTGGCAGCTGGGGTCCGCATTTGTTTGGGCATAATCCGGCATTTATAAAAGAGGCTTTATTAAAGGCAATAGAAAACGGAATCAGTTTTGGCGCGCCTACAGAGCTTGAAGTAAATATGGCGGTCTTAATTTCTGAAATGGTTCCTTCCATTGAAGTTGTTAGAATGGTAAATAGCGGCACAGAAGCTACTATGAGCGCGGTAAGAGCCGCAAGAGGCTATACAGGCCGCGATAAATTTATAAAGTTTGAAGGCTGCTATCATGGCCATGCGGATTTTTTCCTGATAAAAGCGGGTTCGGGAGCTTTAACGTTCGGAACGCCTACAAGTCCCGGCGTAACAAAAGGAAACGCGGCGGATACTCTGATTGCGGATTACAACGATATTGAGTCGGTTAAAAAAAATGTAGCGCAAAACAAAAGCCAGATTGCGGCAATAATAGTAGAGCCTGTAGCGGGCAATATGGGGGTCGTTAAAGCGACGGATTCTTTTCTTAAAGGGCTTAGGACTTTGTGCGACGAAGAGAAAATTGTTCTAATTTTTGACGAAGTAATGACAGGCTTTAGAGTGGCCATGGGCGGAGCGCAGGAATTATTCGGTATAAAACCCGATCTTACTACATTTGGTAAAATAATTGGCGGAGGAATGCCCGTAGGCGCGTTTGGCGGAAAGCGGGAAATTATGGAAATGATTTCTCCAAGCGGACCTGTTTATCAGGCCGGCACTCTTAGCGGCAATCCAATGGCTATGGCGGCGGGTTATTCGGCTTTGGGATATATACGGGCTCATCCGGAAATCTATGCTCAGCTTGAAGAAAAATCGGCTTATCTTGAAAATGGTTTTAGAGAAAATATGAAAGCTCTGGGGAAGAATTTTGCTATGAACAGAGTCGGCTCTATGACGACATTGTTTTTTACAGAAGAGAAAGTAACTGACTTCAAATCGGCAATAAAATCAGATACTGTTTTATATGGGAAATATTTTCACGAGATGCTAAACAGAGGGATTTATTTAGCTCCAGCGCAGTTTGAAGCGGCGTTCGTTTCTATGGCGCATACCACGGAGGATATTGACAGAACAATTAACGCTCATTACGACGCAATAAAAACAATCGCGGAAAAATAAGCGATTAGCCTTCCAGGTATTCGAAGGATATCCTGAAAGTTGGAACAAAATTCAGCGGAAATGCGCAGATTGAAATCTACGCTCCAAAATAAAAAACCTTCAAAAACGCATGCTCTAACAGCAGCGTCTTCGAAGGTTAACATCCTTTCTCTCACACCACCTACCCGCCTCAGGCGGGTAGGTGGTGTGTTTGTCCGTCTAAATTCACATTACAACTTCTATCAGCAGTACTCGTCCCAGCTTTTAATTTTAAGATCATTGTTCAGGTAGCGGGGCAGAGCCTTAACAAACCTTTTTGCAAACTGAATGTTTGTAATAAGTGGAATGTTTAAGTCTATCGCTTTTCTTCTGACAATATAATCGCTGTCGAGCTCTACGCGTTCGGTAGTTTTAGGAATATTAATTACAAGATCAATTTTCCCTTCTGCCATATAAGTTAAAATACTCGGTTCAACATTATCAAACGGACGTCGAAGTTCGGTTACGTCTATTCCGTTTTCTTTGTAGAAATCGGCCGTTCCTTTTGTGCCGTAGAATTTTAATCCTAATGCCTGGAGAGCTCTCGCTTCTTCCAAAAATTCCGCTTTGGATTTAAGCACGCCTGTTGAAAGCAGAATGCCTTTTTTAGGAATGCGGAACCCGGTTGAGAGCAGACTCTTTAAGAAGGCTTCGTTAAAGTCGTCGCCAAGACAGGCCACTTCGCCCGTAGAAGACATTTCAACGCCTACTACCGGATCGGAACCTTTTAGTCTTGTAAACGAGAACTGCGAAGCTTTAACTCCCACGTAATCTACGTCGAACGAAGACTTATCAATACGCGGGACTTTTTCTCCCATCATTAACTTTGTGGCTATATCGATAAAGTTGATCTTCAGAACCTTTGATACAAACGGGAAGCTTCTTGAAGCTCTAAGATTGCACTCAATTACTTTTACGTCGTTATCTTTTGCAATGTACTGGATATTGAAAGGTCCTGTAATTTCAAGAGCTTTTGCAATTTCCTTGGTAATTGTTTTAACGCGCCGCATAGTTTCAAGATAAGTTCTTTGCGGTGGCAGAACAATGGTAGCGTCGCCTGAATGCACTCCTGCATTTTCTACGTGTTCAGAAATAGCGTAGCAGAAAAGATTACCGTTCTCAGCAACTGCGTCTACTTCAATCTCGCGAGCTTCGGTAATAAATTTACTTATTACTACCGGGTGTTCCTGACTGATAGCCGAGGCCTTATCCAGATACTCTTCCAATTCGTCTTCCGTAAGAACAATGCTCATAGCCGCGCCGCTTAGCACGTAGCTTGGGCGTATAAGAACCGGGTAATCAACCTTGTTGGCAAATTCCTTTGCCGATGCAAGGTCAGTAAGCTCCGCCCAATCCGGTTGATCTATTTCTTTATCGTCAAGTATCTGTGAAAATTTATGCCGGTCTTCTGCGTTATCAATCTGAAGCGGGGAAGTGCCGAGTATTTTTACTCCCGCGTCGTAAAGCTTCATTGCTAGGTTGTTTGGTATCTGACCGCCCATCGAAACTATCACGCCCTCAGGGTTTTCTTTTTCGTAAATATCAAGTACTCGCTCAAAGCTCATTTCGTCAAAGTATAGCTTATCACAAATGTCATAATCGGTGCTGACAGTTTCAGGATTATAATTAATCATTATTGTCTTATAGTCAAGCTTATTCAGCGTCATTACTGCGTTAACGCAGCACCAGTCAAATTCAACCGAGGAACCGATGCGGTATGCGCCGCTGCCAAGCACTACAATCTGGTTTGCTTCGCCTATTTTAATATCGTCCTGATATCCGTTATAACTTAAGTACAGATAATTTGTCTGCGCAGGATATTCTGCTGCAAGCGTATCTATCTGTTTTACGCATGGTATAATGTTTAATTCTTTTCTTCTCTTTCTTACGTCAAATTCCTGAGCGCTGGTAAGCAGACCGATTTGTTTATCGGAAAAACCTTTCTGCTTTGCTTCTTTGAAAACGTCAAAAGAAAGTTTACCAAGTTCCTTCCCTTTTAGTTCGGCTTCCATATCAATAATGTTCTTCATCTTATAAAGAAACCAGTTATCAATTTTGGATAGAGCGTGAACCTGCTCTACTGTGTAGCCGGCCTGAAAAGCCTGGGCGATAGCAAAAAGTCTTCTATCGGTAGGCTTGGCAATTTCTTCGTCAAGGTTCTCAAAAATTAATTCGTTACAGGCAAACCCGTTCAGCCCAATATCAAGCATTCTGATAGCTTTCTGGAAAACTTCCTCAAAGCTGCGGCCGATAGACATTACTTCGCCTACTGATTTCATTTCGGAACCAAGAAGCGTGCTGACCTGACGGAATTTCTGCAAATCCCAGCGTGGATATTTTATTACCACATAATCCAAGGCTGGTTCAAAACATGCCGAAGTTTCTTTTGTGATGATGTTTTCAATTTCGTTAAGCGAATAACCAAGCGCTAATTTTGACGCTATAAAGGCAAGCGGGTAACCGGTCGCTTTTGAAGCAAGAGCGGAGCTTCTGCTAAGACGCGCGTTTACTTCAATAATTCTGTAATCTTCCGATTTCGGATCAAGAGCGTACTGTATGTTGCACTCGCCAATAATGCCAAGATGTCGTATAAGCTTAATGCCTATGGAACGAAGCATAAAGTTTTCGGAAGAGGACAGGGTTTGCACAGGAGCTATAACAACGCTGTCGCCCGTATGTATTCCCATCGGATCGATGTTCTCCATATTACAGACTGTAATACAGTTGTTATATTTATCGCGCACAATTTCGTACTCTACTTCTTTCCAGCCATAGAGAGATTCTTCAATCAAAATCTGGTTAGTAAAAGAGAACGCCCGTTTTGCTCTTTCAATAAGTTCGGTTTTGTTGTTTACAATGCCGGAACCAAGTCCGCCAAGCGCATAAGCGATACGAACCATAACCGGGAAGCCAATTCCTTCAGCCGCAGCGACAGCTTCTTCCACATTGGAAGCTGTTTTGCTTGTGGCGACCTTAAGCCCAACTTCGGCTACTTTTTGACCGAATAAAAGTCTGTCTTCGGTATTCTTAATAGCTTCAACCTGGGTGCCTAGCACTTTAATTTTGTACTTGGCAAGCAGTCCTTTATCATAAAGCTCAACGCCTATGTTAAGCGCCGTCTGACCGCCAAAGCCAAGCATAATGCTATCTGGTTCTTCTTTAATAATTACTTCTTCTACAAACTCAAGTTTTAACGGAAGGAAATAGACTTTATCGGCAAGTTCTTCCGAAGTTTGGATAGTAGCAATATTGGGGTTAATTAATACTGTTTCAACGCCATCCTCTATAAGGGCTTTTATCGCCTGGCTGCCGGAGTAATCAAATTCTCCCGCCTGCCCAATCTGTAAAGCGCCCGAACCGAGGATTAATACTTTTTTAGGTTTACCTTTCTTTATCATTTTAAAGCCCTCACAAACATGTCAAAAATAAATTCAGTGTCATCCGGTCCCGGAGAGGCTTCAGGATGAAATTGCGCGCCGAATAATGGTTTGGAAATATGAATGATTCCTTCGTTTGTTCCGTCGTTATCATTTATAAACCATTCGCGCCAGTCTTCGGGTAATGTGTCGTTATCAATAGCATAGCCATGATTTTGGGATGTTATGTAGCACCGTTTTGTGCCGGCTTCGTTTACTGGCTGGTTGTGACTGCGGTGACCGTACTTTAATTTATATGTGTTTGCGCCTGCGGCAAGCCCCAATACCTGACATCCAAGGCAGATGCCTAAAATTGGAATCCCTTTTTCAATTGCCTTTCTTGTATTTGCAATTGTTTCGGTGCAGACTTTCGGGTCGCCCGGCCCGTTTGAAATTACAATCCCGGAAACGTCTTCGTTTACAAAATCGTAGTTGTAGGGCGTTCTTAGCACAGAGATATCTCTTCTTAAAAATGCCTGTATTATATTGTTTTTTGCTCCGCAATCTACAAGTAATATCCTTTTGCTTCCTTTTTTGTAAGTAATCGGTTTAATTACGCTTACTTCGGAAGCTAAATTGCGTTTATTTGGGTCTTCAAATTTAAGTTTATCTTCAGTCCCTTCAATTATTACCTTGCCGAGCATAGTTCCTTTTTCTCTCAGCTGACGGGTAAGAGCTCGTGTATCAATTCCATAGATGCCCGGTATATTTTGCTCGGTCATCCAGTCTGATAATGATTTTTTAGCGTTCCAGTGTGAATAATCGAACGAGTAATCGGAGATAATAAGAGCCTGAACATGAATCCCTTCAGATTCAAAATTCTTTGGCAGGTCGTTCTCTCTTTCGTCGCCCGGCACGCCGTAATTGCCAATTAGCGGAAAAGTGCAGACGAGAATTTGTCCGTTATACGAAGGATCGGTCATCGTTTCCGGATAACCAACCATTCCCGTATTAAAGACAACTTCTCCAGTACAGTTTTTGGCAGAGCCGAAAGCATATCCCGTATACTCCGTTCCGTCTTCTAATATTAATTTTGCTTTTTGTTTTTGATTCATTGTTAATATCCTAATGAAAAAATAGTGACTATAGGAGTGTCAAAAAAGTCGGAGACAAATATAAGAAATTATTTGATTGGAATTAAGTAAAATAATACAATTATTAAAATATATTTAGTTTTATGCAGAAATACTGCCAAATATGCCGTTTGTGTGTATATTTTTGCAAAATAATGTATTTGGCAATAATAGGCTGCGCTCATAGGAATATCTCGACTAATTTGGTTTGTATCTTATTGCTTTCCCCACAATTCCGCATATTTCTATTAATTTGCGGAGTGTGGCTCCGTATATTTATATTAATTTAGGGAATTAGCCGGATAAATAGCTAAATATCGCAGGAATTACTTCTTACGATAAAACGCTTTGTTTGTTTAATCCCTATATTTATATTAATTTGCGGAGTGAGACTCCGTATATTAATAAGAATTTGAGAATATAATGATTCCACGTAATTACAATCTTGAAGAATTAATTCAAAAAAATAAAGTATTGGTAATCTATGGCGCGCGTAGAGTTGGGAAAACTACTTTACTCATGGATTTTTTGAATAAAACTAAATTGAAGTACAAACTTGATTCAGGCGACAATATTAGAGTACAGCAAATATTTAACTCGCAGGATTTTGACGAGTTGCTTGAGTATGCCGAAGGTTACGATCTAATTGCAATTGACGAAGCCCAGCAAATTAAAAATATAGGAATGGGGCTAAAAATATTAGTCGACCAAAAACCAGGCATTCAAATAATAGCCACAGGTTCGTCTTCCTTCAGGCTACGCCAAAATATTGGCGAACCATTGACTGGAAGAAAGCGGACTATAACCATATTTCCGTTTTCTCAATTAGAACTTTTAAATAAATACAATAAATTTGAACTGAAAGATAAACTTGAAGAATATCTAATATTTGGTTCATATCCCGAAATTGCTTTAGAACCAGATATAAATAAAAAAATTGAAGCTTTAAGAGAACTTACAGACTCTTATCTCTTAAAAGATATTTTGAGCTTAGATAATATTAAAAATCCCCGGCCGATACATGACCTTTTGAAACTAATCAGTTTTCAGGTTGGGAGCGAAGTATCCTTAAATGAACTGGCGCGCCAGATCAGAATAGACGCAAAGACCGTCGACCGTTATTTGCAACTTCTTGAAAATGCTTTTGTTATAAAAAGAGTAGGCGGATACAGCGGCAATATGAGAAACGAAGTTACTGCAAAAGCCAAGTATTACTTTTGGGATAATGGAATCCGGAATGCGTTGATTTCACAATTTAACAAATTGGAAAACAGAAACGATACCGGAGCTTTGTTTGAAAATTTTGTAATTACCGAGAGAATGAAATCTAACGCATATCTGAATAAGTATGGCGAAGCTTATTTTTGGCGGACATACAGCCAGCAGGAAATAGATTACGTTGAAGAAATTGACTCAATACTGCACGGTTATGAAATAAAATGGTCTGAAAAAGCAAAGGCAAAACGGCCTTCTTTATGGAATTATCACGGCTCGCAATATCAAATAATAAACAGGAGCAATTATTTAGATTTTATTTTCCAGCAATAACATAGGGGATTTGTTGTAATGGTTCAAGGGAAAAAGGAGAAATTGAGGTTGATAAAACAGCAATGAATTCTTAACTTAACATTTAATAAAAATTGGGTTTAATATTTATTCGATATGCAATTTAATTATCGAAAGAAGTCTCCAACAGAAGAAATAATAAAAAATAATTAATAAATTAATTGAAAATTGGAAATAACTATGAGGCGCAATTATAAATCGAGAACCTTAAAAAAAACAAAAAAAGTTGTAACAAAAAAAAGTTGTAAAAAGCTAAATTCCCTCCGACCAAAACGATTAAAGTTAATATGGGAAAAAACATCAAGACCAACTCTTGGAAAAGGCGACGGTGGAGGATAAATATTGAAGCTAATTATTTTAAAAACTTGAGGATCAATAAATTATGTGGAATACAATTTATAATTTCATAAAAACATTTTTGAAAGAAGACAAAGTTCTAAAAGATCGGACTGAGGTTCTGGCCTTATATAATAAAAGTAGTATAAAAGCTAGTGATGTAAATAGACAATTAGGATTTGCTGGAATAGGAATAATATGGTTGTTTAGAAATAGTATACTTATATCTTCTGCCAAAGAAAAATTCATTATTCCAGAAGAATTATTTAAACCAGCTACACTTATAATATTTAGTCTAGGAATAGATCTATTACAATATATTATTGCTACAGCTATATGGGGGATAACAAATAGATATTTAGAATTAAATGAATTAGAAAAAGAAGCTTCAGGAAAATTCAGTAGATTTTCCCCAATTCCCATATTATGCTTATTTTGGTTAAAAATGATCGCAATGTTATTCGGATATATATTAATAATTATTTTCATTTATAATAACATCATGTTTAAATAGTATCATTTAATCGAATAATTAAATTAATTTCCCCTGCCCCTTAACTTCCATTTTTATTCCATCAAATCACTTCCCAAATTTAGGCCCTTCATCTAATTTTATTTCCGGTGGTATAATCTGATAATAAGACAAACTCTTTATATTATCATCCTTAAAATTAATAATCCTTACTCCGTATTTCTTTCTTATATCTGTAATCCTGCCGTGAATATTGGCATAACCGTAGTGATTAACTCCGAAAATTTTTTCTAAAATCACGGTTGTGCTATGGGCGTTTCCGTCTAAAAGCAAATCGTAAATTTTACTTATCTGACTTATTTTATTTTCCATAGTGATTAATAAACTTAGTATTGTACTTATTAATAAAATCCCTTATAGCCTCGGACATTGTGGTCTTATTCTTCATCGTAGCTTCATCAAATAAATCGTGAGCTTCTTGAGGAACAATAGACTGAACTCTGATTAATCCGTTATTTCCAGAATAAGCTTTAGTGTTTTTAACTTGATTTTTCTTGGACATATTAAATATTTTTAGGTTGATAAACAGTTTTCCCGGCTAAAGTATTTTTGCTTAAATATTTCCAGTTATTAAATTTCTTAGTCCGGCCTTTTCTAAGAGATTGTTTATATTCTAAAATAGTTTCTTTTTTCATAATTATTTATTAATTAATTGTTTATTACATTTTGGGCAATTAGTTATATTTTTATTTTGTTCTCTTTTAGGTATTTTATATTTATTAGTCCAAAAAGTATAATCACAATTGAAACAATAAAACATTTCTGCTAACTTCATATTAATAATTACTAATAAAATTTCTTAATCCAGTTTTATATTGTCTTCGCCATTTTCTTCCTGCTGCGCCTCTTCCGCTCTTGCTACTCACTTTAATTTGGTGTTTATGAGCCATATTATTTATCTTTATAATCTTCAATTAAATTTGGTAACTTCCCCATAATCCAACCCATAAATAAAGGATACTCGCCTTTCCCTAATTCTCTCTCTATTAAAAATCTTTGCTTTTGGCTTGGACTTTTACCTTTTTCAAATTTAATGTCTGCGTTAGTTTTTAAGTTAATAACGTTGTCTATGCGTTCAACTTTCAAACGGTATTTAATAATTGGTAAATCGTCGCTTTCGGAGTCTTCTTTTTCTTCGCTCACCCTTTGGGCAATTAAGAATATTCCGTAATCAGTTTGAGACAAAAGTTTTTCATCGGTGGCTAAATCTCTAACGTTCAATAAAACAATTTAATTCACAAATTTATAATTATCCTCCTTATTCCAGTCACTTTTATCTCGGCGAAGTCTTGCCTTTAGCTTCAGTGTCGACTATAAACATAGAGTATTTATATTCGGTTAGTGTCCAAGACTTTATTAATATCTTCTATAATCCCCCCAGAATTCCGATAGGGGGACTAAGAAAAAACTAATTATCTTCCGCCATACCAGATTCAAAATCTGGCTCTCCCAACGGCTCATCGGGGATATCAATAGTTTCCCCCTCTTTCATTTCTTTTTCTTTCGGCTGCCAAGTGTCTAACTCGGCGTAAAGTTTACCATTTTGCGATTCTTTTAAATTTAAATTAACATAACCACTGGCGTTAGCCTTTGAGTGTAAATAAGCGATAAACTTATTTACGTTAAAGGATAAACTACCCTTTATAAATTCTGGCGCACCTTCTCTTGTTAACTTTTGCTCAGTTAACTTTTGCTCAATATCGTAATAATTGACATTATGTAAAAAACGCTTTACATTTTATTTGTAATTAAAAGTCATGTTCATAAAGCAAGAACAAACTAATAATTTGATAAAAACATGATAAATTAATTATCCCTTTTAGAGTAATAAAAGGATTCAAATTTCAGTGGGAGAATGATTGTGGGAAAAGGTGCGGGAAAGCTTTTCAGGTTAATAATTTTAATAAGGCCAAAATGAAAAAGCTCTTTTTTAGCAATCAGCGCACCAAATTTGTTTTGGCGGCTCTAGTAATCTTCCTGTTTTTGAGCGGTCAAAAACTTTTTGCGCAAAACGAGGACTTTACTGTTTATTGGACAAGCCACAGTATTAACAGTTGGGCGTCGAACTATACTCCCAAAATAAACGAACCGGTAACCATAACAGTAGAGCTTGAGTCGCCGGTGGATTTTTATCAAAGTGGAAACATAGGATTCACTATCCAGCCGGGAATGGAATTATTAAGCGGGACAAACAGATATACATGCAAGTTAAAGAAAGGAGAAAAAGTATCAATTAAGGCAGTAGTAAAATTTACGGAAAGGAAAGTATTTGATCTAAATGTTGATTGCGGCAAAAGCGTGCGTAAATTATATTCCATATATGTAGATGGAGCCTTTAGAGAAAATAGCGATATTTCCAGTTATAGGTATTCCGTTAACCTTGATAAAAAAGCGCTTGAATCAATGAAAAAAGATTCCTTGAAGGATAAAAAGTTATATTATGAACCTAAAGAGTATAATAGTCCGCTACCCGAGTTATTGAATGAAGCATCCGTATATCAAAGCAGTCCAGGCGGCATAAGACTTGAGTTTAACAGAACTAAAAGCTTATTTTTATATACTAAGTATGATTCTCTGAATATTGAAGCCACAAAGAAGTATAATCTTGAAGTAGTTTACTATAACTTAAACCAAGAATTCAAAAGTATTCACAAAGGATTTAGAGAAATAAAAAAAGCGATATATGAAAAACGCCAGGCGTTGAAGAAGCAAGAACTCCAGAAACAAAATCTGGGGAAAAGCGGCGCTAAATCTAAAACGGCTCCGGAGGAATAGAATTACATTATAAACTATAAAACAAAAGAGATTTTTATCTCAAATTCCGATAAAATGAGATTATTCCAGACAGTATGGGAGTGTAAAATAGTTTGTGTA
>DBTY01000004.1 GCA_002307295.1 Ignavibacteriales bacterium UBA1304
CGGCTACATAGGTAATCTCGTCCATTGAATCGATCAAAACATTTAAGTTGTTTTTTATCTCGTTAAAATCGCCTTTATAATTATCTTTTATTTTTGAAGGAACATCGCCTTTTGAAATCCGGTCTATATATTCTGCAGCTACATTCAACGGACCTATTACAGCGTCTAACGTATTATTAATACCTTCTACTACTAACCTAAAATCGCCTATATGCTTTGTTGCATCCGCTCTAGAAGCGAGCTTGCCTTCTACTGCCGAAGCGGATAGCATTTTTGCATCGCTTACTAAAAGGTCAACTGCGCTAATACATCCATTTAGATTATTTTTTATTTCGTTAAAATCGCCTTCATAATTGTCTGTAATTTTAGCAGGAATATCGCCTTTACTTATTCTATCAATATACTCTGCCGCTACGTTTAATGGACTTATTACCGCGTCTAAGGTATTATTAATACCTTCTATAATTTTTCTAAAATCGCCGCCATGTTTTATTGCGTCGGCTCTTGTTGCAAGTTTGCCTTCTATAGCAGAGTTCGATAACATTTTTGTATCCGCTATTAAAGAATTAACAGCGTCAATGCATCCGTTAAGATTATTTTTTATCTCGTTAAAATCGCCTTTATAATTATCTGTAATTTTGGCAGGGATATCGCCTTTACTTATTCTATCAATATATTCTGCGGCTACGTTTAATGGGCCTATTACTGAATCAAGCGTGTTGTTAATGCCTTCTACTATTTCTTTATATCCTCCGCGGAATTTATCAGCGTTTCCTCTTGTTGCAAGCTTGCCTTCAATAGCTGATTTAGAAAGCTCTTTTCCTTCTTTAACCAATTCTTTAAGCGTTTTTACAACCTTTACAAAGCTTTTACCAAGAACGTCTTTTTCAGACCTTACAGATACTTCAACTTCTAAATCTCCATCTGCAATTTTTTCCGCTACAATAACCTGGGCTTTTACATTCTCCACCATTTTTTTAAATGCGCCCATCAGATTTCCAACTTCGTCAGTCGTAGTTTGATTTACTTCAACTTCAACATCGCCAAGCGAAACTTTATCGGCAATATCAGCCAAAGCATTAATTGGCCGGCTGACAATTTTAGATATGATAAACCCAAACCCTAAAGCTATTAATGCGCCTACAATCATGAATACTAACATAGTTGTTATAGCAGAATCCGCTAAAGAGGTATTCGTATCCGATTTAAGTTTTGCTTCCTGTTCCTTTAAATCGACTAAATCGCTTATTGCATTCATTTCTGCGCGGGAGGTGACTTCAAAGCTCCCTTTAATTAAAGCATAGGCTTCTGCCTGTTTATTATTCTTCGCTAATTCAAGCAACTTAGCTAAATCCTGCCCGCATGCGACTCTTGTTTGTTTAAATGCATCCCATGCTTTCCTAGTTTCAGAAGTAACGACGCTTTTTTCAAATCTATCTCCTAGTTGGCTTAGCGAATCCCTATAAGTCTGAATTTTATCAACATACTTATTGATCTCGCTTTCATTTTTGGTAAGTAATATTTCTCTTGAATTAACTCTAACCCGTTGAAAATAAGTAGCCATATCTCCCATTATTGAAAGAGGCATCGTTGCGTTAGAATAAAGCTCCACATCGCTTTTTTCAATTTGCTTTAAATTTGATATGCCAACATAACCAATGACGACTGCTATAATAGCCACTATGGAAAATGAAGCCAAAAGCTTAGAGCTAATTTTCAGATTATAAAACCATTTCATATGTTTTTCTCCTTGAATTACTACCTATATCTCTTTAGATATACTAATTAATATTATTGATAAACGCTGTTCCCTTTTAAGATGCTTAATGTATTTGCAATAATTGATTGCGGATTTTCGCTGATCGGTTCGCCATGACCTGGATAAACAATGTTTACTTTAAGCTTTGCTAATTTCTCTATTGTTTCGATGTATTCATCAGTATATGTGCTATCCTTAGAATATACTCTTATGGAAGTATCGCCGGTAAACAGTATTTTTTCTCCGGCGCAATAAATACATATAGAATCCGACGAATGACCAGGGCTATGTATAATCTGAAAATAATCGTCGCCAAGACGAATCATTTCATTATCGGTTAAAAGTCTATCTACGCCCGGCACTTTTATATATGATAGTACTTCGGCTGAATATTTTTTCTTTAGTTCTTTAAGCGCGCCAATATGATCAAAATGCGTATGAGTCAGTAGGACTTTTTCAAGCGGCCTTTTACCGACTCCTTTGTTAGTCCTCTCTATTTCGTTTATAATATAGTCGTCAGAACCGGTATCAACCAGCGCATTGACGTCTTCCAATTTGTTCCACGTTCCTAAAATGAGGTACGAATTGCTGCTGTAAAGATTAGGATTAGTATTTAATCTTATAACTTTCATATTTTTATATTTCTCATAATTTTCTAAATATTTGCGCATCGGATACAACCTGTTCAAACATATTTTCTAATTCGCCTGGAAGTTTTTGTGTTTGTTCCCATGCAATTAACCCGTCAGGAGCAAGGGAATGATGGAACATTTTTATTATTTCAATCCTTTCAGACTGCTGGAAATGTAGCAGCACATTTTTACATAAAATCAAACTATAACTATCGCCTATCGGTTGGAGAGAGAGGAGATCATGTTTCTGAAACTGAACCCTGTCTCTTATCAAACTAATTACTCGGAATCCGCCTTGGACTCCGTCAACTTTTTCAAAATACTTTTGGAATATATCTTCTGGAATTCTTTTTGTTTCTTCATCAGAGTAAATGCCTTCTTTTATAATTGAGCCAAACATATCGCATTCGTCAATATCGGAAGCTGTGATATACAAATTTTTAAAAGCGAAAGAACCCATAGTTTCTGCAAGCACAATTGCAAGCGTATAAGGCTCGGGTCCCATAGCGCAGCCGGCGTCCCATACTCTTACCCTGCTTCTTCCGCTCATTTCCGGAACAAATATTTTGGCCACGTGGTCTATAGTATGTAAATCTCTAAAGAAAAATGTAAACGCCATTTTACTACTTATATTTAAATTTGTTAATTTCTATTTCTTTCTTCTAATTCTTCTTTCTCAACAATCTTTGCCGCGTCAAGAATAAGCGCAACCGTGCCGTCGCCTAATATTGTAGCTCCAGAAATGCCTTCTATATTTTTGTACATTTTGCCAAGCGTTTTTAATACTGTCTGGTGCTGGCCTATTACTTTATCAACCACGAATCCGAATCTGTTCCCTTTTATTCCAACAATTACAACTTGCTGAACTGAAGGCGGAGCGCTCGATATTGAGAATCGCTCTCTTAAGTTTATATAAGGAACTATTTCTTCGCGGATGCTTACTATATGTCTGCCATGCGCATTATTGATATCGGCATCTGTTAATTCAATACATTCTTCAACTGACGACAAAGGTATCACATAAAAATCTTCGTCTATCTGTATAAGCAACCCGTCAATTATTGCAAGAGTTAAAGGAAGCTTAAGAATGATAGTAGAACCTTTCCCTTTTTTGCTTTCAACTTCAACTGCGCCTCTTAGCGAATCGATCGCTTTGCCCACAACGTCCATTCCTACGCCTCGGCCAGAAACATTTGTCACTTCCGTTGCGGTCGAAAATCCGGGCGCAAAAATCAGTTCATAAATTTCTGAATCTGACAGTTCCACATTTTCGGATATGAGCCCCATTGATATAGCTTTTGCTCTAATTTTTTCTTTATCCATACCGGCGCCGTCATCGCTAATTTTTATTAGTACGCTTCCGCCGGATTGAGTTGCCGAAAGCCGAACTTCGCCAGTTCTTGGTTTGCCAATCTTTTCTCTTTCATCAGGCGTTTCAATACCATGGTCAATACTGTTTCTTATAATATGAACAAGCGGATCGCTTAATTTTTCAATTACGGTTTTATCTAATTCAGTCTCTGCTCCGTCGGTTGTTAGCTCAACTTCCTTATTCAGGTCTTTAGATAAATCACGTACTAAGCGTTTGAACTTGCTGAAAGTTGAACCAATAGGAAGCATCCTGATATTTAACGCGCTATCTCTTAACGACCATGTAAGGCGTTCAACTTCTTCGGAAAGAGAAACCATATTAGGATCGTTTGCCTTCAAAGCTATCTGGCTTAAGCGCGCCTGAACTATTACAAGTTCGCCCACAAGATTAACAAGCTCGTCTAATTTGTCTGCGCTTACTCTAATGCTTGATGCCGCGTCGTTTTCTCCATGCCCTTCGGCATGTTTAGTTTTTTTATTTTCGTGTTTTACAAGAGCGCTTGCAGCTTCATGCACAGCCGCCGGTTTATATGTTTTTAAAAAGTCCTCTACGCTATATTTATCTGACAACGCATTTTCATAAATCGCTTTTTCAAGATTGCGGAAATCTTCGTCTCCATTAAGCTTAATTACATCGTCAATATTTTCAATTATAATTTCGCATTGATCTTCCACAAAAATAAAAACGTCCTTTATAGCGTCTATTCCTTTATCTGTCTTGAGAATAAGATCCCAGGAGAAATAGCATTTTTCGGGGTCTATTTCTTCAAGGCTGGGAATTTTTTTTGTGTTTGCTATAATTATTGCGCGGCCGAGTTCTCTTAATTCATTTAGTAAAAGTATTGGGTTGTTTCCCGTCATAAATATTTCTTCTGCTGGACGGAAAATAACGTGAAAGATTTCTTCTTTTGCAGTTCCCTGCTGAACATTACTCAAATTTTGAGAAGACGCGGCTGCCTCTTGTTTTTTGGGAGGTTTGCTCACAGCATTAGTCATGCTTTTAAAAGACATAAGGATTTCTTTTGACTTTTCCTCGTCAATATCCCGTTCGCCTTCAGACTGAGCCAGCATTATAGAAATTAGATCTCGCGCGCCCAAAGTCAGGTCAATAATTTCTTTGGTTATTTTTATCTCTCCATTACGAATATGATCATAAGCTGATTCTATATCATGCGTAAACATAGTGATGTCATCGAATCCGAACATAGCCGCAGAACCTTTAATTGTATGGAGCGCGCGAAAAACTTTTGCTATCAGTTCGCTGTCTTCAGGATCATGCTCAAGAGAAAGAAGCGTCAGTTCAAGTTCAGACAATAACTCTGCAGCTTCTTCCTTAAATGCTTGTTTATGGGCGTCAATCATCCTATCACCTTTTTGGTTACAGCCAATAATTGCTCTTGTTTAAACGGTTTTACTATCCAGCCGGTAGCTCCGGCTGTTTTGCCTTCCATTTTCTTTTCTCCCTGCGATTCCGTCGTAAGCATAATTATCGGTAAAAACTTACGCGCAGCGTCTTGTCTTACATTTTTTATTAATTCTATCCCATCCATATTTGGCATATTGAGATCAGTAATAATTAAATCTAAAACGCGTCCCTGCATTTTAGTTAATGCGTCTTTACCGTCGCACGCTTCAATAACATCGTAGCCGGCCTCCTTGAGAGTAAATGCCACCATTTGCCTTACGCTTGCCGAGTCGTCTACTGTCATTATTGTTTTTCCCATTTTAGTCTTCTCCTCTTTCAGTTTCTAAGCTTGGGCTAATGTTTAACCACTTATAAAAAGGACATCCAGATTCTCTCATCAGCTGCAAAAAGCTTTCGGGATGTTTTTCCTCAACCTCGGCTCCTTTGTTTTGCGACGAAGCTGATTTATGCAAAGCTATAAGCAGTTGCAAATAAGAAAGATCGAATGACGTTACTTTTCCATGATTAACAATCAAGCTTTCCGTTTTATTAATTGAATTTAAAAAAGATTCTTTAACTGGTAATATTTCCTGAATCATCATAGAACCGTCAAAGTTTATTTTACCGGTAGCGCCGGTTTCGTCAATTATTGCTTCATACATAGTTTTACTCATTAAAATAGGTCTACGTTATCGCCGAAGTTATCTTCGGAATTTGTTATGGTTCCAGCCGATTTTTCTTCCGCCGTTTTATACTCTTTATTTGAAAACTTTTTGTGTATCTCCCGCTCGCTGTCCATTGTATATTTGGTTTCCAGCCCGTCAATACTTTTTTTCTTATCCGTTCTTTTTCCCACTTTTTTAATCAGTTCGGAACCAATCCTGTCGAGATCATTTAATATTTCTTCAGTCATCGCCTGTGTCTGGCGATGAATTTTTATTCCTTCCACAGTTGCATTAATCTCTTCCTTGAGGCTGTTTACAGACAATTTTAGTTTTGTGATCGATGACTTAGCATCTGTTTCAGATCCGATAATTGAATTGATTAATCCCATAACGCGGGCGTTTGTTTCTGTCAAATCCTCGCTTCCATTGTCGCTATTAGCCAGTTCAAGCCCAGTTTTTAACGACTTAGATATCGATCGGATATCTAATAAAATTTGTGATGCTCCGACTGTTTGCGATTTGGCGTCTATCGAAAGACGTTGAATAGATTCTGCAAGAACTCCAAGAGATAAACCGTTCATGCCTGTATGAGCCGCCTTTATCCGCGCATTTAGCGCAATAATTTCTATCTCGCTTCCTATCTCTTCTATTTCAAAAACATATTCGGATAAATCTTCAACGATCTCGACAATTGATTTTATCGAATTCGCAAGGCTCAGGCCGATTTCGTTATTCCTATTCATGCTAGCAAGTATGGTAGATAATTCTTCATTTACTTTGCCCAACGAGGCTCCTTTTGAGTCCCCTTCATCGCCTAACAAATTCACTATATCAGAAAAAATATCATTAACATTATCGCCTACGTCTTTAATTCGGGAAACTATATTTTCAACTGCTCCGACAAATTCGTTTGACGAGTTTGCTAATTGATCAGACTGTAATTCGCATATATCTCTTATCTTGCCTAATTTTTCATTTGAGACGCCATCCCCGGTTCCTTGGCGCGTTTCATAATTTACTTGTTCCGATATACTCTCCAGCGCTTCATGCACATGTTCCATCTGTTGACGCGTTATATCGTGAAATTGAATTAGCGTAACTACTTCGCTGATGTTTTTTGATACGCTGTTTGCGCTTTGCGATATTCTTCCTACCTGTAACGAGCATTGGTTATATTTGTCTTCAAATGCTTCTAGAGCAAGTTTTGTATTATTCAAAATTGCATCTGATTCAAGATTTTGATCCTTTTCCAAGTTTTTCAATTCCTTAGTCGTTTTATTTATTTCGTTAAGCAGAAATGTCGCTTTTTGAGAAATAACTACGACTTTATCATTTATTTGGTTTGATAACTTTTCTACATTCTCCGCTAAAGTGTTAAACCCTTTATCGTCATCCCCTAGCCTTGAGCTTTCAATCTTGGTTGAAATTCCCAACATTCTAAGTTGTCTTGTTATTTTTTTAAATCCGTCTAATCCGTCAAGTATCAACTCGACATGCGACGAAATAGCGGATAATTCCTCTTTGTCTTCTTTGATATCATTCGCCGAAGCCATAAGGCTATCGCTGAATTTTTTTAACATCCAGTTAATTTCTGTAATGCCGTTTGATAGAGTATTTGCCGATATGCCGGAAGCGGCTATTGAAGCTTCTGAAGATAATTGACGCGAGTTAGTTAGAAAGGATTGTAGCTTCCCTCCAATTTCAAGAAATTCCTGCTCTGAGTTTTGTGTAATTTGACTTACGCTACTGCTAATATCCCTCAGATAATTACCAAGATATTCTATCTCGAAATTTCTTTCAGCAGTTCTGCTATTCCCAGATATTTTATTTAAGCTGTGTGTGCTCAAAACCTTGCCCATCCATTAAATTTTAAAAATTACAAATGCTCAACAACGTTTAATCAGGAATAAGTTTAAGATGCCTAAATTGTATGATACAAGTTTGTAATTAAAAATCTGGAATGGAATACAAGGAAATCGCTATTTTATATACCAATAGTTAGGTATATTTGGCAGAGAGACCGTTAAAGCTACTCTTTTACAAGCCCCTCTTTAACGGCATAAAAAACAAGCTCTGCAGTGTTTTTAAGCCCCAATTTCTCAAGAATGTTTTTGCGGTGCTGCCCTACTGTAAAATAACTAATGAACAAAGTCTCGGCAATTTCCTGGCTGGTTAAGCCTTTTGCCAATAATTTTAATATCTCTTTTTCGCGATTAGTGATGTGAATTTTTTCATGTTCTTCAGATTTTTGCGCTTTTAGATGCATCCCCTTAAATACTATCTGAGAAACTTTTTCGCTAAAGTAATCTCGCCCTTCGGATAATTCTTTTATGGCTAGTAAAAATTCTTCCATGTCGGACATTTTAAAAATATACCCGTTAATTCCTGCCGAAATAGCGTCTACTATATAGTTCTCCTGCTCATACATTGTAAGCATTAAAATTCTGACTTTCTTGTCGAATTTTCGTATAGCTCTTGCGGCTTCTATTCCGTTCATTTTTGGCATATTTATATCAAGAATAACAATATCTGGTTGTAATTTCTTTACTAACGCAATAACTTCTTCGCCGTCGCCCGCCTCTCCAAGTATCTTAATAGATTTATCTGTCTGAAGAACTATTTTTAATCCGTCGCGTAATATTGCGTGATCGTCTGCTAATAATATTTTAACTAATTTCATGCTATATCCTTCACTGGTATATCAATAGTTATTTCTGTTCCATTTCCGGATCTGGAATCAAATTGAACATTTCCGCCAAGCATACTAACCCTTTCTTTTATGCTTATCAAACCAAAGGCCTTTCTGCTTTTTGCATTGGAAGCTCCGTCTAAATCAAACCCAATGCCGTTGTCTTTTATACTTATTTCTAAATTATCGCCGCCAAGAAATACGTTAACCTCTGCTTCTGTAGCCTGAGAATGTTTTACGGCATTATTTAAAGCCTCTTGCACAATCCGGTACAAATATAATTTAATTTTGGGATCCATATCGCCATTTATTTCATTCGCATTGAGTTTTGTTTTTATATTTGAGGATTCCATCACTTCGGCGCATAAAACTTTTAGAGCCGGAACAAGTCCGTAATTATCTAAAAAAGCCGGATGAAGAGCATAAATAATATCTTTCAGATCTCGCCCTGCCTGAGTAAGAAGATCTTTAATTTTTCCTAACGGCGGGAAATCTCCTCCTGAAGTTTTTTCAAAAACTTCAATATTCAGTTTAACTGCGGAAATCAACTGACCAATTCCGTCATGCAGCTCTCTTGATATGCGCCCTCTTTCTTCTTCAAGTTTTTCAATAATCAGGGAGGAGCCTATTTTGCTTTCCATAAGTTCCAGATTGGCTTCTTCCGTTTTCATCTTGTCGGTAATATCTTCAACCATATTAATTATCCGGAATACTTTTCCTTTATCGTTAACTACGCCGTAGAAGTGGAAAACGAGCAAAACGCCGTCATTTCTTTTTATGTTCAGGTATTCCATTGGATCAAAGTAAAGCGGTTTGGTTTTGAATGAATCGCCGTTTTCAAGAAGCCCCTTAATTTTTTCCATATAGCCATAGCGCTGCATTGTTTTATCGGTAAACAAGTTATAATTTATTTGTTCAATATCCTGCAATTTAAGCTGCCAGATATTTTCCCAAGCCTTGTTTACATAAAGAGCCTCTCCGTGAGTATTAAAATTTGCAATTGCAATTGATGATTGCGCAATAAGGGATCTGAGTTCGGCGGTTCTTTCAGCCACTCTCATCTCTAATTCATCATGCGCTTTAAGCAGAGCAGTTTCATCTTCTTTTCTCTTCGTTATATCGCGTATGATGAGGGTAAAATGATTCTTTTTATTTGCATTCCATTGTGAAAATGAAAACTCAACCGGGAAACCAATCCCATTTTTTTTCTTTGCAGTAAGTTCAATTGTATCGGACGAAACATATTTGCCGGCCTCCATAAACCGCTTTACTCCTTCGGCAAGGTGATTTATAAAAACGTCAGGAAGAATTTTTTTAACGCTTTCTCCGTTAAGTTCCCATTCCTCATAATTAAACATTTGCATTGTTTTATTATTGCAGGAAGTAATTAAACCGTTTTCGTCAAGCGTAAGAGCTGCGTCTTTAGCCGTTAGGAATAAAGTGCGGTATTTTATTTCGCTTTCAGAAAGCTTTGTTTCCATACGCGATTTGTATAACGCAATTTCTATAGTGCTCTGGAGGTCTTTAACTTCAAATGGTTTTATTATATAACCGTATGGCTCGGTTAATTTTGCTCTCTGTATGGTATTGTCATCGGAGTGAGCCGTAAGAAATACGATTGGAATACTGAGATTGGCTTTTATTTCTTCAGCTGCTACAATTCCATCGCTTTTCCCTTTCAGTATTATATCCATAAGAATAAGATCTGGTTTGCTAGCTATAGCTTCCCTTATACATGCGTCCGCAGTTGCTACCACGCCAACTACGTCGTGCCCTAAATTAATAAGCCTTCGTTTAATGTCGAGGGCTACAATTGTTTCATCTTCTGCTATAAGTATTCTTGCTTTTTCCATTATATTAACCGCTATATTTTACCAGATGTCATTTTTCATCAACGGAAAATATAATTGTATATTCCGTTCCCTCTTTTCTGCTTAATTCAATTTGCCCGTCTAATTGCTCAACTAAACTATTTACCAACTGGAGACCAAGTGATTTAGTATTTCTGAAATCTATAGATTCTGACATGCCTACTCCATCGTCCTTCAAGATCAGATGGAAAGAACCGTTTGCGCCGCCATGCATTTTTATAGATATAATTCCGGAACCCCGATCGGTAAAAGCATATTTTAATGAATTTGAAACTACTTCATTTATGATGAGTCCAAGAGGGATGGCTGATTCAATTGAAAAGCTCACATTCTCGATTTCTACATTTATTATCACGCTCCGCTGGTTTCGTTTATATGTTCTGAGAAGATAGTTTGTTATATCCTTAATATACTCCTGAACGTTTATCTTAGAGAAATTTTCCGACTGGTATAATCTTTCGTGTATCAGCGCCATAGACCTTATTCTGTTGAGGCTGTCGTTAAAAAGCTCTCTTGATTCTTCGTCATGTATATACTCAGATTGAAGATTTAAAAGGCTCGATATAATCTGTAGATTATTTTTTACTCTGTGGTGAATTTCTTTAAGCAGAATTTCTTTTTCTTTTAACGACGCTTTTATATTTTCTTCCGCATTCTTTCGTTCAGTAATATCAAAAAACGAAATAAGAATTCTTTTTAATGTCTTTTCGTAGCCTGGAGTAGCCTGCACTCTTATTATAACAAATTTTCGATTCCCGGCTAAATCCAGAAAGGATATTTCGTTTTCATATCTTGTATCGCCCTGCGCAAACGCTATCATTTCTTCCTTATAAACATTAAACGATTCTTTCATAAGGAACGACGGCAGATTGCCAGGCAGTTCATTAGTAACAGCTTTAAAAAAGCTGAGACTTTCTTTATTTGTATCTATGATCTTAACATAAGAGGCGCACAGCTTTAGTTCGTCAGGGCGCTCTTCAAAGTATTCTGCAAAATTAGAGACGCCAGCCGAGCGAAGTTTGTTGAAATATTTCTTTAGTCCGGAAAAGTCTTCTTCCCAGATAGGAATTGGCGAGTCGTTAAAGAGGCTTATAAATCTTTCTTCGCTTTTAGTTAAAGCTTCTTCCGATAGTTTCCGTTCTGTTATATCCAGCACGTTAATAATTCTGTACAATAAATTTCCATTGGCATCATTTACCGTTGTAATGCTTTGAAGCGCTGGGAAAGTGGAACCGTCTTTTTTAAGATGAACGGACTCAAAATTATAATTTTCTTTTTTATTTGATTCTGCAATATGTCTCTTTAACTCTCCTCGTTTTCCCGGCGCCATTACGTCGTTTAGCGAAGCGTTAGCAAGTTCATTTTTTTCATATCCATGCATTTGGGCAAAAGCCGGATTCATCATATCTATTATTTCATTTTCATGCTCCAATACAGCTATACCCCACTGAGCATGTTCAAAAATATTAGCCCATTTTTTTAAAATCTCTCCTGCAAATTTTCGCCCTGTTATATTATGGAATACAACCTGAATAACTTTTGCGCCTTCAACTACGTCGGCAGAAGTATTCACAATTACTGTTCTTATTTTCCCCAACTTTGTTTTTACTTCTGCTTCAATGCCCGGTTCGTCTAAGCAGGTTATCTCTTTAAATTCTTTATTGTTATAATTAAAGTTATTAATTTTACATAATTCCGCCAGCGTTCCTTTCAGAATTTCTTCTTCCGTCTTTTCATATAGATTCTGGGCGGCTCTGTTGCATTTAATGATTTTCCCTGTTTCTATATCAGCCCAGACTATCCCGTCATGCGCATTCTCGAAGGCGAGCCTGAATTTTATTTCATTTTCCAGCAATTTTTTAGTTAGCCGGTTTTTCGTACAAGCGGATTCGACTGCAGTTATAAGTTCAATTTCTTTTATTGGTTTAACAAATAGCCCAAATGGTTTTAATAGCTTTGCCTGTTTGATAATTTTTTCTTCTTCGGCGCCTATTATAAATATTATTTCCAGAGTAATTTTATCTTTAATTGCAGCGATAGCTTCTATATTATCCTGGCTTCCTGTAGCGCTTATTTCGGCTACAATTAAACCCGGTTCATTTTTCTTTAGATATTCTGAAATCTCCTTCCTGTTACCTGCTCTCTTTACGTTATAGCTATCCCCCGAAACAAAATTACTTCGGAGCAAATCATAAATTTGTTTATTTCCCTCAACAACTAAAATATTTTGAGATTTCATAGGCGTTAGTTTATAAGTTATAAAGACAAAACAAGGCTTGAAAATAATTGGGCAAATAACAAATATTGCAAAATTCCCGTGTCATTTCCATTTTACCTTTCTGGCTGAAATTTAACAAATGGCACACGACTAAACAATATAAATCTATAGTTTGAAATTAATTTATATAGCTTAAGTAGATTAAATATGCTTATACTTATAGAACCTATTTATTCAAATTTTTGCGTCCGCTTAGGGAATTAATATTGGTCCTAAATCATTTAATTCATATGGTTAAAACCTCCAATCAGCTCCGCATAGTATTTATCTTAAACTAAAGGGAGAATCACTTTAACTTCAGCGCCGCCCTGTTTTCCGTTTTGTCCTTCAATTTTCCCTTTATGCGCGTCAAGTATAAGTTTGGATTCCGCTAAACTTAATCCAAAGCCATCCTTATGATGCATCATATCGCCTGCTGAAAATAAGTCAAAACGCTGAATTAGATCGCTGTCTGCAAATCCGGATCCTCCGTCCTGAATTGTTAGTTCTACGCATTCGTCAACTTCGCGGGCTGTTATATAAATAGCAGAACCATTGGTAGAATATTTATATGCATTATCTATAATATTGTTAAAGCATTTTTCTAATAAAACTGTATCGCCCAATACAAAGAGTTCTTTTCCTGTTAGGTTAAAATCCACGGTAATATTTTTCGTTTTATATTTTTCCTGAATAAAAGCAATTGAATGCGAGATAAGTCTTTCAATTTGGTTTTTTTCAAAGTTAATATTTGCTATCCCGGCTTTTAGTTTTGTGATTTGCAGGGCAGTCTCAGAAAACTTCAATAGTTTTTGCGTAGAATCTATTAAGTTATCAATAAATTCTGCGCTCATATTATTTTCCGTCATATTTTTGAGCGATTCGGCAAGACCGCATATGCTGGTAAGCGGAGTACGAAGCTCGTGACTAATGAGAGCCAGGAAATCGCTTTTTGCTTTTTCGAGCATTGAAAGTTTATTTATTGCGCGCGTTAATTCAATTGTCCGCTCTACTACTTGTTCTTCAAGCAGCTTATTGAATTCCGATAGTTTTTCTCTGCTTTTTTTCAATTCAAGATGCGTTTTAATTCGCGCAAGCAATTCATTTTGGTTAAAAGGAGAAGCCACATAATCCTGAGCTCCAAGTTCAAATCCCCTGATGATACTTTCAGGGTCTGTATTAGCCGTAAGGAAAATAATTGGGATTTCTTTCAGTTTTTCATTTTGACGAATTATTTGGCATGTGTCAAATCCGTCTAATATAGGCATATTGACGTCAAGCAAAATCAAATCTACATCTGGAATATCTTTTGCGATCAATATATCTATGGCTCTTTTGCCGTTGACGGCAATTTTTAGATTATACCCCAATAGCAACTCGCTCAAAATGGCTATATTTTGCGGCGCGTCGTCTACTATTAGTATTGTTTCAGTCTCCTTTTTTTCTTCCATAATTGTTCCCTATTTTTACTATAGTGTTTAATTTAGTTTAACTTTTTGTTTTTATCTCCATTTTCACCAACAGAATTTCTAAAAGTTTTATCGTTTCCAGGAATTCATAATTTTCAATTTTCGCGGATATTTCTTCAAATTCCTTTTTATACTCTTCGGCATTTGTTGTTTTTTTTAGTTCCGCAAATTTCCTAAGAGCGTCGCCCGAACTATCCTTCAATAATGCGATTAAAAATTTTATTTCTGCAATAAAGTCATTTTCGCATAATGTATTCTTCTTCTCTTTTAACAAGGATTCTTCATTATTGTTTTTTTCATAAATTTCAATAGAGGTTAGAACATCAGTTAACTTTTCCACTAATGCAGGCCAGAAATAATGCGGATTAAAATTCGGATTATTCCTGGCTTCCTCTTCTAAAACAGCGGCTTTGTTTGATAATTCATCAAATCCCATATTTCCGGCGACGCTTTTCATCGTATGCATTGCAACTGCAAAGGCCTTTATGTTATTGTTTTTAATTTCTTCGTTCATCCGGTCAATTAAATCATAATTCTCTGAGTGAAATTTGCGTAAGAGTTTTTCATACAACTCCACATTGCCGTTGAGCCGCTTTAATCCGCTATCAGTATTAATCCCTTTGCCTAAATATATGCCCTTAAGCGATTTGGCTTCTTTATCAGGAAACCTTTCAATTCCCTGTAGAATTCTTGCGCCGGGCTTAATGTATTTTATAAGAGCTTTGAATAATGAGCTTTGCTTTATCGGTTTATCGACCATATCGTTCATACCTGCGTCTTCTACTTTTTTCTTCACTCCGGAAATTGCATCGGCCGATAACGCTATGATGGGGAGTTCTTTATAGTGTTCATATTCTCTAATCTTTCTTGTCGCCGTGTAACCGTCGACAAAAGGCATATGTATATCCATGAGGACTAAATCAAAACGCGAGGGGATGCCGGAACTAAGAACTTTATCAATAGCCTCCTGACCATTGTTTGCCGCTTCAACAATAATATCTTCATTTTGCAGAAGCTCTGAAGTAATCGTCTGGTTAATGCTGTTATCTTCAACTAATAGAACTCTGGCTCCTTTTATATTTTTTACTTCTTCCTTCCAGTCATTGCTTGTTTTTACTTTCTCGTTATTTTCCATTCCTTTTTTTCCAAAAATTTCGCATATACTATTAAACAGAAATAAATTGCCTATTGGCTTTTCGATTACCCGGCTTACTCCATAATTTTTTGCCTCATCCATTATCTCATCCGAAATGAGCCCGTTAATCATAATTATTATTTCCGGTTTAACTGCAATATCATTATTCCTGTAAATTTTTCTTGATAATTCCAGACCGTTTATTCCGTAAGCCTTATACCCGACAAGCAAAAGCATATAAGGGTTTGTTTTTCTTTTCTCTAATTCTTCAAGCGCATCTATTTCTGTTTCTAAAACGACGCAATTTAGGCCAAGAGCTTCTACAGTCCGTTTACATGCTTCGCAAAACACTTCGTTATCGTCGCAAATCAGCGCATACCTGCCAGTAAAACCTTCAATTTTGTGAGGGATAGAAGCTTGCCGGTTATTTGAAACTTCAAACGGAATTGTAAAAGCAAATAAGCTCCCTTTGCCATATTTACTTTCTACGCGGATATCTCCGCCCATCAAGTTCACCAGGTTTTTGCTTATTGCCAGACCTAACCCTGTGCCGCCATATTTACGCGTAATAGAAGCGTCGGCCTGTTGAAAAGCCCGGAATATTTTATCCTGCTCCTCGGCCGAAAGCCCCACCCCTGTATCCCGAATTCCAAATTGTAAAATGCATTTGTTATTTTCAAAACTTTCAATTTCTATACTAATAACAACCATTCCCTTTTCAGTAAATTTAATTGCGTTCCCGCAGATATTAATCAAAATTTGTTCAAGCCTTAATGCGTCGCCTATAATATGCCTTGGAATTTGCGGATCGACAAAATAAACAATCTCTATGTTTTTATCATACGCTTGCTTCAGAAAAAGCGCAGAGACATTATTCAGCACCTGTTCAATATCGAACTCGGAGCTATCAAGAATAAACTTACCAGCTTCAATTTTTGAGAAATCCAAAATATCATTTATTATATGAAGCAGCGATGCGGAAGCGTTTGCAATTTTATTAAGATAATCCGATTGCCTTAAAGTCAGATTAGTTTTTAAAACAAGATCCGCAAGCCCAATAATAGCGTTCATTGGAGTTCTTATTTCATGCGACATATTTGCAAGGAACTCGCTTTTGGCTCTGTTAGCGGAATCGGCGGCTGTTTTTGCTTCTTCCAGCTGCTGAATATAATTTTTACGCTCTGTTATATCATCCTTTACAGCGACAAAATGAGTCGCTTTACCCGCCTCATTCTTAATTGGAACAATAGACGTATGTTCCCAATATAACACGCCGTCTTTTTTCCTGTCGCAAAACTCCCCCTGCCATTGTTCGCCGGCAATTATTTTATCCCACAGCGCTTTATAAAACTCCGAAGAGTGTTTGCCGGATTTTAAAATACGACAATTTTTCCCGATTAGTTCTTTCGATTCATAGCCTGTAGACTTTATAAAGCTTGAGTTAACATATTCTATGTTCCCTTTGTTATCTGTAATCACTACAGCGACAGGGCTATGCTCCAAAGCGCTAGTAAGCATTCCCATTCTTTTGTTGGATTCTACTAATTTTTTTCTGGCATATTCGGCATTTTTCCGTTGTATATCTGCGTCTTGCTTCATGCTAAGAGCAATTTTAATCGCTTCTTCAAATTTTCTTGTGCGTTCGTTAACCCTCTGTTCAAGCTCGGCATTAAGCCGTATAATTTCTGCTTCCGCTCGTTTTCTTTCTGTAATATCCCGAAGCATAAGCGTTATTAATTTATCTTTCCGTAATCTACAATTGGAAACATATATTTCTATATCTCGTTCTGTTCCATCATTCATATTAAATTTTGTTTCGTATATTGCCGACGGCGTTTCGTCATTTACAAAACAATTTAAGCGTTTCTCAACTTCATCTTTCTCCAGCGGCGTTATTAGCGATAAAAACGATTTGCTCGTCAGTTCTTCTTTGGCTGAACGCCCTAAAAGCCGAGAAAATTCGTTATTACATTTTATGATTATATTATTTTTTAAAAGGCATGCTGCATCCTGAATTTTATTAAACAACGTAACAAGCTCCTCTTCAGTTTCTGCAGAAACGCTGTTTATTCCTAATTCATCAAGATAATTTTGGTTGGTATGAGCTTCGTTTTTTTTGTCGCTCTTTTTTCTTTTAGCTGTATATGCAAAATAAATAACTTCAAACAAAAGCGCACATAGCGCAAACGCTTCAATTATATATTGTACGCCGGCCCTATTGTGTAAAAGAAAAAGAGAGATTGTGTTAATTACAAATATAGCCGCAATAATTGCGTTTAATATTCTAAGATTTTTCTCTGATTTAAATTTTCCAACAGTTTTCCTGAATATATTTCCGTTTTGCAAAATTATCCCTCTTTAATAATTTTATCATAACTTCAGTTTCTGCCTATAGCAGATCAGGATTTTTTTACGGGTGCAAAACCAAATCTTAAATAACAACGCGGTTTTGTTTTCCATAAATCACTATTTATAATCATCAGTATGAAAAATATCCATCCTTTGCGATAATTAAGTTTTATGAAGCTAAACTATGCGTAAAATTCGCATAATTAGTTTTCAATGTCGCCCATTATCTGTTTTGGGACGACTATAATTATTTTTTCTATATTAGCCTGAATATTGAAGCAGCGTTTTTTCAATGGAAAGGAAGAAATTCTACACACAATTAACAAGATAGGATAAAATTCCTAAATACGCAAATTGATTTTTTTATGCAGACCCGCGCAGGGATGCGCTCTACAAATTGGTTTTGTTTTAGTAGCCTTCAAATACAAATCCCTTCCCCAAAGACTACTTATCCGTAATGCATGAAAATAAACGAGAAATAATTAAACGACTGTCCGTTAGTTGTTTTTATTTTCCTTAATCAAAGACTTATATAATAAATCAATTTTCTGCTGAAATGATTCGGCGCTAAAATATTTGGCTCTTTGGATTGAGTTTTCAGAAAGTTTTTTACGCAGTTTTTCATCATTAAGCAGATTTAAAATATTTTCTGCAAGGGTAACTGAATCATCCCTTTCAAAAGTCAGACTTGTTTCGCCTTTTATAGCTATATCTTTTACTCCGTCAGAAAAACAGACTATGCTTGGCAAGCCGCACGCCATAGCTTCAAGAAGAGACAAACCGAACGCTTCGGCGTGAGAAGGGAATAAAAATACGTCAAACATTGAAAGAATATTTGCAACGTCATTTCTAAATCCTGTGAATATAAAATATTCTTCAAGACCATATTCTTTAATTTTATTTTTTAGGCTTTCTTCATAGTGTTTCTCCCCTTCTTCAGAAGCCCCTACGACAATAACTTTAACTTTTACATTTTTCTCATTAAGAATTTTTACCGATTCAATTACGTCTTCGTGCCCTTTGCCAGGCGTTATTCTGGCCACCATGCCTAATACAAAAACGTTTTGGTCTATAGCAAATTCTTTTCGTAATGCGCCGGCTATTTCAATATCTTTTTTAAATGCTTTTGCGTTTATATAATTATAGATAAGCGATACTTTTTCTTCGCTTAAAGAAGTTGTATCAATTAGATTTTGCTTAATTACATTCGATATCGCTATTGCATGGTTTAACCGGTTATAAAGCGCTTTATGTAAAAAATCTTTTTTTGTTATTGCAGAACCAAGGTGCTTGGTCATTACGACAGGTATGGAAGAATGCAACAGCCACAACGCAGGCATTATAAGCCATAGGTCTTTTGAAAAATGAGTGTGAATCAAATCATATTTATCTGCTTTTAAGAAACTGGCAAATTTAATTATATTGCTAACGCTTATTGCAGAAGAATCGAGCAGAATGTACGGGATATTCTTATTTTTTAATTCGCCATAAATTGGACTATCTTTCAAACAAACGACAGATACGCAATTCCCATCGCCTAAAAGCAACGAAACGCTGGAAAGGACAAACATTTCCATTCCGCCCCAGGATTTTGACAAACATGTTACTAAAATATTCATGTATATTCTACAAGCGTTTTCGGCAATTGATTTAATTCGTTTAGTCTAAAACCTAAAAATACGGTTCTCTTTGTTAAAAACATAATTGCTTTAATTGGCTCTCTATTTTTAATGCGTAATGTATTGTTCAAAATTATATCTAAAAAATAATAATTTTATTTTTTTATTTACAAATAATGTATATTATTATAATAAAAAAATTATATGAGGTATCAGGGGCGCAAAATGGATACTGAAAATAAGTATACTCTTTCTCTTCATGCTAATCTTCCAAACGAAGATAAATCGGTTGATTTATACGAAGTAAAAATCTATATCCCGAGAAAGCAGGCTCCAAATAATCCGTTAACGGCAAAAACAATCGACAATCTATCTGAATTCTTTCACCACGGCATAAAGAGTTATTCTTCTTCTTTTGCTCAGTCCGGTTCCATAAAAAATTGCCGGAATCAAAACGACGGCAAGAAAGTAATCATCAATTAACTTTTTTAACGAGGCGTGTTATGAAAACAGCAGTGGTTCTTTTCTGCGTTTTATTCATTGCCGGATGTTCTTCAAACTCTCAACTTGATAAATCTATTACTCAGCCTGAGTTATTAGAACAAACTCCTCTACCCGAAATTACCGGATCAGTTTACAGACAAAACTTCCGACTAAATATGCAGCTTTTAATTGACGAAGTTGGCGACGTAAAAGACGCCAGGTTTATTGACGGAAGCGGTATTGAGTCGTGGGATTCTCTTGCATTAACCTGCGTAAAACAATGGCGTTTTTCTCCTGGTAAAGTAGATAACGTCCCAACAAAGTTATGGGTGAACCAGACGGCTATTGTTAAAATTACCGATCCTGTTTATCTCCCATTAGCCCAGATATTATGTCAGTCTTCTGAAGACGCTAATAAAATTATGGAACTTCTTAACCAGGGAAAAGATTTTAACGATTTGGTTTTGCAGTATTCAACCGTCCCTTCTAAAGACAGCAGGGGTAGTTTTGGGAAAATTGATATTAATCTTTACTCCCCATACATACGAGACAGACTGTTAAAACTACGTACCGATGAATTTACAGAGCCGATTAAATTCGGAACCCGGTATATAATTTTTAAACGCATCAAAATATAATATTCTTTACCTGTTGTTGCGTCTAATATTTTGGGAATTGTCTTATCTGAATTTTTAGGATGACAATTCCCAAAACACATTACGGCTTATATCTAAAAGTTAAGCTCTCATATTTTTATGCAGTAGCATTCAAATTCTATTTAATAAAAGCCAACAACGGAATAATAAACTTATCAAACGCCTCTATGTGCGGTAAGTGGCCCATATTATCAATTTCTACAAGTTCGCTGTTTTTAATTTTTGAAGCCGTTAATCTGCCTAATATAGGATAATCGCCCATCGTTTTTCTTACTTCTTCTGGAACAAGGTTTTTCCCAATAGCAGTTCTGTCTCTCTGACCAATAATTAGAAGGGTAGGAACGGTAATGTTTTCAAACTCGTAGCATACTGGTTGAGTAAATATCATTTCAGAAGTTAAAGCCGCGTTCCATGCAAGCCGCGGATAATCCTTATCCAAAGTTTCCCCTGCAAGAATGTTAACCCATTTATCATATTCCGGTTTCCATTTGCCGTCAAAATAATTTGCAAGCTGATAATTTTTTATCTTCTCATGGTTCTGTTTTAATTCGGATTTATAGTATTCGTCGACTGACATATACGGAGCTTTCAGTTTCCAATCCTCCAATCCAATTGGATTTTCAAGAATTAATTTTTCAACCATAGCTGGAAACATAAGCGTAAATCTGGTCGCAACCATTCCTCCCATCGAGTGCCCAAGTATTATAACCTTTTTTATATTTAATTCATCCAGTAAGGCTTTGGTATTTGCCGCAAGAGCCTGAAAGCTGTATTGAAAATGTTCTGGTTTGGAAGACTTGCCGAAGCCAATCTGATCGGGCATTATAACGCGGTATCCGTTTTTTAAAAGTTCATTAGCCGTTTGTTCCCAATAAGCCGCATTAAAGTTTTTACCATGCAATAGTATTATTATTTTGCCGTTTGGGTTTTCCGGCTTAACGTCCATGTAAGCCATTTTCAGACTTTCCTGCTGTATATTCAGATTTATATAACTAACCGGGAAAGGATATTCATAATTATTTAGTTCAATATCTAACGGCTTTACCTGCCCATTTTGCCCCATAACAAACGGAGTAGTTAAAAGCGTAATAAGCAAAATAATATTTTTCGTGTTTTTATAGTTCACTTTTCGCTCTTCTTGTTCATAATACTTTTAACAAGATATATAAACAAATGATTCCTTTGTTTCAGATGCACCATCGGGAACTAATAATAATTCTTCCGAAGTATTTACATTTTCACAGAAAGGGAAAACATCTTCCCTATAATGATAGCAAAGTTTTTTGCTTACGCGCTTAGGCGTCAATTTAAAAGACTATAGCTCATATTATAGAGCTCGCCATTCTGAATTATAAAGATCGAATTACTAGATCATTTGATAGAAGATGAACTTGTAAGCGAACTTACAAAAGTTACCGCGGTAATACGTTCTATTTCTATTGAGGAAAACCAAATTTAAAAATTATTATGCAAATTAGCACGTATACAGACTTATTCGTCAGACATACCAGAATCATGAAGTACTTTTTCCCAAAGTTTTTTATCACCGCTTAAAAAGCGAAGATAATCATATTTTGTTGGTCTATCTATTACTTTAGGTTGTTCGCATGGTAAGAAATTATAGTTATTCGCACTTAATAATTTTTCCATTTTGGAGAGATTATCACAATAAATATAATAAATCATATTCCCCTTTATATCGAATTGGCAGCATAGCAAGACATCTGTGAAATCATTACCATTGAATATTTCGACAGAGCTATTAAACATTTCCGATAGTATTTTATCTTCATTATTAAGATATCTTTGGTTTGATATTATAAGTTTATACCATTGCATAAAACACCTATTTATTTTTAGAAAGTTTTTTATTAACAAAACGTTTCATTAAAGCTTATATCGGATTTTAGAGAATTTTTAAGTTTCTTTTTGTTTAGTTTTTTTTGTTGTTTTCGTTATAAAGTAATTTAATGATTTCATTTCTAAAATTAATTATTGGCGACCAATTAAGCGATTATTTAGTAATATTTTTGCGCCTCTAACTGTGCTGATATAAAAGAAACTATAATAAATCTACTAATTATTTTATAATAAAAAAAATAGTAATTCGTTTACTCAGACTTACTTTTTGGGCTTCATTTTTTCCAATAATTCTTTCGGGAGCTTATTCGGGCTGCCGCAATCAAAAGGAGGTTGTGGATCGTACTCCATGCCAAGCTGAATAAATTTTGCCGTATTTTCATTTTGAATAAGGCTGATCAGGTACAAAGCCATATCAATACCAGCAGAGACCCCCGCCGAAGTTATATACTTCCCGTCTTTTACATATCGCTCGTCAACTACGTTAACATTGTATTTGCGCAGCTGTTCTTTTCTGTTCCAATGAGTTGTTACATTTCTGCCTTCAAGCAAGCCCGTAGAGGCTAATAGCAGCGCTCCGGAACAAACAGAAGTTGTAAACTTTGTAGTCGTATCAATTTTTTTAATCCAATTAATAATTTTTTTATCATTTAGAATTGCGTCTATCCCAAATCCGCCGGGAATAAGCAAAACATCTGATTCAGTAATATCGTCAATTGAATATGGGACGTCTAATTTAAAATTTTTATTATCTCCGTATAGCCCTTTTTGTACTCCGGCAAAATAAATCTCAGCGCCGGAGATATTAGACAACGCTTCATACGGCCCCACAACGTCTAGAGCCGTATACTTTTCATATATTAATATTGTTATTTTCATTATGGTTTAATTAGCTTTTATTTTAATTTGGTTCGTTTAACGCATTAGTTAATGGCCTGTCACACTTCAACTTCGCTCAGCGTGACTCATCATGGCAAGCGGCGCTGAGCCATGTTTGTAATTTGTAAATTTATAATTATTTTTTATGTCTTCTATTCCTTTATTTCAGTTTAATCCTTTTTATACTCAAATGTAATTGGTTTAGACAACGTATTTTTAACGGGGCATTTATTTAGCAGACTGACTAATTGGTTATATTGTTCTTCCTGAATATCATCGCCGGCGTCAATTGAGTAAATAAATTTTGTTTCGTTAGCTTTTCTTTCTAATTCTACCGAGACGCTTAATTTATCAACAGGGATGCCTAATTTATCGGCGGTCATTCTAACCGACATATTCATACAAGCCGCCAAAGACGCTTCAAGTATTTCGTGCGGTCTGAACCCGTTCCCCGTTCCGCCTTTATCTTTAGTAGCGTCCGCTACAATAGTATAATTGCCAGATTTTATTTCACACTGGTATTTCTCTAGCGTACTGCTGCATTTTACCATATTCTTTTCTTTCTCCAAATTTACAATTTCAAATAAGTTTATTGCGCCTTTACCGCGCCGAATGCCGCAAAGCAGGAATTTTTGTGTAGTATGTCCACAGATTTAAACCCAACTTTACGCAGTAAATCTAATTGATAAGAAACCGGGCGAGGAGTATCCTCTTTAGCAATGTATTCAAACACTTTATTCTTTTTCCCTTCTCCGCCATTTTTAATAAGATAATCTCCATATCGGTTCCACATCATATCCTGAACTTTTTCATTTTCGTGGATTACAAGATCGGTAATCCAGACGCTTCCTCCGGGCGCGGTAATATCATATATTTTCTTAAACGAATTTTCCCAGTCGCTATCGTCCCGTAAGTGGTGCAGTACCGCCGCGGCAAGTATTATATCATAATGCTCATTATCAAGTTTCGCCTTTCTAAAATCTTCATGTATAATCCTAACTTCTCCCTTATTGGATTCTGATACTCGCTGAAAAGCGCGGTCAAGCATATGTTTGCTTAAGTCTAAAAGATCGCAATTTACCGGATTAATCAGTTGAAGTAATTTTAACGTATTATTGCCTGCGCCGCACCCAATATCAAGAATGTTTTTAGCGTTTGGCGTACAAGCCACAGCCGCATTTGTAATTAATTCCATTGCAAGCGGAGCGTCAATAGTTGCAGTCTGGCCAGTTTCTAAATTAGAAAATCTTTCTACGTCGTTATCAAAACGATTTCTTATATCTTCAATAGAAGCTTTATCTTTATATAAATTATTCATGGTTTTACTTTTTTTTGATTTGCTGTTTATTAGAACAAATAGAAATATACTTATTCTTATCACAAAAAGTAATATCCGGTTTAACGACCGGATATTACTATATTAAATTGTTATAATAGCGCTAAATTTCTTCTTTATTCTTCAAGAGTAGAAAGATTGCCAGGATCCTGCCCAAGAGCTTTAGCCTTTAAAACGCGGCGCATTATTTTACCGCTTCGTGTTTTGGGGAGCAAGTCGGTAAACTCAATATGTTCAGGTTTGGCAATAGGCCCCACTTCGTGCCCAACATGCTGCCTCAATTCTTCAATGAGTTTCTCGCTTTTTTCAATCCCTGTTTTCAGAGTAACATACGCATAAATAGCGTTCCCTTTTACTTCGTGAGGGAGCCCAATAGCGGCCGCTTCTGCCACGGCGGGATGACTTACCAGCGCGCTTTCAATTTCAGCAGTCCCCAGCCTGTAACCGGAAACTTTAATAACGTCGTCCACGCGTCCAATAATCCAAAAATATCCATCCTCGTCTCTACGCGCGCTATCTCCGGTCATATATACGCCCGGGAAGCGGCTCCAGTATTGGCTAACGTAGCGATCGGGATCGTTATATATTGTTCGTAGCATCGCAGGCCAAGGGGTCGTAATGACTAAATATCCTTCTTCGTTAGGTCCGACGGATTTCCCGTCTTCGTTAAAGATATCCATTTTTATTCCTGCGAACGGTTTTGTTCCGGAGCCCGGTTTAAGCGGTACGCCGGGAGTCGGCGCAATGATAAACATTCCGGTTTCGGTTTGCCACCACGTATCCATAATTGGACATTTTTCCTTGCCTATTATTTTATGATACCACCGCCATGCTTCAGGATTTATAGGCTCGCCCACTGAACCAAGCAGCCTCAGCGACGAAAGATCGGAGCGGTTCGGCCAGTTATCGCCATATTTCATAAACCCTCTTATTGCCGTTGGGGCAGTATAAAGGATATTTATTCCGTATTTTTCAATCATCTGCCACCATCTGTGCGGAAATGGGTGGGTCGGAGCGCCTTCATACATAAACGAAGTAGCGCCGTTTAGCAGCGGACCGTAAACTATATAGCTATGCCCTGTAATCCAGCCCGGATCGGCTGCGCACCAATATCTGTCGTCTTCATGAATATCAAACACATATTTTAATGTCGAATGTACGCCGACCATATATCCGCCATGCGTATGCAGAATTGCTTTGGGTTTGCCGGTAGTTCCGCTTGTATAAAGTAAAAACAAAGGGTCTTCAGCGTCCATAACTTCAACGTTACAATTATTATTGGCTATCGGCAGCTTCATCAATTCGTGGTACCACATATCGCGTCCTGCTTCCATATTCACCGGCTCTCCGGTTCTCTTAACCACAAGAACGCTTTCGACCGTAGCGGCGCGCTGCAGGGCTTCGTCGGCTATTTGTTTTAAATAAACTGTTTTACCCCGCTGGAAAGAACCGTCAGAAACGATAAGCACTTTTGACTGGCTGTCTTCCAAGCGCTCATGCAAAGCTTCTACAGAAAAACCGCCATAAACTACAGAATGAATTGCTCCTATTCTTGCGCAGGCAAGCATCGCAATCATCAGCTCCGGAATTCTACCCATATAAATTGTAACCCTGTCCCCTTTTTTTACTCCCAGACTTTTAAGCACATTTGCAAAACGGCATGTGTCTCTGCGGAGAGCGAAATACGAAAAGCTTCGGAAGTCCCCGTTTTCTCCTTCCCAGATTAAGGCTAATTTGTTGCGGCGGTAAGTTTCAGTATGCCGGTCAAGACAGTTATAAGCAATATTAGTTTGTCCTCCGGTAAACCATTTGTAAAATGGCTTGTTTGAATCGTCGAGTACTTTATCCCATTTTTTAAACCAGTGAAGTTCTTCAGCCTCTTTTGCCCAGAATCCTTCAAGACTGTCTTCGGCAGACTTGCAAATTTCTTCCCAGTTTTTGCCATGAGCATTGTCTACTATCTTTTCAGAAGCGTAATAGACTTCGCCAGAAAATTCTTTCTTTTCCATGCGTTCTCCTCCGAATTTTTATAATGAGTTATTTGTTATAATGTAAACACAAATCTCTTAAATAAAATTCTATTTGGGGAAAAGGAACTCTGAAGAATACTTTTCAGACGAAACCAATTAGTTCCTGAACAGCGCGAATAAAAATCTTATACCGTTATTTTATTCCAAGTAAAAATGGCAATACAGCCTGACTATTATAATTTACTTCCGGATTATTCTGGGAATACAACGCCGTAGACGAGCCGCCGTCAAGGTTCATAACGTCAAGTTTTTTGCCTTTGAATATATCAAGCCTGAGCAGATATTGCCCCAGCTCGATCAAATCCACATCCGACTCGACAATTATAAAATAAATATGTTTATCGTCCGTAACTCCAATTAAAGTTCTTTTTGCCTCGCGCAATCCATTTAGAGAAGACGAGATTGCCTTCTTAACCACGACCCCATTTTTTACCACAAGCGGGCCTGTCTGAAATTCAATTGAGTTTAAGCTGTCTTTATCCAAAACGAATTCTGATTTAGAAAAAAAACGCATCGTTTGTTGACGCCTATTATATTGCGCAACATATTCTAATTGTTTGTCGTCTATCAATTCCTGCACATATGTTTTACCATATACTCTAAGCCTTCCGCAATGAGTAGCGTTAGTATTTGTTCCGGCAAAATAAGTAGAATTTATCACATATCTATATCCGCCTTCTTTTGCAGTCTCTTCAACAGAGTTGGCGTTTATAGGCGCATATATATAATAGAGCGTATCGGGGACGGAAACGATTGTCATTTCGCTCTGTTTATATTTATATACGTTTATATTTTTGTCGTCATAAAACACGTCTGCCGCAGTATTGTAATTCTCCATAGTTCCCTTGAACGGTTGAAATTTGTCGTCTAGTAATCCATATTCTACTAACCGACCTGATATAAAACCATTATACGATTTTGACTGGTTAATAGCGTTTTTGTTAAAGTTCATATTATTTTCATTCATTGCAGACATAAGCAAAACTATTTTGTTATTAAACAGATCTTTTCCAAAACCGACAAAGCTTGCGTCTTTAGAATAGTTTTCATAATGTTTTCGCGCTCCTTCAAGCGGGCCGGTTATAGACGCCCAGACTAAGCTATTCGGTTTAAATAATCCCCAATAAATTATTGAGCTATTTTTATAAGCGTCTTGTTTATAACTATAATCTTTTAGTAAAATAATTTTAAATTTATCGCCGTAAAAAAACTTGGATATTTTTCTTTTTTCAAACGTCACGTTTGAGATTGTAGTATCAATTACTATGATCTTACTTACAGATTTATCAAATACGTTTTTAATAAGCAGCGGTTGGCAAAACAATAAGTTTGCGATAATGAAAGAGAGTAATAAAGTCTTTTTAAACATCATTTAACCTGAGAGTAATTAAAATATATATAAATCAAAAATATATTTTTAATAACTAATGGCAATATTTATTATTCTGCTAAAATTTGTTTGCTATTACATTATTTTTATTGTATTGATTGGAATTTTGCCGCATTCAAATATTCTAAAAGTTCAGCAATGGAATAAAATATTTTCGCTTCCCGATTCACATTAAACTGCCATACTATTTTATTATCAGTTCTGCTTATCGTTAATATTTCATTACTGTCGCAGTCAGCATCTGTAGAAATTCCAATTCTTTCAAGAGCTCTTTCAGTCCAGAAGACTTCAGTTTTATCCCCTTCAACTTTCAATTTAATTTTATTTTCATGCTCTATCTTAAAAATTCCGTTTTGCATCTGGAATTTAATATCTTTACGATTAAACGCATTTTCAAAATGTCCGTTAAGGACTAAATCTTCAGGAGCGTCCACTTTAATTTTACCGTCCTTTGTAATCAGCCAGATTGTATCGGCCGATTGAAGCGCGAGGTCTAAATCGTGAGACGAAAGGATTATTGATTTATTAAATTTATGCGCAAGCTCTTTTAGCATTTGCATAATTTCAAGTTTGCTTGGGATATCTAAAAACGCGGTCGGTTCGTCAAGCAAAATTATAGGCGTATCCTGCGCAAGCGCGCGCGCTATCATAGCTTTCTGCTTCATGCCGTCGCTAAGCTCTAAAAAATTTTTATCTTTATATGAAGTGAGCTCAGTAACGTCTAAAGCATGATCGATAACTTTAAAATCTTCTTCGCGCAATGTTCCAAGCCAGTCATTATACGGATAGCGCCCCATACTGACTAATGAATAAACCGAAATGTCGCCTACGCTTATATTTTCCGTTAAAACAACGCCTACTTTTTTTGCAAACCGCTGTCTGTCAAACAAAGAAATATTTTTCCCTTCAATTACGATTTCTCCCTTAAGCGGTTTTTGCATTCCGGTAATAGTCCGCAGTAAAGTCGATTTGCCGCATCCGTTTGGCCCCATAAGACATATCAATTCCGCCTGATGAATATCAAGATTTATATTCTCCAAAACAGCGGTCATGGTTTTCTTTTCTTTGTAACCAATTGAAAGATTCTTCACTTCAATTATTGTCGGGTGTTTTTTCATTCTATTCGTCAACCGGAGTATGTTTAATTTTACGCTGCGATAATATAATCCAGATAACTATTGGCGCGCCTATTAAAGAAGTAACCGCATTGACTGGCAGAGTTTGTTCTCCGCCGGGCATCTGTGAAATTATATCGCAGATAAGCGCTAAGATTGCTCCTACAAGCGCGACTGATGGAATTAATATTTTGTGATCGTAAACGTTAAAAAGATTTTTTGTGATATGCGGAACGGCTATGCCCACAAAAGCTATGGGACCGCAAAACGCCGTTATAGCGCCGCCAAGTATGCCTCCAATTATTATGATCATTAGTCGGACAAATTTTATATTAGCCCCCATGCTGAGCGCGTAATTTTCGCCAAGTAATAAAAGGTTTAATTGCTTTGATAAAAGGAATGAGGCGATCAATCCCGCTATAACTACGGGAACAAGTATCGCTAAATCGCGCCAGATTACGTTGCCAAAATTTCCCATTCCCCAAATAACATATCCCTGTAGATTTTCGGCAGTACTATAATATTTTAATATACTTTCTACCGAACCGATTATATATCCAATCATCAAACCGAGTATTAAAAGAGTAACATTGCTGCTTACTTTTCGCGCAATTAATGCGACTAAGGATAATGTTATCACGCCGCCAATCATAGCCGCAGCGGTTATTCCTATTTTGTTATACGTCCCGGCGAACAATAAATTAAGACCTATTTTTTCAGACGTTAATATTACCAACGCAACCCCAAGGCTTGCGCCTGAGCTGATGCCAAGCACATAGGGCTCGGCTAAAGGATTGCGGAAATATGTTTGCATTAATAAACCGCATACCGAAAGAGCGCCGCCTGCCAATATAGCAGTAATTGCCTTTGGGATTCTAAACTCATTGATGATTGTAATCCAAACAGGATTTGCGGTCTGCGGATTGAATAGGACGTTTATCACGCCTGCAAATGGTATCCTTACAGACCCCAGAAATACGTCAACAACAAACGATAATGGTAAAAGCAAAAACAATATGACGAATATATATTTGTTCCGTTTAGACTTTGGCATTATTCGTCTGCAAGTTTTTTATAATATTTAAAATTATGTTCCGGTAAAAGATCAGGATGAAATATTTTAATAAGATCGGCCAGCACAATATCAATGTTTATTACGCCGGACTCCCAATATTCATTGCCGCCATATTCGTTCATAATAGCGTTATTATTATATATATTTTTTGTCTGGTACGCTTTGAATTTTGCATTGCGGGGATCTTCCTTTACAACGTCAGAAATCTTATTCCAAAAATGCACGTTAATCCAAAAATCGGCGTTATAAGCTTTATCAAGCACCTGTTCGTAATTTAGTTTCAGACTCCCGGTGGAATTATTATCTTTCCAGATATAATCCGCTCCAGCGTCTTTTAGCAATTGAGCTGCAAAACTTGCGCCGCCCGGTTCATACCACTTGCCAATAAAGACGGCGTCTGTAAAAACAGTCGGCTTATTTTTTGCCGTTCCGGCAAGAGTTTTTAATTTATTATACCTGTATTCAACGCTGTCGAATATCTCGTTTGCTTTTTTTTCTTTATCAAAAAAAGCGGCGACAAATTTAATCCATTCCGCTCTTGCAAGCGGAGCGTTTTCTAAATGACTAGTAGACGAGGCTACCAGCACGCCGTTTTGAATTAATTTTTGATGCCCGTCTACCGTTGGGTTTCCATTTCCGTATGTTAAAAGCAAGCCCGGATTAATAGAAATTACTTTTTCAATATTTAAATTTGCGGTTTCTCCCACTTCGGTAATACGCTTCTCTTTTATGAGCTCTTTTACTTTTTCTGAATTTATAAACTGGAAATTATCTACCGCAATAAGCTTATCCAACAGATCAAGTTTTTCCAAAAAGCCAATATAAATTGAAGTAAGGGAAATAACTGATTTTACAGGCGTTCGTATAATCTGGTAAGCGCCGTATCCCGAAGGAACGTTTACGCCGTTAGGCAAAAGCAGATACTGATATATCAGCGTCCTTGCGCTATCAGGCGTAAAAACGCGTATTATTTTTGCGCTGTCATAATATTCTATTTCAAAACTTTTAGAATACTTTACCTTCAACTCATCTTTGTAATACGGCGACGAGTAGCCTTTCTTTAATTGAGCGCCGCCTTGCTTATGCGAACTGGCAAAAAAACTTATGCAAGATATTACTAATGCGATTGCAATCATTACATATAGTAAAGTATTTTTTCTTCCTGATTTTTCCAATTAATAAAATCCTTTATATAATCAATTTGTTTAGTAGCGCGGACTTTCAGTCTGCGCAAAAAATACAATTTGTTTTGTAGCGTAGACTTTCAGTCTGCGCAAAAAATACAATTTGTTTTGTAGCGTAGACTTTCAGTCTGCGCAAAGATAAAAATAATCTAGCGCAGACTAAAAGTCCGCGCTACAATTTTATAAATTCAACATATCTCTCAACTGGTCTGGCGTTATTGCGATTATTGTTTTAACAAAATATCCTTATACCAAAAACGCGTATCATGTTTACCGCCATCGTTATCAGAGTCTGACTGACTGTCTGGCTTATATTCCTTAAAAACCAATTCGCCTGGCTCTAAATTAATTTTGTTTTTAAATATAGGACCGTCAAACACAAACGTATGGAACTCGCCATTTTCGCCGCAAGGATCTACATTATCCGGAAGATCGTTTAAGAAATCATTATCAATTATTCTTCCGGCAAATGATTTGTCTAAATATTTATCGTTAACGCACACTACTATCGTTTTAAAACCAGAGTCTATAAATTCTTTTATTAGTTCGCGCGTTGGTTTGCGCCACAAGGGGAATAAGCCTTTAATTCCAGCCTCTGCAAGTTTTTTCTCTCTGTACTCGCGTAAGTCTTCTAAAAAAATATCGCCAAATATTGAATACTCAATCCCTTCGGTTTTAAGCTCCGTAAGACTAGCGTTAATTGCGTTTTCATAAGTTTCCATTGAAGTATTTTCCGGAAGGGAAACTTCTTTTAATTCTATACCGATATTTTCCGCCTGCACTTTTAACAGTTCCCTTCTTACGCCGTGCATAGAAATTCTGTCCCGGTCTTTGTTCACAGTCGTAAGCAGATATTTTACTTCAATAGATGGATCGTTAAGCGAGTAATAAAGCGCCAGCGCGCTATCCTTTCCCCCGCTCCAATTAAAAAAAGATTTTTTAATCTCCTGATTATCATCTCCGTTTTTAATATCGTATAAAGGTTTATTGTTCATATCTGACTAATTTGTTTTTATTGTATTGCGGAACGCAAATTAATAGAAGGGCTGTCTTTGGTTTTAAGACGACCATGTTTTTGATTGTATTATTTCTTCTCTCTTTTTTCATGACGTTACGCTTAAAACAAAGAGTTGCAAATTACAATCAGGTTTTTTTGATAAGAAGGATTTAAACTAAAGAAAGCTTATGATATTAAATCATCCTTAGCTTTTAACCCGAAAGCGTTGAATTATACTCTAATGGCAGGTCTTCTGACTTGCTTCCTTTTTGCCGGCCTTCACATTTCATTAAAGAAACATTGGCTCTTGAGGGGCAAAAAACTTATTGAAGCTTACAGCAGCGGGCACTGTTAAGGATTTTCACCTTATTCCCTTTTACTCAATTGTAAGGATCACAATTGACGACCATTATCTTTTGCAAAAATTACTTTTTGCCGTTAAGGTAAAATAACTCATTCCATTTATATTTGCAACTATGCTGGCCCTACTTTAAAAAGCGACAGCCGACTCTAAAATTAAAATCGGCTGTTCTGCTCTAATCGTGTAAGGTTGGAGCGTTCGCTAAACCCCGTTTTGCTCTAAGACGGGGTCAGGTCAACAAATATTTATAATCGCATAATTAAATAGTTTATTTAAACAACGCTGCTTTTAATTTTATTAGTATGAACTTTATGCTACGCTAAAGAAAGCCGGAGCATTAACTGAAATTCTCTAAGTCTTATTGTTTAATATAATTGTTTTTACACAATCAAAAATACAAATTTAAATAAATAAAATATTATGTTTTATACGCTCCAAATAAAATGACGTTTAGACATAATAAAAGCGGATATAAATTGGAGCCACACCATTTATACCCGCCCAAATTGGTATTTTGACAATCATTTAGTTGACAGGCCAATACCAAAAATTTTATTTTATCTGTTATTATCGGCTATAACCGATATCGTACAGCCTTCCAAATCTTTTTTAGCTATTCTTGCTTCAATTACTTTCACTTCGCCAGGGAATAGCGTTATAAAATTATCGTTCCAAAATGTCGGCAATACTTCTTCATCTTTCTCTTTCTTTATAACCGCTATTCTGTTCATCAATGATATTTTATTCGAGCTGTTTTTAAGACTAACCTTTATGATATACTCGTTATCTGCTTCTTCTGTTTTGAATTTGCATTCAGGCTTTACATATTCAAGCTTTGCTAAGTCTGAAAGATCAGTAGGAGTTTTTGAAGACTCCCAATATAAATTTTCAGAAAGGACGTCTCCGTTTTCATTTTTCAATTCAAGTTTTACAAAATACGCAGGAGTAATACCGGCTATTTTGGGGACGATAAATATTTCCTTATACCTGTCTTCTTCAATATTTAATTTTTCTTCTTTTTCCCATTTTAGGTTTAGATTAATGTCATAGACTTTAGCGCTTGCGGTTAGTTTATTCAATGATTTATGAAGCGTATTAATAATAGAGACCTGATAATCATGCGCGTTCATCTGAATGTGCAGAGGTTCGCAGGCTTTTTTAGTATAATAATAAGCCGAGTTTGGATTTAGATACCAGTCGTATATCTGCCACAAAACCGACGGATAACAATCGTTTAATTTCCAAAGCATAACGCCGCTTGTAATATCCCACATTCTATGGTTGGCCGCCTCGAACATGGCTCGGTAGCTATCCGCATTAACAAACTGCGCAGTTCTTACATAGTCTTCTATATTGTTTGTATTAAAGCCATATATATTTTTAATAGCATTGTGATAAGCCTTATATGCGTAACCGTCGCCGTCCCACGCTCCATGCTCAGCCCAAACGCTATCTAACGGGAACAAAGGATTTTTTTTATCTTCGCCTAACTTAAATACAAATTTTTTAAGACTACTTAGCATTGGTACTGTAGGGACTCCAAGTTCGTCTCGGAACATTTGCAAACGAACTTCAAGTATTTTAGTAAAATAAAAAGGAAGCGGATACCATGTATAATCCGGGTCTTCGTGATCTGTTACTCCGAGCGGGAGTTCGTTTTTAATATATGGAGTTAGCTTCTCCCAATCCCACCAGATACTTGAAGCCGGAATAAAAGGGCGCGTCGTATCTAATTCTTTAACAACCGCGACAAGTTTTTTATATAAGTCTTCTCCCGGAACTACCTCTACAGCGCCGCAATAGAGAACAAGAGACGGGCTGTTTCTGTATCGTTTAATTATATCTCGCGAGCATTGTGTCGCAAGTTCATGATCCAATGGATTTTCAGCCGTTGGCGTACCCGGCACAAAAGTAAAACACTGATAAAATACGCCCCAAAGCATTAAGCCGTATTTATCGCAGGCTTCCATAAATTCTTCTTTTGGCGAAGGCATATCTTCGGTAGCTACCATGTTCACATTTGAGTTTGCAAGAAGTCTTGCTTCGTCGTAGATTCTTTTAGTATTCATATCAAGCAAAATATCAGGCTGCAGCCATCCGCCGCGGCAAAATACGCGTTTGCCGTTTATATAGAATACTCTGCCATGTTCTCCTTTTAATTCCTTAATAGTATTGCTTAGTTCTCTTATTCCAAACAGAGTATTTTTCTTAGCGGATTCTTTTCCGTCTATTACGAAACTAAGTTCAAGGTTGTGCAGGTATTGTTCGCCATATCCGTTTGGATACCACAGATGAGGATTTTTAATTTTAAGCTGCTCAAAATCATTGTAACTGAAACCTGCCGCAATAGTAGTTCCTGCCGGTATTTCAACTTCCTTTTCAAACGTTACCGTTTCCATACTCCCGGAGAATTTCTTTTTATAACTTATCATATCCAATTCAGTTAGAAAATTTATTTTCCCTTTTAGTATTCCTTTCTGCGGTTTATCGCTTGAGTTAACAAGTTCGGCTGTGATCGTAATATTAGCCCGCGTAGTATCCGGCAAAGGGAGCTTTGTAGTTATAAAAGGATTTATTATGTCGACTTCATTAGAGAAAGTTAAAAAAACATCCTGATAAATGCCCATATTACGATCGCGAACTACTGGGGCGCAATCCCAGCCGCCGGATATTTTAAGAGTAACGTCTTTGAATAAGTCTTCTGTGAATTTCCTTGTATCTCCAAACACCTGTTTTTGCACGCCTGGATTTGGAGTTCCCGGATGATCTACCTGATATATTTTTACTGCTAAATAATTTTTGCCTTTACGGTTTACATATTTTGAAATATCAAATTTAAACCGCTGAAACATCCCGGCCATTGTTTTAGCGTCTGCAATTTTAGTCCCATTTACAAAAACGTCAGCGCGGTAATTAATCCCGTTAAAGTTAAGCCATACTGTTTTACTATTTTCGTTTTCCGGAATTATAAATTCTGTCCTGTACCAATACGGGTCTTTAAATGGATTTTGTTTATTGGGCAGATAGCTGTATTTCGCTAAGTCGTTTTTCATATTAAACGTATCTGATACGTCGGGGATCAGATAATCGTTTAAATCAATACGGGGATCGGGATAAACTTTGTTTTTCACTAAAGCGTTTAGCACGGTTGTCGGGACTGTTACAGGAAACCAGTTTTCTTCTTTGAATTCGCCTGTAGAAATTTTCTCCCCGGTTTCTTTTACTAACAACGACGATTTTAAGCTCCAGTCCTTAAGCAAAACTCCTCCAGATTTTATTTCCGTTTCTGTAATTGCATTTAAACGCTGGCTTACAATCAATAATAAGGCAAGCAAAAACAATTTTTGAATTTTCATATTATAACGCCTTTTATTTAATATCGTTATGCTAAACAATTATTTATTTACTATCCGCAATAACTTCATCCTACAACTTCGCTCAGGAAGACATTCGTAATTATTTATTGGAATTGAGTTTAGTCATTATCATTCACAGTCACTGTTAGAGTTTCATTTTCTACGTCGCTTTTTGCAAGACGAGCCATAATGTTTCTTTCTTCGCCCGGGAATAATGTTATAAAATTATCTTCCCAGAATGTAGGCAAAACTTCTTCGTTCTTTTCTTTTTTCATTACAGCTAATCTATTAAAAAAGGAAAGTTTATCAGAAGCGTTTTTCAACTTCACTTTAATTATATATTCGTTTTCTGATTCTTCAATTTTATATTTTACTTTTAATTTTGGATTTTCTGCATTTGCCAGATCCGACATTTCCGAAGGATTTTTTGACGACAGCCAATAAAAGTTTGATGAAAGGTTTTTCCCTTTTTCATCCTTTAGTTCTAACTTTACAAAATATACTGTCGTTAAATCGTTTAGCTTAGGTATTTCAAAAGTTTCAAAATATCTGTCTTCGCCAACATTAACTGTTTTGCTCTTTTCCCATTTAAGCTTCAGATTATAATCATAAAGCTTTGCCTCAACAATTATATTTTTTAATTCTTTATGCAGTCTGTTAATCACCGATACCATTCCGTCATTTGCGTTCATTTGGATATGCAAAGGTTCGCAGGCTTTCTTAGCATAATAATAAGCAGCGTTTGGATTAAGGTACCAGTCGTATATCTGCCACAATATTGAAGGAGCGCAATCGTTAAGCTTCCACAGCATAACTCCGCTAGTAATATCCCACATCCTATGATTAGCGGCTTCATACATTGCCCGATAGCCATCCGCATTTATATACTGAGCCTTGCGGGCGTAATCCTCAATTGTTGAGCAAGAGCCATAGCGTTTGCTTATTACTTCATGGTAGCCTTTATACGCAAAGTCGTCGCTATCCCACGCGCCATGCTCTGCCCATACGCTATCTAACGGAAAAAGTTTATTGCTTTTATCCTGCCCCGGATTCTTAATAAATTTCTTTATTGTGCTTAAAACAGGCGCCGCAGGCTGCCCAAGCTCTGAACGAAACATCTGAAATTTTACGCTTCGTATAACGTCAAAATAAGTCGGCTCTGGACGCCAATGCCATTGCGGTTCGCCGTCGTCGGAAAGTCCAACGGGTAAATCGTTATTTACATAAGGCGTTAAATTTAAATCCCAGAGCACGCCGCTTGTTGTAAGGAATGGTCTTGTAGTATCATAATTTTTCAGACTGCTTTTTAGAGCCATATATAAATCCGGGCAAACGGTCGATTCGACAGCAGCGCACCACAATACAAGGCTTGCATTATTTCTGTAACGCAGAATAATATCATTAGCGTTTTTAATTGCCAGATAATGATCCAAAGGATAATAAGCCGTAGGCGTGCCGGGAACGGCAGTCCAGCACTGATAAAATACCTGCCAGAGCATAAGACCATATTTATCGCAAGCGTCCATAAATTCTTCTTTTGGCGAAGGCATATCCTCATTTGCAATCATATTCACGTTAGCGTTTGCCAGCAATCTTGCTTCATCGTAAATACGCTTTGTGTCCATATCCAAAAGCAAATCCGGCTGAATCCATCCGCCGCGGCAAAATACGCGTTGACCATTTACATAAAATACTCTTCCATTTTCGCCGTTTAATTCTTTTATGGTATTTGTAATTTTTCTTATTCCAAAGGAGGTGTTTTTTAACGCAGATATTTTATTATCTATAATTGCAGTGAGTTCAAGATTATGCAGGTATTGTTCGCCATAGCCGTTTGGACGCCATAAGAGCGGATTTTTTATTTTGAGCTGTGGAAATTCTTCTTCGTTAAATTTTACAGTCATAGTTCCTTTAGCCGGAACATCAACTTTTTTTTCAAAAGCAACGCTTTCAAATTTATTCGTAAACTTTTTTGTATAGCTTATAAAGTCAAATTCCCGTATTAAATCTATCTTCCCTTTTAGAGTTACTGAAATTGGAGCGTTTGTTGTATTAACAAGTTCTGCGCTTATTTTAATGTCCGCAGTTGTAGTATCAGGCAAAGGCAGATCGGTTACTATATATGGATTTATTATATCTACTGCGCCTGTAAAACTTAAGTATACGTCTTCATATATTCCCATGTTTCTATCGCGCACAGGCAAAGCGCAATCCCAGCCGCCGGATATTTTAAGAGTAACGTCTTTAAATATATCCTCGGCATGGTTTCGGGTTTCGCCAAACACTTCCTTTTGCGTTCCCGGCGTTCCAGGATTATCTACCTGGAATATTTTAACCGCTAAATAATTTTGTCCTTCATTCTTTATATAATCAGTAACGTTAAACTTAAACCGCTGAAACATCCCCGCCATTTCGTTTGGAGTTGCGATTTTCTTTCCGTTAAGCCAGACTTCCGCGCGATAGTTGATCCCTTTGAAATTCAACCAGACTGTTTTTCCTTTTTGCGAATCAGGAATAGCGAACTCCGTCCTGAACCAATAAGGGTCTTTAAATGGATTTTGCTTACCTGGGAGATAGCTATATTTTGCAAGGTCGTTTTTGATATTGAATGAATCCGATACGTCGGGTATTTTATAGTTATTCATATCGATTCGGGGATCGGGATAGACTCCATTTTTAACTAACGCTCTTAACACAGTTGAAGGGACTGTAACAGGATACCAGCCGTCTTCCTTAAAATTGCTAACGGAAATACTTTCTCCGCTTTCGGTTATTAACAATGACGATTTTAACCGCCAGGTCTGCAAAAGCACATCCCCTTCCTTTGAACCCGCAAACGAAGGCAATGTAAAAAGTTGTATTATTATAATTACTAATAAAAGCGGAAGTCTGTTTATTCTTATCATACTGTATTACATTTTTTTTGAGTTTAGTTATCTATCCTATTTGTTCAGATTATATAATTCGCGTTGCGCTCTTCAACTTAGCATAAAAAGCGCGATCATATATTTTCGTATGCTGTCTGAATAAGCAGGTATCTCCTCTGGATCAATATTGTACCTTAGTTATTTCACACAGCATACTGAATACAGCTTCTAATTTAACTTAGCTTTTTAATGCAGAGCTAAATTATGGCGTAACCGTCGTAGTATCGTTAAACTGGAAATCAACGCCGTTACTCCAGTATAACGAGCCTTTAACTGCAACTTTTGCTTTTACAGCCGTATTTACAATTCCCGGCAGCTTTACTTTTAATTCCGTAGCGCTTGCAGATACAACCGTCCCTACGTCATTAGTAAAAGAAACAAAATTATAATCCGTATTTGTATTAAAGCCAGAGCCGGTAATTGTAACAGTATCATTTAGCAAACCAGACGCTGGTTCAATTGAATTTATAACTGGAGCCGCTAACCCGGAAGGGTTTGGATCGTTAAATACCGGACCGTCTTTGCACGAAGCAAACACAAAGCTTGCTGCCGTTATTATGCATAACGCTGCGGCAATGTATATCTTTTTAGCGTAATTCTTTTTTTTCATTTAATTAACCTCACATTATTATTGTTTTGGTTTTGTAAAATAATTGTCAAATATAATCCATTCGGTTTTATAATTCATAACCAAGGGATATTCTATGAACAGCTTCTAATCTGCTGAATGGACTATAAGCGTAATCTACTCTTAATGCATCCATTACTCTAAGTCCTAAACCTGTCGCAAAATGATCTTCGTCATAATTAGTTTTGTAACCAATCCTGAACGCTACCATATTATCAAACATATATTCTGCGCCAATATGAATTCTTTCCGTATAATCGCGCTGGTGAATTCCATCTATTGCAACAGTAAAACGATGAATCGGGTTTATATCGAACGCCTTCAGTATATCCATCGCCACTCCAAACTTAAGAGCAATTGGCAAAGGGAAAGACTCTTTAATAAAACCTTTTTCAAGCGACATATTAGTTATGCTCATTGCAAGACGGAGATCTTTATAGCCCGTATAATAGAGCGTGCCAAAATCGAGCGCGAACTCGCCTAATTTATTATCTACTAATTTATTTTCTTCAGTTGTCGTTCCAGTTGAAACGTAGCCTGCGCCTAAATCCTGCCTGACATATTTTAGATTTGCGCCAAATGAAAATTTATCGCTTATAGCTTTAGCGTAAGACAGGCCTATTACATAAGCGCTCGGCGAAAATGTTCCTGTCTCTATGTAGCCGTTTGGATCAGAATCGCTTCTTCTGGTTCCGTCAAGATCGCCATAATCTACATATATCATTTGAACTCCGAACGAGCCAATGTTACCGGCATTATAAACTGCGCCAATATACTGATGACTGATATCGGCTATCCATTTATTATAACCTATTGCAACATCTATTTGTTTATTTGTCCTTGTCATCCCCGCAGGGTTCCAAAACATAGCTTCCGCATTATCGGCAATTGCAACAAAAGCGTCGCCCATTGCAACGCCGCGCGCTCCAACTGAAACAGAAAGGAACTTCATTCCTGACTGCGCCATTTTATTTACGTCTACCTGTGCGGAAAGCGTTCCAGAGCCTACGATAAATGCTATGACTGCATATAGTATTTTAGTTTTTATTTTATTCATTTTTAAACTCCTTTGCCTATCGTACAATTACGAATTTATAGTTTTTCCCTTCCAGGCTTTTTCCATCTAACCCTTTAGCGTCCTGCACGGAAAGTATATATACTCCGCTGGTAACATACTGGTGCGCAGAGGTCAACTGATCCCAGGTTTCATCTCCGGAACCGGAAGAATGGCGGATTGTTTTTATGATGTCGCCAACTTCGTTGTAAATTCGCAATGTGCAATATGGTGGCAAATTAAAAAATTTAATTTCATTAGGGTCTGAAAAATTCATTGCTCCCGCATTTGATATATAAGGGTTTGGGACTATCTTTACTTTTTTTGAATTCGTAGAACCCGCTAAAAATGAAGACGCACCGTATAAAGTACGATTAGAAAATTTACTTCCTTCGATCCCCGCCTTATTAACAGCCGTAACATAATAGTGATATGTAATTCCTCTAATAACAGAAGTGTCATTATACGTCCGGTTATTTCTGTCAGTAGTGGAATAGATTAAATGATAATCGTAAAAGCCTTTATCGTCCGGATGATCTACAAGATAATCGCCTCTCTTTTGATATACTCTCCATTCCTTAAAATCATCTTCGCCGGTTTTAACGTTGTTGTACATGTTAGATTCAGGATAATTCCAGGAAATTATATTCCAGCCTGGACCTGAAGTAACGTTTAGATCTGGAGCCGGAAGAGTCCATGGGATGCCGAAGTCGCCTGTTTTCTGAAAATTATTCCAGGCCCATTTAGCTTTATCCAATGTGTTAAATAAAGAGTCGAGTCCAGTGGCAATTGCTGAATCTTTTTGCGTGTCGGTATACAAACCCGCTTTCCAGTCAACGCCAAGTTGAACAGCTTTTGCCGCATCAAGCCCGCCTGCGCCTAACGCAATTACAAAATGTACGGAATCGTTATAAGTCATATCATAAGGACCGACCCACTGATAAGACATTCTGGCTAAGTCAGTATAAGCTATATCGGGATTAACCTCCCATGGAGAGCCATGCGTATTGCTTAAGCGGCCAGGCGTTGTTGCCCAGTCATAAATAAGACCTTCGCCTTCCCAATTCCATAAATCGTCTATATGCCCGGTAATAACATTCATCGGTTGAGTGATGTCGTCAACTTTTTCATTAGCCGCTTTGTCTGCATATAAAGTAGTCATGCCAACGTAAGCGGTAGAGACAAGTTCGCCGTCCGATAAAGGATCGCCAAAATTTGAAGGGACTCCCCCGTTTAACCTCGGATCATTTGAATCGCAAGCATAAGAAATAATTAGAGAATCGCGAGCTGAAGTTCCTGCAGGAACTAATTGCGATGGTCTGACTATATAATCGCTCCATGTATCCGCCAATTCAAATCCTTCGCCGTATTGTTCAAACCCGTATTGAGTAGGGTTAAAACCAATGATTGGACTAAACCATTGGCGGATAGTCTGATTTGTCGGTCCATTAGCATTATTATTTTCTTTAGTAAAATTCATTTTCTCAATCATCGTATAGTCTAAAATCACAAAGTCAGAAAAATTAGGATTATCAAAAGCATAGACTTTAATTTTAAACCAGCTTCCGCCGCGTCCCCACCCTGTTTTAGAAACACTTTCCACCATCATTGAAGACGGAATTGTTTTATCAACAGTCCCTTTATACGGCTTAGAAGGCTTGCCGTCTACGACAACGCTTGGAGGCTGAAATTTTCTGATTTCCTGAATTGGACTGACCGTTCCGTCAACTTCAGGAGCATACTCAATTTCGTGACTTATAGTATCTAAACCGGCAGTCGCATCAATTCCATTTCTAAACTTAATTAATTTATCATAACCGCAGCCTACGCCAAGCCAGCCGATAGTGCCTCTTTTATACCATCCGCCCGGCCAAACGCCTGTAAAACTTGAGCTAGAGTAGCCGCCCCCTACAAACTGCGCATTATTATGCCATTCCAATTGGTAATTGCCAATATCAATGTTCGCCACCTGTCCCATAACCGGTTTTTGAGTTAGAATGAAAATACCCGTTAAGAGAATAAAGAATATGTATTCTATTTTAAATTTCATTGTTTTCTCCTTTATTAAAATCATAACTTAAATCTGATTCCGATATCGATAGATCTTGGATTAAGAAATTGATTCCAATTCCTCCATCCAATATCAATATTCGTCTGTTTGCCGTCATGCGGATAATCTCCCCATTTGTCGTTTCCTTTTTTATCTCCAACGCCCCACGGCACTTTAAGAGAGTTTTTATAATTTTGATATTCGGCCTGAGTAAAGCCGCCGGTATACAAATGTTTTTGGTCGAACAGATTAAATATATTTACATATATCTCAAATTGTTTTGAATTCACTGTAAAGCTTTTCTGTATCTGCAGATCAGTATTAGTATAATTTGCGCATTCAATATAATGTTGCTGATCGGTAGGAGCCTCAGGGTTAAACAGCGTTTTACCGCCATCGTCAAAAGAGTAAAGTATTGTTGCAGAAAGCCCTGTAGCTATCCCCCATTCGTCTGGCATAGTCAAGGTTATTCCCGCGCTATAACTAATTGAAGGAATCGGTTCTACTTTTGTAACATTATATTTTTGTTCTTCAGCTTTAATTGGGTTTTCGTAAATTATGTTTAGCGAAGTTACGCCGCTTGTGCTTACCTGATAATTGAAATTAGTCCAGAATGTAACATAATCGCCGTAAGGCTTATTAAAGCTTAATTCAACGCCTCTGATATCAGCGTATTCATTATTAGTCCATATTTCATTCTTTACTGTTTCGTCCCAGTCAATTCCTTCCACCATCATAAACTGGCCAGAGATATCTTTATAGTAACCTGCTGCGCGAATTAAAAACATGTCTGCAAGAGAATGTTCGTAACCGATTTCATACTGAATAGTACGCGGCCAATCAAGATTAGGGTTTGGAACCAGGAATCCAGCCGATCCGCCGCTTGTTACGCCGGGAGAATACATTCTGTAATAATCGGGCGCCTGATAGAAATGGCCATAATTGAAATAAATTTTCCCAACATGCGATACCGGAAAAGAAACGCCAACGCGAGGTTGAAGTTTAACTTTTACTTCTGCTTTTTCAGTTTTTTTAGAAGTGAACCATACATCGTTAGTTGTGCCTACGCTAAAATTTTGAGGATTATAGTACGTGTCATAAACAGATGATAATTGGTAACAATTTGAATTAGGATCCATAAAATCGGCTCTTAAACCTACATTGGCAATCATCCCTTCAAATTCAAGTTTATCCTGAGCATACAGGTAACCAGTTGTAGGGTTAGCGTCCCAATGCTGCCAAAACCACGGAGTCGATTCATAGGTCTCATAAGTAGGAAGCCAGAATACTGCGCTTCTTGTATGGATTGTTGAAAATGTTACTCCTGCTCCGGCTTTAGCCTGATCGTATCTATCCAACTGAGAAGTTACGTCTAATTGCAAAGTGTGGAACCAGTTGTTTGAGCGGTTATATCTTTCGCCGCCCCCCTGCATAGCAAATGTTTTTGTAAGATCGTAAGAGCCTAAAGACGAGGACCATCCTTCCGGAGTCTCATCGTACCATTTATCGCCAATCTGATAAGCGTTTGCAGAACTGCGTTCGCTCATGTGACCGGAACTTACCCAGTTGCGGCCATATTGATATCTGAAAGTTGAAAATGTGCTTGGGCTAAAAACGTAAGTTAATTCCGCGTTTAATCTGTACATATAATCGTCTCTTAAACTTGACGCGCCCTGATTATACATAGACGAATATGAAAACGCATTAGCGGCCGACTCGATAGACGACCTTGCGCCGCCTGCTGTAGCGGCAACCGGACCCCAGAAGCTTCCGCTAATAACTCCTATATCGTCAGAGGAACCAATTGAGCATCCTTTTTTAAAACCGTAAACGTTATCAACAGAAAGTTTTAATTCTTTTGTCAACTGCGTTGTAAGTTTGCCCAGATAAACCTGAGTGATTTCTCCGTCTCTTGATAATGGATAAGGAAATTGCTGATCCTGCAATTTAACTGCCGCAAGAAACGAAACTTTTTTACCAAAAATAGAAAAAGGAACTGGTCCGCTAAAGCTCGCGTCAATATCATAATCCGGCTTATTGCCATATGCAATTGGCCTGTGCTGACGCTTCCAAAGGTCTAATGCTTCCTGAGGAGTTAAATTGTTATTTGGATTGCCGTCTTTAATTAAATCCGCAGCAATCGCGTTCCATCCTCTAAACTCAAACGGATAACCGGACGCGCCGTTTGTTTTATCAAATTCTGCAACGTCCGAAGCTGTTGTTCCAGTAAAAGCTTTAGCGCCCGCAAATACCTGCCAAATGCGTCCATTTTTATCATAGGCGCTTGGACCAAAATGTTTCTGTTGGGCAGGCGTAATTTTTACATCGATTGAGTTTTCGTATTCGGTTAAACTTCCTTCTTTAGTAATAACGTTTACAATACCCGATCTTACGCCGCCATATTCAGCGCTGAATCCTCCGGTAAGAATCTGAATTTCTTTTATTGCGCTTTGCGGAAGCTCCATAAACGCAACGTTTGTCGTCTGGTCTTTCAATGAGATTCCGTTCATCTGAAATCCGGTTTCATCTACGCCGCCGCCGCGGATTGAAAGGCCTGTTCCATTCTGCGCCGAATGGCTGATTGCAACGCCTGGCTGCATAGCTAAAACTTCCTGCATAGCTGTTGCCGGGCGCGCTTGAATTTCCTCTACTGTCAGGTTTGAACGCGTTCCTGAAACGTCAAGGTTTACCACTTCTCTTGCAGCTCTGACAGTCACCGCTTTTGTTTCAATTACTGAGCTCTTAAGCGATATGTCTATTTTTGTCGTCTTATCAACGTTTACTCTTACGCCCGATATTATTTTTGAAGTATAGCCAATTGTTGATACTTTTAATGAATAAGTTCCGGGCGGAACATTGAGAATAAAATACTCGCCGTTTATATCTGTAGCGGCGCCCAGACTTTGACCTTCGACAACAATATTAGCTCCTAATAATGCTTCTCCGGTCTCTACGTCTACTACTTTTCCTGCAATTTTTCCTCCTAAGCCGGCGTATAAAACCGGGCTCCAGAGGGAAAACGCAATCACGGTCAGCATTAATAAAGAACACATTGTAAATTTTTTGCTCATATGCTTACCTCAGATTTAATTAATGGTTGTTGTTTAATAGTATCACTTAGAAAACTTTGGTTTACTTGTAAATATGCTGTCGCTTATTCCTGATTGATATGCCTTAAGCGATTGAGGCGAAGAATCAATTCGTAAATTGGTTTGGCTAAAACTTGAGTGCCAAAAACTGAGCGCTTTTATATAAGGATAATACTTCCCCCCTTCTTTTATAAGGTTTATAGCGCTGGTTATCCATTCAGCTTTTCCATCTGCCATTTGATTTTCAATTGTTCCCCATTCAAGTATAGCAATCGGTTTGCCAGTTGCAGAGATTGTCGAAATTTCAGTCCAGCTGCTGTCTAATATACTTTGGAAGCTTCTCCATTTTTCATCTTTCGATTGTGCGCCATAGACGCTGAGACCAATCCAGTCTATATAGTTATCGCCAGGATAATATCCTTTCATCGTGTTCCAGTCAGTCGACGGATCGCCGGGAGCGTTAACATGGAAAAACCATGTAATATTAGTAGCTCCTTCTTTTTTAGTTATATCTATTATGTGCCTGTATGCGTCGCGGAATCTTTCCATACCGTCATACAATTCAGGATCGCCATAAATAGCTTTGCTGTTCGCTCCGTTGAAGGCGGCGTTCCAGCTAAACCATTGACCGTTACATTCTGTTCCAAATTCTGCAAGCAGCGGAACTCCGCAATCTCTAGCGTCGTCCGCCCATTGAATTAAATCTGCGTCAAACAAGCCGTCGATAATTTTTTGCATTGTAAATATTGGGTCTGGAGGATTTTGTTCGTAACTCGCTCTTGGCATTAGACGAATAAAAGGAACCGAGCCGTATTTGTGAATTGTCTTGACGTTTTCTTTAGGAAATTTTATTACGCCGTTAAACCAGTTGTTTGAGAAGTAAACCCAGGTAATTTTTTCCCCTGCAAGGGTTTCAAAGGAGGACATTTTTTCAGTAGTTACGCCGTCTTCCGGCGCGCCTAACCCCGGAAAAGCGGCATGATAGATTTTATTATCATCCGCCGGTAGAAGTTTTTCCTCTACCCCAGTGTTTTCATTATTATCATAGCTTATTGTTTTACAGCCTGAGCCGAAACATGCTAAAATAAAAAGAACTAAAAATCCTCTTTTTTTCATTTAGATTTTTATAAGTTAATAAATGTAATAACTGTTATTTATTCACTGATTCTTTTTCCGCCAGTGAAAATTCTATTTGCAGCATAAGAGCCGACTATTGGAAAGCCAACAGAGCTTATGCCGCAAATAAAAACCTTCCCTAATTATATAGCTCTCTACTAACCATTAGAAATTATTTTGAAGTATTAAACTAGCCGCGCCAATAAAGCCGGCATAGTCGCCAAGCTCTGCGCGTACTACTATAAGTTTTCCTGCAGGAACCGGACAAATTTGCTTGCGCAGATTTTCTTCCATTGATTCGCTAAAAAGATCAAGCGCATTTGCAATTGATCCGCCAAGAATCACTACGTCTGGATCAATTAAATTAACAGACCAGGACATTGCAAAAGCAACAGCTTTGCCAAATTCTTTCCAGACAGCTATAGCTTCCTGATTTCCCGCTCTTGCAATTTCAGCAATCTCTTTTGAAGATATTTTCTTTCCTGTAAGATTATGATAAAGCTTGCTTACTCCTGCGCCGGAGACTACGTCTTCAATGGTTTCATTTTTATACGGCGAAATCCATACTTCGCCCGCCGATTCAGTAGATCCAAGATGAAGCCGTTTGTTTATCACTATTGCACAGCCCAATCCAGTGCCTAGCGTAAACCCCAATACTGTATTGTTGCCTCTGCCTGCTCCTAGAAGACTTTCGCCAAGAATTAATGCGTTAGCGTCGTTATTAAGTTCAACAGGAATTTTATATTTATCCTGTATTGCATCTCTCAACGGATAAAAATGCAAATCAGGCAGTTGCGGACATTCAAGAATCTTTCCGTTTTTAACGTCCAGCGGTCCCGTGCAACCTACGCCAATGCCAGAAACATTTTGCGCTGATAAATTATTTTCTTTTAATGTATAGTCTATTGATTCAAATATTCTACCGAGAATCGCTTCCTTTTTATCGGTTCCTCCGGTTGGAATTGTAAAAGGCTTTCCTATTATTTTACCTTCCGGAGTAATAGCTCCGGTCATTATTTTTGTTCCGCCTACGTCAACCCCTATAATCGCTTTTTGATCCATTTTATCCTCAGTTTTATATCCAATAAATATTATCTGTATATATTATTTTTTTAAGTTCTATTCGCATTATAAGAAAACCATTCTGCAAAACTAAAGTCTTTATTATTGCTAATTTTTTTTTCTTCAGCTAATAAAATAAATAATGCTCCCAGCCGCTACAACTGCTGCTGGGAACGACTACTTATTACTTACTATAGTAACCCGAACTATAATACTTTTTTTTACCTGCTTATTCGGTAACCGTTACTTTTGCTCCGCGAGTAAAATTACCTGGTTCCATTCCGTTTGATAAAGCCCATTCATTAACCAGGAACTGTACAGGTATTACGCTAAGAATTGGGAATAAATATTCTTCCGTTTCAGGAACGCGTATTGTGAATACATTATCATTTTTTATTGCAGAGACGCTATTAGTTATAACAATTACTTGACCTTCAAATCTTATAATATCTTCCGCTAATTTTATGCTCTGTTGATAAGTACTTCCTTCCGGGGCAAATATAATAGCTTTAAAACCTTTCTTTACCATTTCTAACGGACCATGTCTGAACTCGCCGCCCAATAAACCAGACGCAGGATTTCTTGCGCCTTCCTTAAACATTAATGCGCTTTGCTGGACTGAAGCAAAAGTCTCGCCGCGGCCAATTAACTGTACAAAGGCCGGATGACCTAAAAACTCCGATGCCGGAGCAAGCCATTCTTCTTTTGTTTTTATTATTGAATCTGCCTGTTCTGCAAGCTTTTTTATCCCTTCAATTTTAGCTTCAGTTAAATCGTTTGCCATAGCCAGAACAAAAATATTCAGAACCAATAAAGTAGAAACAAATGTTTTTGTAGAAGTCATTTCTTCCGGACCGGCTTTGCTCAACAGACAGGCTTTTGTTTTTTGAGCAAGAGCGCTATCGGCTTCGTTGCTAATCCCAATACAAACTACGTCTTCCGGAATTGCATCAAGAATTTTAACCGCCTCATAGCTTTCGCCCGATTGCGAAACGCAAATCAGCAAAGTGTCGGCTTGTATTAATGGCAGCTGATAATGCAACAGTTCGCCTGAATTAATTACAAAGGCTTTAATTCCGTATTTATTGAGCAGGCACACAGCAGCCTGGGAAGCGAAAAAAGAGCTTCCCATGCCTGTGAAAACAATCTGTTCAAATTTCTTACTTTTCCATATTTTTAATATGTTTTCAATATCAGCCCTTCCCTCGCCGTGGAGATAAAAATCTAGAGTATCCTGTAAGGATTTGGGCTGTTCTAATATTTCCTCAAGGAATTTATTCATTTTTCCGCCTTTCTGATATTTAATATCCAGTCGTTATTTTTATAATCAACGCGATGCGAATATGTTACATAAAGATTATTTTTTAACACATACTGAAACGCGCAAGCGTCGTCATCTTTTAAGACCGGATTATTGCCGACTTCTTTGTATCCTTTATCAATCGACTTAGATTCATAACCAAGCGTAACCCATTTAGCGTCCCATTTATTAGGATGGAAAGCTTCAATTAGCAAATAGTATTTGCCATTGTAAAACGCTACTGAAGGAGCTGCAATAGTAAACTTGGACGTCATGATAAGTTTTGGTTTAGCGTCTTTTAATTTACTGATATCTTTAGCAGATTTAACCATAATATCCCAATGGTTATCTGTACTGTCGCCAAGCTCTCTGCCATGATAATAAAACAAGTAATATTTTTTATCCGCTTTATTGAAATAGATGAAAGGATTTTGATTCTGCAGCCCTTTTTCAAAAGGAGCGATTACTTCTTTATCGCCAAAATGAATTCCGTCTTTGCTTGTAACTCTTACAATTCGGCTCATAATTTCAGGAGTATACTCGGCATAAAAAACGTTAAAAACGCCTTTGTCAATAACTGCGGTAGGCCAGCGGCAATCGTTTGGTATTACTGGATTTCCTTCATATTTTACCCAGTTAACAAGATCGTTGCTTCTTACTAAACCGCCTTTTCTTGTTTCAGCAGGATCTGTATAATGGTCTAAGCCGTAGTAACCCCAATATTTATAACCGTCTTTGTTAGCTTCAACAATTGAAAATGTGTGAACTTTTTTCTCGTCCCATTTGCCAGGAGTTCCTTCTACAAGGAGACTTGGCTGTCCTAATTCCGGATACGTTCCTGTTTGTTTTTTGTTCCCGCCAGTAAAGCCAAAAAAGAATAGACATGCCACTAAAAAAGCCAGGTGGTATTTTTTTAATCCTAAAAACATATTACGCTCCTCTTATTTATTTATAGTTAATTATTTTCCAGATAAAGAAGTATTCAAGCAAATCCTTCTTTTTGATTACTTAATACAAGCTAAAACCGTCGTCCTAAAAGTTATTTGTTTTTTTTCGTTTGGAAATACTATTTTGTTTTTGCGTATGCGTATTTTGTTTTCTAAAGCCCCGGATATAATATCCCCACGAAAAACTTTTATAAAACGCTGCGCATATACTGTAATAGTTGCAGATGCAGTTTTGAATATTTTGCATAAAGTATTTTTTAATACTCTTCTTTTTTTGAGTAAGAGCGGCAAAATTTTCAATTTTTGTTCTTCGCTAAAAATAGCAGCCTCCCATTGTTTCCATTGTTTCCATTGTTTCCATTGTTGCGTAAATAATTTAAGTTTAGAAAAAATACAATTTATTGTTTCGTTTTCTATCTTTTGTTTTGTTATATCGTAATCTGATATAATATATTATCACTTTTGCGCATATTTATTTGGAACAGCTAACCAATGATTTCGTTTCTACATTGACGAAGTATCTTTTGCTATCATATACTTTCGTTTTGTATTGTTTTAAAATAGCAGAATACTATTTATCGCGCAAGTACTTTTTTAAAAAAAAGGCATTTTATTTTCCACGATGCTAAAATGACATTATTTAAGTCAACCGACTTGACTTAATTTAACAATATTTTATATTGTTAAATTATGCGATGTGTTTGACTGGACGAGATATTACGTCAATGAAAAGATGCGCTGATTATAATTTGTAATAAATTGGGAAGCTACTGTATTCAATGAAAGTAAAAACAAATCAATTGCTGCTTTACATAGCAAAGTGCGTTTCAGGGGGAATAATAGTATTTATTTTATCTTACATAACCGGTTTTACAGATATAAGCTGGTGCCTTATTTCCGTTGTGCTTGTTTTATCGCCAGACAGCAAAGAAGCTCTGCCATTAGCGTTTACACGCATTAAGGCGAACCTCGCGGGGAGCGCCGCAAGTCTGTTGTGTCTTTTGTTAGGCATGCCTAATCTTTATACTCTTACTTTAGCTTTTGTTATGGCAATAAGTTTTTGTTATTTATTTAAAGCTATGGCAGGCAGCCGTTCTTCCCTTGCGGCCGTAATTATAATTATGCTGCATCACGATGGACTTACAAGTCTGCCTTCGTGGGAGACTGTATTAGAGCGGGTTCTTTCAGTTATAATAGGTTGTTCTTTGGGTTTATTAATTACGCTTTTATTCCATAGGAGGCTGAATCCAGCTCCGGTTGAAATCGACGTCAGCAACGATTAAATATTCTAACTGACAGCCAGTTTATGGAGTTCCGGAAATATAATTTTCTAGCTGCGTAATCACGCTCTCTTTTTCCGAAATGACTGCGGAAACCACGTCTCCAACTGAAATGATACCCGTCAGCAGACCATCGTGCATAACAGGCAAATGGCGAATTTTTTTATTAGTCATTAATAACATGCATTCGTCAATGCTTTGAGATGGAGCTACTTTAATTACATTTGTCGTCATAATTTCTCCAACTGAAACATCTTTAGAGAACTTGCCGAAAAGGATTACTTTTCTTGCATAATCTCTCTCAGACATAATGCCAATTAGATCATCGTCTTTAATAACTACCACGGCTCCTATTTCTTTTAGAGCCATGAGCTGTAAAGCGTCATATACTTTTGTTTCTGGCGTAACCGACCAGATACGATCGCCTTTCTTTTTTAGAATATCGCCTACTGTTTTCATCCAAACTACCTCGCTGATATGGATAACATTTATAATCTTCAGCCGGAAAAATTTCTCCGGCTGATTAATTAACGCATCTTTAATTACACAGAGACGGATCGTCTATTGTAAACTCTACCGCTTCATTTGTAGAAGTTGCAGTGTGGGTTTCTGGAGTCGCTGTGTCTGACGGGACATATTTATCTTCCCATTTTGTTCTGTATTTATAAGATACTCCAAGTTGAATACAATTGATAGTCACCTGCCCTTCAACAATTTCGCCAACATATTGCCATTGGTCGTCTTTATAAATCCAGATTGGTAGTTTATTGGCGCTCGAAAGCGTTTTGCCGTCTTTACATTTGCCTGTTATAGTAACATGAACATTCACGCCGCCGCTTTGGTTTGTTGCTGTTACCGGATACTCTGTAACGTTAGTTTGTAGAGGGACGACCTGATCTACAAAAACAAAAGAGGGGTTTGAAGGCTTTGTGATTTTTACATTAACCTTATCGCTGCAAGTTTTAACCGGAACTGCAAGAGTTATAACATTATCTGTTCCAATCACTCCAACGGTTCCGGCAATAATAGTTGAATCTATATTTTTTATAAATACGTCTACCTGATTGCCAAAACAAGCCGAAGAACCAAACGATAATTTGTTGATTACGTATCCTTCTCCTTTATCAAGATTACAGCCTGGCGTTCCAAGCACAATAAAAACTCCGCCTTGGGTTTCATCAAGTATTTTTGCAAGAGAGCCCTGCGTATTTGTTTTAGACGCCGATAAAATTACATTGGCTTTTTTCAGAACGCTTCTAATATCTCTTCCGCCTGAAGACAAACCTGACGGCACGGAATAATCCGATATTTTTTTCCATATTCCCGTTTGAGGCTTATATAAATACATGCCTATTACGTCCCCGGCTTTGTAAGTAGAACCGGTAACCGGATTAATTGTAGTGTTTGGAATTTTCATATTAACTACAAGTGAATCGCTATTAAATGAATAAACTGAAGTTCCGTTTACCGCCAGGGTTAATTCAACAAAACTAACTGGATAAAATGTTGAGCTTTTAATTGAAGAGCCGCTCCCTATTGTTTGATCCATAGTTATATTAAATCCAGTCGCCGCGCCGGGAAAAATATTTGTAATATTAACTGAATGGGGATCAAAAAAATACAGGGAAGAAGTTACGTTTCCAGAAAGCGCCGCGCCATTCTTATCTTTGAAAACAGTCTGTGCAGGAATTGTAACCGTGCCGCTATTGCTTGTTGAAGTTTGCGCAGATGTTACTAACGGCTGAGTTAACCCTGTAGAAACAGTCGCAGAACCGGAGCTGGAACCAGTGGCAACGCCTGTAGGCAAAGCCGTTTCGTTTTTAATTTTGAGCATGTCGACAAGAAAGCTGTTAGCTGTAGTCCCTGTGATTGTAATTTTTTTACTTACAGGGCTATAGTTGCCGCTTTGAATATTTAGAATGAGCTCAACCGGCTTAACTGTTGTAGGAGTAATATCGTCGTTTATAGCGAAGTTTAAAATCCCGTCTGTCGCAGTGATCTCTGTAATTGGTAGATTAGATAAAGTAATGACGTCGTTTTTATTTGCTCCGTCAAAAGTTACTGTAATTTTTTCAGCTGCCGCGGCTCCTATTCTTTTTCCGGATTGCAAATCGCGCACTTCAACAGCTACAGTAGTTTGACGGGCAATATTTGTAACCCTCACCTGAAGCCCGTCTGTAGGGTCTACAATTTTACAACTAAAAAATAAACCCGAAAGAGAAATGATCAAAAGCAGAATAGCCTTTTTAAAATTTTTCATAATCCCTCCAGTTAAAAATTATATGACAGACCAAATGAGACAATTGGGTAAAACTTGAACCAATTAATATTATCTTCAAGCTTTTGTTCCTGGTCTGGCGCGGCTGACGGTTTAATTAAACCATTTGCTGTTAATGCAACGCTTGGGCTTCCCTGGTAATAAGTTCCAACGTCTACGCTAAATCTTAATCCGCTGCCGGCTATAAGTCTGTTCCCATAACCTACGCCTAAATAAGGAGCCACTGAATTAAATGTAATTTTTGCATTAAGCGTCCCTAACTTTTCGGGCGTATACAAATCGCCTCCTATAGTATAGGTCTTGTAAGGTCTGGCGTCCATATCCCCTTTATTAAGATTGATGATAAGCCCGGCGGTTACTTTAAAATTATTAGCCCAGGGGAACCAGTCGGCAAAACCGCCGACAGAAAAGAATTTTACTTTTGCAGAATAATTATACTCAAGACTCCCGCCCCCTCCGTCATAAGTATAATGGAAATAGTATCCGCCGACTCTAATATTTAGATTATCTGTTATAGAACGGACTCCTTCGACCCCTATTCCCTGCGATCCAGCGCGCAAAGAAACTGCATAATTGGCTTGAGCATTTAGAATTTCTGTAGAGGATAAGAGAAAAGCCAGGAAACAAATAGTAACCCATGTTTTCATACCTACTCCAGTATTTTAATAATGACACTCTTACAGTGTTTGATCCTATGTATTGCTAACGCCCTCATCCTGTCGTTTGTTTTATAGCATCACACAAAAAACTAAACAGTATAACGAAAATTTTTCGTCATACTGTTTTTTAATAGCTATAAAGACAGGATACTTATCAATACGTTCCAAAGATATTATTTAAATTCCTTACTAACAATAGTTATTTCGTCAGGATAAGATATGTCTCCAAGCGGAGTCGAAACAACGGGTCTTGCCGTTAATCTTACTTCGACAGGTTTGCCTGGCGCTCCGGCCATACGCAAAGCAAGACTTAATAGTTCTTTATATGTTTTTAAGCCGAAAAATTGTAACAGGTCTATATCTATATTGATTGGGAAAACAGTGGCTTCGCCTACCCCCGGTATATAAATTGGAGAAGCGATATTGCCAAATAGCATCTCTTTATCGTCAATATATAATTTCCATGGGAATGATTTTAAATATATATCTGTGCGCGGATATCCGCCTTTTCCGTTGTTCGGATTTTCTACGGCAATATTTAGCGTAAACTGGAGAGGCATCTTTTTATTCGAGAACCCCTGAAATAATTTGAGCGCGTCCATTGGATGGAAATCGTCTGCGCTTTTTTTACCGTCTACGACTATTCCGCTTAACTTAATACCGCTCACTCCGCTTATCTTAAACTTCAGCCGGCTCATGTTTTGAATTGTATGAAGAATTGAACAGCTTAAAAATGAAAACGCTAAAATGAAAACAAAAAGAACCAAAACCGATTTTTTATTTATCCGCATCCCTAAAACCTTTTCCTTTTTTCCCCGATTTATTTTTTTGTTAAATTTATTAATTCTTGTTTACTTCAAGACAATACGCAGACGCGCCGTTTAATTCAGTTTTTTTAAATCCTATTTTCTCTAAATATTTATCATGCTTTTTTGCGCCAGGATATGAGTATAATTTTTTCAGATTATTTTTTTGAAAAATATTATGATAAACATATTTTGCCACTTTCATATCCCGGTAGCCGGGAATTACATAATCGAGCGCAATTAAGAGGCTTCCGTCGTCTCTTTTTTCAGCGCATATCAAACCTGCCGGAATAGAATTTCTAAGTATAAAAAACGCCGTATTATTTTCACTTGGAGTAAACGCAAACGAAGGCATAAATTTCTTTATGTCGCTTTGGTGAAATTTCAAGAAATAATTCAGATATTCGTAGTCGTTCCCTACTTCCAGCACGTCAAAATACTCTTTAGTTTTGAATATCTCATATAGATAATAAATATCTACAAGCGTTATTACTCCATTTACAAAAGCGACTGGGTAAGCCTTTATTATTAAAGCGTAGCAGGTAAAAACAATTGCGCCTATCAGGTTTATTATCCGCAGTCTTACTATGCCGCTCATCATAAGAGATATTGCCACAAGAATTGAAGCGGTATAACCGATTATTTCTATGATTTGAATTTCATTCACCTTTTTTTTATTGCAGTACAAAATTAAAATTAAATATGTTTAAAAGCATATTTTTATTGTCTGCAGTTATATTAACAGCTTATACTAACAAAACAATTTTGTATTTTTACATTATGCAAAACAATAATAAAATAGCGCCGCTTGATAATGAAACTCCGTCATGTTACGCAAACAGACTTAGCCGTAGTGCGGCTTTGTTAAAACCGATTCACATTAAGCAGCGGTTTGGTCAGTATTTTACGCCTCTTGATATTGCGAAGCTCATGGCTGATTTTATTCCTATTGACCCGCTAAAAACTTCAGCGCGCGTACTTGATCCCGGCTGCGGCGCGGCTATTTTATCCTGCGTATTAATTGAAAAAATTGCTTTGTCGGCTAACGTTCACACAATTGAACTTGTTTGTTATGAAATTGACGACAGCGTTTTACCTTTAGCTATAACTGCGTTGAAATACCTAAAAACATGGTTGACAAAATCCAACATAGAGTTTAATTATACGCTTTGTAATAAAGATTTTATTTTAGATAATTCGTTTGTTTTTAGTGATTGCGCAAATAAACAACCAGAAGACAAATTATTTGACTTTGTAATTTCAAATCCGCCATTCTTTAAGCTTAAAGAAACTGATGAGCGAATAGCTGTCGCCGAACAAGTCGTATTTGGGCAGCCTAATATCTATTCGTTATTTGCTTATACTGCTGCAATGCTATTAAAAGAGCGAGGCAGGTTTTTGTTTCTTATTCCGAGAAGTTTTTGTTCTGGCAGTTATTTTAAACAATTCAGACAGGCCTTATTGGCTAATTTAAAATTACAAAAAATTCATCTGTTTGGAAGCGGCGAAATAGTATTTGAAGATGGCGGTTTTTTGTTTGAGTCGATTATAGTTTCCGCTATACGTTCATCACAAACGCTAGAGGATTATACAATAGAGATATCCCATTCCGGCAATGCGGCCGGAGATAATAATTTTTGTTTTGAGTATAAATTTAATCAGACACAAAATGTTATTCCTTTACCCTCTTCTGAAGAAGAGCTGGAAATTATTAAACTTGTTAATTCCCTTCCGTCTACTTTATATATGTTAAACTTAAATATTGGCTGCGGAAAAGTAATTCGCTCAAAGCATGCGGCTTATATTACAACCAATATTATGCCCGGCGTTGATAGCGCGCCGCTCTATTGGCTGCATAACATAGCAGAATCTGAATTTGTTTGGCCCAAACAGGAATGCGGACTTGGACAGTATTTAAATATATGCCCTGAGACCGACGATGTTTTTATCCCCAACAGCAACTATGTTTTACTCCGAAGATACAGCTCTAAAGACCACAAACGGAAAATCGTTGCCGCTTCATATTTTAAAAGCGCAACTGAAAGCGTACAGATAGCCATTGAAAAACATCTTTGTTATATTTATAACCCTGAGCGCGAACTTACTGAGGAAGAAATTATTGTATTAACTGCCGCGCTTAATAGCAAGCTTCTTGACGATTATTTCAGAATTGTGAATGGAGCAATAAACATAAATATGGAGGAAGTCCTTAACGTGCCGCTGCCTTTACTAATTGATATTTCAAGCAAACCGGCTGCCGTTAGTTAGTTAAGTCACTCCTGATATCTTGATTTTATTAAATAATTCGCCTATCTTATTTATTAATATGAAAAGACAAATATTAAATATCGCCCTTGTTTTATCCGCAGCAAATTGTTGTAGCCGGGAGCTCTTATCTTCGGCCGGCAAGGACTATATATAGTTTAGACTAATCTAAATAGTTTATATTAAAACCCTTCGACGCCGAAGGGTTTTTTTTTGCTCTATAGAATGAGATGCCAAAATAAAAAAAGATTTAATTATAATTTGAAATCATAAAGGAGATATAAACATGTCGGAAGAAAACCTTATTCATAAGCTTACTGAAAATCCGGAAGACGTTCCTGTTCCTGTAGTAAATTTCAGCAGATGGGTAAATTTAATAACTCTACTAATTAGCATTATTTTTCAACGACCATTGATAACTACTTTGTTGCTGTTGTTAGTAATTCCCTCTTTATTACTCGGCAAAAAATGGAATATTATTGGGCGCACAGGAAAAGCTCTTTTACTAAAAAGGAATAATAAGCCGCTGCAATTTGAAGACAGACGCCTAATAAGATTCAATAATATTATTCTTATTACTCTGCTCACAATTGCGCAAATATTTTTTGTTTTCAAACTAAATATAATTGCCTGGTCGGCGGTTGTATTAGTAATAATTGCAAACGGTCTTGCGCTTGCTGGTTTCTGCGTTGGGTGCGTTATATATTATAAATTTAAAATATATAAATACAAAATAATTGGAAAAGATTAGTAAGTGAAATTGGCTGAGAGTTATTTAAAATTGAATGAGGCGAAGACCGACAAAAAGTCTTCGCCTCAAATTATTTGACCGCCACACCATGAAAACGGTTCAAACAAAAAAAGTATATTCCTCCCAGATATGCTTTTATCCTATTTTTTTATGCGGAAGTTCCGCCCAATAAATAACGGCTTTCCTGCTTCTTTATTACGCTAAAAAAAACGAAGCCCTGGGCGGAACGCTTTCGCTTTTACCGCCCGGCTACGTTATGCATGAGGAATTTAAATAGCGAGCCTACCCGAAGAAAAAAGGAAACTACGAGTAAGCTCGTATAGCGAACATCATTTATTTTACTACTTTGAAACCGCCGCGCTAATAGCGATGTCAAAATCTTCAATTATATCGTCTATATGTTCCAAACCGACCGATACTCTTATTAAGTCTGGAGTAACGCCCGACTCAATTTGTTCTGCTTCAGATAACTGCTGATGAGTTGTAGACGCTGGATGAATCACTAAAGTTTTAGCGTCGCCTACGTTAGCCAAAAGACTTGATAGTTCTACGTTATTAACAAAAGCTTTCCCGGCTTCCAGACCGCCTTTTATTCCAAAAGCGAGCATTGAACCGAATAATCCATTGCGTAAATATTTTTTAGCTATTTCGTGATATGCATGGCTTTCAAGTCCTGGATACCAAACCCACTCAACGCGTTCGTCTTTCTCTAACCAACGGGCAAGTTTTAAAGCGTTTGCGCTATGGCGTTCAATTCTAATTGAAAGAGTCTCCAAGCCTTGTAGCAAGAGGAACGCGCTAAAAGGACTTAGAGCCGGGCCTAAATCGCGCAAGCCTTCAACGCGCGCGCGCGTAATGAATGCTATGTTGCCAAAAGGACCATCAGAGCCAAATACTTCCCAGAATTTTAATCCATGATAACCTGCGCTTGGCTCGGTAAAGATTGGAAAGTTTCCGTTGCCCCAGTTAAATTTACCGGAATCAATTATTACGCCGCCAATCGTGGTTCCATGACCGCCAATCCATTTAGTAGCCGATGCAGTAACGATATCAGCGCCATGGTCAATTGGGCGAACCAAATATCCAGCCGCGCCAAAAGTATTGTCAACTACCAACGGAATACCATGTTTATGCGCTACTTCTGAAATTGCTTCAAGATCAATTACGTTCAAACGTGGATTGCCAATAGTTTCTACATAAATAGCTTTGGTTTTGTCGTCAATTAATTTTTCATAATCTTCGGGTTTTTCGCCTTCTGTAAATTTAACTTTTATACCCAGACGCGGGAAAGACACATTTAACTGATTATATGTGCCGCCATATAAAAATGGAGTCGCTACGATATTTTCTCCGGCTTCAACAATATTCGTTAAAGCAATAAGCTGCGCCGATTGCCCAGAAGCTGTTGCCAAGGCCGCAACGCCGCCTTCCAATGCCGCAACTCTTTTCTCAAATACATCATTTGTGGGATTCATTATTCTTGAGTATATGTTCCCAAATTTCTGTAGCCCAAATAAATCTGACGCTTCCTGAGCATCTTTAAAAACATAAGACGACGTCTGATAAATTGGCACCGCTCTTGAACCGGTTGTAGGGTCTACTTCCTGCCCGGCATGTAATTGTAATGTTTCAAACCGATAATTTCTTTTCTCGCTCATTGCTATTTCCTTTTTTTTTATTTGTTGTGTAATCTGAAATATATTTATTGTAAAAAAAACTCTCCTCGGAATAAAGATCCGGGAGAGTTTTATAAATTCTTCCTTCTCTTATCTATTCGTTAGTTTCCGATAAGAGACTTTTTTATTTTAGTTGATCGCTATATAATAAAAAAGCCCTTTCGGATGAAAGGGCTTTTTTATTAAAATCGTTATGACGAAATAATCAAATAATATCCCTTTCTCTTTTTGAGAGACACATCATACACATGCTACAACACATGTTTACCGGGATCATATTTGTTTTATTATTTATCATTCTGTCACAAATATACAATTTGAATTTTAACAATGCAAGGGCATAACAAAATATTTCCGAAATATTTTTTTCGCGAATGCTTTTTATCAGAGATAATTTGCAATCCTCACAATGTCTGCAAATATTCCGCCTGACGTAACTTTAGCTCCGGCCCCGGGTCCCTGAATAATGATCGGTCTTTCGTTATAGTAAACCGTAGTAAACGAAATTTTATTATCGTTAGAAGCTAATGAATAAAAAGGATGCCTGCTATCTACAGCTCGTAATTTTACAGAAGCTTTTCCATCTTCGTAACTTGCAATAAACCTCAAGACTGAGCCGTCTTCGGCGGCCGTCTTTCTTTTATCTTCAAAATAATCGTCAAATAAATGAAGGCGATTTAAAAATTCTTCCGCCGTAATATTGCCTCGAAGTTCTTCCGGAATTAAATTTTCCAATTCAATATCTTCCAGCTCAAGCCTGTATCCGGCCTCGCGGACTAATATTAATAATTTTCTTGCAACGTCTAAACCATTTAGATCCTCTCGCGGGTCTGGTTCGGTATAGCCCCGTTTTTGCGCGTCAATCACGATGCCCGAAAAAGTATTCTCGCCGTTAAAAGTATTAAATATATAACTTAAAGTTCCGCTTAATACTCCTTCAATTTTTATTATTTTGTCTCCGCTAAAAACAAGATCGTGCAGAGTGCTTATTACTGGCAGCCCGGCTCCTACGTTAGTTTCATACAAAAAGTTTACGTTATGTTTTTTTGCTGCTTTGTGCAATTGAAGATAGTATTCGTATTTATTTGAATTTGCTTTTTTATTTGGAGTAACAATGGATATGGCGGAAGATAATACTTCGAGGTAACAGGACATTATTTCTTCGCTCGACGTACAATCTACAAATATTGTGTTAGGCAAATTGCTCTTTTTCATTTTTTCAAAATAGATATCCGTAACGCTTGTTTCGCCTTCCTGAGTCAATCGTTCTTCCCAGTCGTTAACGTCTATTCCATTTTTATCTATAAGCATTTTACGCGTATTAGCAATGCCAATCACTTTAATTTCCATACGCATTTCATTGTATAAAAATTCCAGCTGGTTTTTTATCTGCTGGAAAAGAGTTCGCCCAATTAATCCCGTGCCTATAATAAATAAATTTATGGTTTTGTGCTCAGACAAAAAGAACGCGTCATGGATTGCGTTAAGAGCTTTAGACTCGTCGTTTCTGTTTATAACGATTGACATATTTAGCTTGGATAGCCCCTGAGCAACCGCGTCAATATTAATTCCATTGCGCCCAAGAGCCTGAAAAATTTTACCTGAACTGCCGGGCATATTTTTTAAATTTTCTCCGACTACGGCAATAATTGAAACGTCGCTCTGTATATTAATCTCGCTTATTATCCCTTCGGCAATTTCATATTTCAATTTCTTTTTAATTATTTCGACGGCTTTTTTGGCATGCTCAGGCAATATCGCAAAACAAAATGAATGTTCCGATGAAGCCTGCGAAATCAGGATTATATTAATTGAAGCGTCAGCCATAGTCTGGAATATTCTTCCCGTCACTCCGGCAACGCCGACCATTCCGCTCCCTTCAATTTTAACCAAAGAAATTTTATCTATTGTCGATATCCCTGTAATAGGATTTCTTTTTGTTGCAACAGTGGCATTAATAAGCGTGCCTCTAAAATCCGGATTAAAAGTATTTTTTATTCGAATAGGAATAGCCTTTACCATAGCCGGGCGAATAGTAGGAGGATATAAAACTTTAGCTCCAAAGTGAGACATTTCCATAGCTTCGTCATAACTCATTTCCTCAATAGAGAAAGCTTTTTTAACTTTACGCGGATCTGCAGTAAGTACACCGTCTACGTCCGTCCATATTTGTATTTCTTCAACGTCAAGCGCGGCGCCAAAAATAGCCGCTGAATAATCAGAGCCTCCGCGTCCAAGTGTAGTGGTTTCGTTTTCAGTAGCGCTTGCAATAAACCCTGTTATTATCTGAAGAGTATTGTTGCCGTTAAAATAATTTTTTATCAAAGTGTTTGTTACTGCAAAATTTACTCTGCCTGCGCCAAATGTTTCGTCAGTTTTTATTACTATCCGGCTGTCTAAATAATCGGCCGTTATGCCAATTGAATTAAACGCTTCCGATATAATAAAAGCTGATAATCGTTCTCCAAAACTCATCACATAATCCAAACTCCGTGGAGACATTTCCTTTACAAGATATATTCCGTAAAGAACCTGTTGCAAATCGTTTAGCAATAACGACACATGATCGTCTGTTTGTTCGAATCTTTTTGCGGTAATTAATTCCTTAACTGCGGAATGGTGTTTATTCGTAATTTCTTCAAAGACTTGTTTATACTTTTCATTTCCTTCTGAAGCTTTTTTCCCAGCTTCAATCAGCAAATCCGTAACCCCCTGGAAAGCGGAGAATATTACTAAAGGCTTGGCTCCCTGTACTATACTTTTTTTAACAATATTAACAACGCCCTTTACTCTTTCTGGCGTACCGACAGACGAACCGCCGAATTTCATAACTATCATTTTTCGCCTTGGTTTAGTTAGTTCTGTTTTTTAATAATTTTAATAATTGAAGTGATATTTATTTATTATTCTCTATAATTGCAACACTTAAATTCTTATATCGAATAAAAAATATATACTGGCAGAATCGTCGTTTTGTTTTTGTGCGCATGGAGCATTAAAATTAAGCGATTTATATAATCATAAACCGCTTAATTTATATTTACAAACTGTTCCCTGTTAAAGTCTACTCAATATGATCGTTATCCCTTATTTCAACGCGGCGTATTTTTCCGCTGATAGTTTTAGGAAGCTCTGTTACAAATTCTACTATGCGCGGATATTTATAAGGAGCCGTAACCCGTTTAACGTGATCCTGAAGTTCTTTTGCAAGGTCGTCGCCAGGCGTATAATTCTTTGCCGGCACAACGGTAGCTTTTACAACCTGCCCGCGTATTGGGTCTGGAACGGCAGTAATAGCGCATTCAAGCACAGCCGGGTGCTCAAGCAGAGCGCTTTCAACTTCAAAAGGTCCAATACGGTATCCGGAGCTTTTTATTATATCGTCGGCTCTACCGACAAACCAAAAATAACCGTCTTCATCGCGCCAAGCCATATCGCCAGTGTAGTACAGATCTCCGTGCCATACCGATTGCGTCAATTCGTCGTCCCGGAAATAGCCGTTAAACATTCCAAAAGGTTTTTGTCCGTTAGTGTGAATTACAATCTGCCCGACTTCTCCAACTTCGCAAAGCTTGTTATCAAGGTCTACCAGACTAATATCATACCCAGGCGAAGGTTTCCCCATTGAGCCGGGTTTTGGTTCTAACCATTGATAAGTAGCCAAAGCTACTGTTAATTCTGTTTGGCCATAGCCTTCCATAAGCTTTAAACCTGTTATATCGTAGAATTGTTTATACACTTCTGGATTAAGAGGCTCGCCTGCCACAACGCAATATTTTAAATTTTCGAGATTATATTTTGTCAGGTCTTCTTTAATTAAGAAACGATACACGGTCGGCGGAGCGCAAAATGTAGTCACTTTGTGTTTTACTATAACGTCCATAAGTTTTTTAGGGACGAACTTATCAAAATCGTAAGTCATAACTGCGCAGCCTGCAAGCCACTGCCCATATATTTTACCCCAGGCGGCTTTAGCCCAGCCTGTTTCGGCAACTGTAAGATGCAGCCCATTGTCTTCAACATTCTGCCAGTATTTAGCAGTAAGAATATGCCCAAGAGGATACAGAAAATTATGCTTAACCATTTTAGGCATCCCTGTAGTTCCGGATGTAAAGTATAGCAGCATTATATCGTCTTCGCCAGCTTTTATAAAACGAAATTGTTCGTCTAATTTATCAGAGGCCGACTCAAGCTCTTCGGTAAGATTATACCAGCCATCCCTCTTAGCCCCTACTAAAACTTTAGCTTTTAAAGTAGGCGATTTTTCTACAGAGTCTTCCACATGGCGCACAACTTCTTCATCATGCACGCAGACTATCATTTTTACGTCTGCCGCGTTGTTCCTGTACACAATATCTTTTTTTGTTAATAGATGAGTTGCGGGAATTGCTATTGCGCCTATTTTGTGCAGGCCAAGCAGAGTAAACCAAAACTCATATCTCCGTTTTAGAATAAGCATAACAAAATCTCCTTTGCCTATTCCTGCAGATAAAAAGAAGTTAGCGGCTTTATCGCTATATAGCTTCATTTGAGCAAACGTAAAGACCCTTTCTTCGCCATTATCGTCGCACCATACCATGGCGGTTTTATTGGGTTCTTTAGCGGCAATCTCATCTACCACATCGAACGCAAAATTAAAATACTCAGGCACATTTATTTTAAAATTATCAATAAAATCCTGATATGAATTGTAGTCTGTTTTGGGGAGGTATTTTTCAAGCATCATAGTTTTTTTTCATTTCTTGTTTATTATAAAACGACTGCAAGCATTCTGACTGTTGTATTATTCAGAGCTTTCATCGCATGCTTGTAACCGGAGTCATAATAAACCGAATCGCCCGATTCAAGAATAAGTTCATGCCCATCAATGATGACTTTAAGAGTCCCTTCGATAACATAATCGAATTCCTGTCCCGGATGCGAATTAAACTCGACCTGAGCGTCTTCAGCAGTCGGTTCAATTTTCACCAAAAATGGTTCAGCTTTTTTATGAATAAAATTATAAGCTAAATTTTCATATTTATATTGTTTTCGTCTTTCAACGCTTAGCCCTTTCCCTTTTCTGACTATGCTGTAAATATGCAGGCGGGGATTTTCGCCAGTTAAAATTGCAGAAAGTTCTATGTCAAATTTTTGAGCTACTTTATAAAGAAAGCCGACCGGAATATCAACACAGCCTTTTTCATATTCAAAAAGCAATTCTTTAGGAACTCCAAGTTCTTCAGAAAACGCTTCAACAGTAATGCCTGCTATTTCTCTTAGCTCTTTTATTCTTTCGGCAATTTGTTTAATTTGTTCAACCATAGCGTCAGTCCGATCATCATTCATATTGTTACATTTTCATTGTTATAAAAATTAGTTAAACGCTCGCTAAACTGGAAAATTTCAATTTCTCACACAACATATTTATTATATATAAAAAGCAAGGGCTTTGTACAAATTCAAAATTGTATTAATAACAAAAATAGTAAAAACTTAAATAAAATGACCTTAATATTTATAACTTTTACAAAATATTTTATTGCATGATTAATATGAGATATGAAGGACGGATGAAGATATAAAAAATAATCACCTCCAGAGATACGGTTTAAGCGTCTCTGGAGGTTAATTTTCAATAATTATTGAAAGAGAACAATGACCGAAGTTTGGTTGATATGCCCTATGTATTCTTCGCCATAGGTGCTGAATCCGACTGTTGGGATACTTTCAAAAACTTTCCCGTACTCTTCAGTGAGGTTTTTATTCTGTAGTTCAAGAGTCCTTAAAATACAGTTGAAGTTTAAAAGTCCTGAAACTCTGCCAAAGCTCCTGACTTTTTTAGAAATATCGTCTCTTGTATCTTTAATAATATCTTCAGAATGTAGTATAGTCAGTTCTGTGCCTTCAGCCACATTGCAATAAAATTTAATTGTTTTACTGTCTGATTGCTGCGGACTTCTGACATACGGTTCATCGCCAATCATAACTCCTAATGGGCGGGACATAAAAACAGATTCGATTTCATTTACCGGTTTGCCGACCGCCTCGGCATAAACTTCTGCGGCAGGTTTACCGTTAAATTCAATAATTTCTCTAGCAGCTTCGTTTACTTTTGTAGCGATCAGTTTTTTACCAAGAGCCTTAAAACTCTGTGTCTTCAGAATATCGAATTTTGTTCCCGGTTTTAATAGCGCAAGAGCCGCAGCATTGGCGTATGCTTTACCGTTTACATAGATATAAGTTTTTTCAAACTTTAGATCGTCGCCTGCCGAGCCGCCAACAAAAAACACATTGGTTTTTGTGCCTAATTTTTCCATCAGCGCTTCTTCTGCAAAGCTACACCCGTCAATTAGAGCTAAACCAAGATATTTTTTATAATCCATTTCAGAAAGTTTTTTGCCAAAATGGTTTTCAAAGCTTTCAAGCGCTTTTTGAGGGTCGCTATTCTCTTTTATGTTTTCTATCACTTCTATTTTCACGTCTCCGGACGCTTCTTTATCAAATGCCATTGCTACAATTGAATTTGTAAGCATTTTACCGCTCACAATTTCGCCTGCGGTAGAACAGCCCAGAACGTCTGCGCCGCTAAATGCCGCTTTTACTTCTGCGGCAACTTCGTCAGGTTTATAAATTGATGAAGCGAAGAAGACCACAAGTCTTGGTTCATTGATAGTAATTTTCTCTTTTAATTCTATAACCGCTTCGTTTACGGATTGTTTGGACGAGTAGACTGATTGAATATCCATTTTTTCTCCTTATTTAATAGTTACGCCGAATGATGCGGCAACAGTTTTAATTTTATCTAAAACAACAGGATCGTCTTCCGAGCTATTTGTATATCTGTCTGGATCGAGTCCCTTAAGAAGTAGTTTTGTTTTTGTGGTGATTTTTAGAGTTGCATTCCCCTTTGAAACAGCTTCAATGATTAAATCAATTTGCTGTTTTGCTTTTCCGGCCATAATAAGCTCCTGAGTTTTGTATATTGTATTAGTTATTAGTATTAAGCAACCTATTATCGAAAGTTCATTAGAAATGTTTATAGCCATTTACAAAACACTTTGCGGTTAAGTGAAAAAACCTTGTTATTTATAAAACTTTAACAGGATTATTATGCGTCCAGTTGATTTTACAAATTAAAGCATTTTATACCTCGGTTGAATTCACTATTTTTAGTTCCTTAGGATATATTAATTTGACGTGAAAATTATGAGCGCAACAATTTATTATCATAGCAAAATTGATCTTCATATACATTCTAATTACAGCGATGACGGCGAGTTTTCAGTCGACGCGCTAATTAATAAGTTTCGCATCCTCAATATGGAATGCATTTCAATAACAGACCATAACAGCGTAAAAGCACTGCATGACGCTATATTATTCGGAGCCGTGAACGAAATTAATGTAATACCCGGGATTGAAATTGACTGCCAGTTTAAATCTGTAAATATGCATTTGCTTGGTTATTACATTGATTTTACAAAACCCGCCTTTGCTGAACTTGAAATGAGCATACGTAGCGAAAACGATAAAGCATTCCCTCAAATGATTGAAAAACTTTCGCGCCTCAATTTGCATGTGGACTCGGATAAAGTATTGAAACGCGCTGGAGATAAAGCGGTTACCGGCGAACTAATCGGCGAAATTGTTTTGGAACAAGAGGAATACTCAGCCAGCGCTATTCTTGAGCCTTACAGAGCCGGAGGAGCTAAGAGCGACAACCCGTATCTTAATTTTTACAGAGACTTCTTTTCGCAGGGGAAACCAGCTTACGTCCCTGTAAAGTATTTTTCTTTTAACGACATGAAAGACATGATTCTATCGGCAAACGGGGTCCCCGTTCTTGCACATCCAGGCGAAAATTTTAAATGCCAGCCAGAATTTGTTTTAGAAATTGTAAAAGAAGGAGTAGAAGGGATTGAAGTTTACAGCAGCTATCACAATAAACTGCAAACCGATACTTTTTTGGCCATTGCTAAAGAGAACAATTTGCTTATTACATGCGGAAGCGACTATCATGGCAGGAACAAACCTTCAATAGAAATTGGCAGATATAATTTTCCCCCAGATGAAATAGCTATCCGCAATGGGCTTAAGAAATATAGTTGATGCGTCTTAATTATTTCGTCTTAATAACATTCATTAAGCCAATATACTTTTAGCTCAAATAAAAGCCGTCAGGCTCTCCAAAGAAAACCTGACGGCTAAGAATACTCGTTACTAATAGAACGTTATTACGATTCTTTTACAAGTTCCAGCTTCTCTTCTGTTGACAATACTTTTTCAAGGTCCAATAAAATAATCAGCCTGTCTTCAAGTTTTGCCACGGAAGTTATATAAGAAGATTCTACGCCCGACGCCAAAACCGGAGGCGGCTCGGTAACGTTCGATGGAATTCTCAAAACTTCGCTGACTGAATCCACTACAAAGCCTACATTTTTTCCCTCAAGATCAACTACAATAATTCTTGTATCTTTATCGTGTTCTTTTCGTGGCATTCCAATTCTTGTTCTAAGGTCAATAATTGGGATTACTTTACCGCGTAGATTGATTACTCCGTCTACGTAATGCGGCGAATTTGGAACCTGCGTTACGCTTATCATCCTGTTGATTTCCTGAACTTTCAGAATCTCAACGCCAAATTCTTCATCTCCGATTGCAAAACTTACTAACTGTAAAAGGTCTTCTCCTTTACCGTCATTATTTTTTGTTTCGTTCATGATTTTTCCTATCGTTATTTTCTAAATTTTTACACAAAGTTCTAACTCTCGACGAGTCACTAATTACTTAACCTTTTCTCAATGCTTTATGCTCGTCATGTCCGGCTATTTTTTTAACTGACTGATGCGAGTTATCCAATTTAAATCGTGTTATAAGATTCTCCAGATTCAAAGTCAGCCTGTTCAGGTCTTCTGCGGCCCGCGCAATTTGCTGCGTTCCGGTCGCGCTTTCCTGAGTGACGCTGCTAATAGTGTCTATACTCTTACTTATTTCTTCAGCCGCTGAAGACTGTTCTTCGCTTGCAGCCGCAACCTGAGTAACGATATCAACTACTTTATTTGCGCCAGCAATAATTTCCTTCAAAGACGCTCCGGCCATATCAGCCTTCTTCTTTCCGAGTTCGACTTCTTTTGTTCCTTCGCCCATCGATTCAACTGCGCCTACAGTATCCTTCTGAATTTGTTTTATCATCGAAGCGATTTCTTTTGTAGCCTTAGTAGTTCTTTCAGCAAGTTTTCTAACTTCGTCGGCTACCACTGCAAACCCGCGTCCCTGTTCTCCTGCGCGCGCAGCTTCAATTGCGGCGTTAAGAGCCAACAAGTTGGTCTGGTCTGCAATATCGTCAATCACTTGAACAATTTCGCCAATCTGGTCGCTGCTCTTGCCAAGCTCGTTGACTGTCTCGGCAGACTTCCTAACGACTTCGGCTATTCTGTTCATGCCTTCAATTGTTTCAGCAACAACTTTACCGCCTTCAATAGCTTTATTTCCGGCGTCTTTAGCCGTTTCTGCAGCGTAAGAAGCGTTCTTAGTATTTTCCAGAATTGTTTTAGTCATTTCTTCAACTGCTCCGGCAACTTCTGTAGCCTGTTGAGTCTGTTCGCTTGAGCCCGCCGCCATTTCTTCCGTGCTGGAAGATATCTGGTTGCTTGCGCTTGCAGTTGCCGATATAGCTTCATTAACGTCGTTCAAAGCTTTATTAAGAGACTCGGCGACCGTGTTAATGCTATTTTTCATAAGCTGGTAATCGCCTTTGTACTCGCTATCTATTTTAATAGTCATATCGCCTGTAGCCATTTTGGATAAAGCGGCGACGCTTTCTTTTAACGGAGCGTTGATCGCTTCAATTGTATCGTTAATTCCGGAAACTATTTCTCTGTATTTACCAAGGTGTTTATTTGCATCGGCTCTTACGCTTAACTTTCCTTCAACTGCATTGTGCGAAAGCATGATGGTATCGTCTATAACGCTGCCTAAAGAGTTTTTTACTTTCCCCAGGTTTTCGTTTATCTTCTCGAACTCTTCGCTAACGATCTTAGTATATTGATCAGATTCTTTTAGAGTAAGATTTAAGTCAATATTACCCTGTGCCAGCATACCAAGATTAACCGCCATTCTATTGACTTCGGCCTTAGTATAATCGTTTACTTTTATTATTGACGTAAGATCCTGAACTACCTCTACATATGCGATTGCTTCGCCCTTTGCATTCTTTATATAGGATGTACTTTGCTTGCAGCTCATTCCGCACCAGTCAAAGTAGCTTTCTCCAACTCCTTTTTGCAATTGTTTAATGCCGCAGTTTTCGGTATTACAAATAGTCGCATTGGCAGAGCAGCATGGTTTGCCAACAGCATCGTTTCTATTTTTAATTACTTTCTGCTCTATCATCAGACCTTCAAAGTTTCGGTTTAAGAAGACCCAATTCATATTCATGTCAATTACATGCACTGGCAAAGGCACCGCGTCAATAATTGCTTCATACCATTTAGTCTTATCTACTACAGTATCTAACGTTTGGTTTACGCCTTCTATAATTGCCCGGTACTTTCCATGATGTTTAGAAACATTTGCCCGCGTTTCAAAATTGCCGCGAATAGCTTCGTCAGAAAGCATAACGGCATCGGCAACCAACTCGTTAATTGCGTCAATACATGTGTTTAAGTTATTCTTAATTTCGTTAAAATCGCCGCTATAATTATCCGTAATCTTTTCAGGTATATCGCCTTTTGAGATACGATCCATATATTCGGCCGACATATTTAATGGGCTTATTATTGCGTCGAGCGTTTGGTTAATACCTGCGACCATATCGTGAAAGCCGAATTTATATTTCTCGGCATTGCCTCTTACTGAAAGGTTCCCTTTTATCGCTTCGTTTGCTATACTTACTATTTCCGAATTTACGTCCATCATACTAATTTTCACCTGATCCAAAGCTAATGTAATTTTAGCTTTTTCGTTTGGCAGTTTATCCATATCTGCAGAGAAGTCTCCCTGCCCATATTTGCCTACGGTATCTACAATTTTCATTGTCATATCAATGTAATCTTTCACAACGTTATTTACGTTCTTCGCCATCTGTCCATAAGTGCCTGGGAATTTGTTTACCTGAATTGTTTCTTGTATCCAGCCGTCAGAATGTTTCTGAGCCATATCGGCCTGAGCTTTTACAAAGTTGTCGAATATTTCAATAAGAGCGTTCAGGTTGTTTTTAATTTCGTTAAAATCGCCGTTATACTTTTCTGCAACCTTGCTGGGTATATCGCCCTTAGAGATTCTATCTATGTATTCAGCGGCCATATTCAAAGGTCCAATTACCGCGTCTAATGTGCCGTTAAGACCGACGATAATTTCTTTATATCCGCCTCTAAATTTATCGGCGTTTCCGCGTACGCTTAGCTTGCCTTCAATTGACGATTTGCCCAATGCGTTAATTTCGGCAATTAAATTGCGAACAATGCTTATAACTTTTTCTACAGAAGCTACGCTTCCCTGAGTTTTTGTAATCATAGTATTAAGCGTTTTTGCAAGGCGTCCGGTTTCATCTTCCGTATCAATATCAAGAGGAAGCGTGCCCGTTTTAATTGTAACGTCTAAATTTCCATTTGCAAATAATTCAGCCCCATTAGAAAGGTTAGTAAGGCAAACATTACTTAAACTTTCTAACCGTTCAGAAACCAAATTAATTGGTTTTGTAATTTTTCTGGCTAAGTATACTGCAATAAACATACCTAAGATAATGCTTATGACTATGACCAAAAAGACCAGAAATCTGGCGGAGCTGTATGTGTCGTCCGCAAATGTTGTCGCAGTATCGCTTCCCTTTTTGTTCAGCTGAATATCTTCTGTAAGTTTATCTGAAGATGCGTTAAATGCTTCTTTTCCCTCTCCGCGTATAATCGCCTTTGCTTCCTCTTCTTTATTTTGCTTTAGCAGAACTTCAGTTTTGCTTTTTGCGGTTAAATATTTTTCCCAATTCTGTGAAAATTCCTCATATATCTGACGTTCTTCCTTGGAAGAAATCAGCTTTTCATAAGTTGTCCTATGCGTCTTCATAGAATCAAGAGCATCATTCATACGTTTTGTAAAAGTTGCGCGGTCAGCTTCTGTAGTGGCTAACAAATATTGTAGCTCGGCTCTTCTAAAAACGCTGATATCATTGTTTATTGCGCCAAGTACAGAAACGCTTGGCAGCCAATTTGTCGCTATATCCTGCGTAGCGTCATTAAGAGCCCCGAGTTTTGAAATGGAGAACAATCCCACAAAAAGAAGTAGAGCTAGCGTTAAGGTGAATCCGGCAATTAATTTACCGGCTATTCTAAGATTATTGAACCAGTTCATGCTTATTCCTCATTATAATATTACAATTAGTTTATTTGTTGACTTTTGCCAAGTAATTAAGATAGAATATTGTATTAAAAAGAGTAAGTACAGAGCTCAGGCTTCTTTTTAAAACCGGATATGTAATTATCGCGCATTAAAAAAAATAATTTAGTATTTAAGCGTTATGCTGCTTTTCTATCGGCCAATTATCAATATTGGTCTTAGCCCAAAGAAGTATTTAATTTTACTGAATAGTAATTATAAAAAATGGATGCAAAAACACATACCGTTAACTGGGTATTTTTTATACCAAATTTTGGGTATCTTTAGAGAATGGGGGAAGATGGGAAATAGGAGGAATTAAGGGAAAGCGTTAGTTTAGTTCTTTTCGTATCTCGTATATTTTTTTGATAGTTTCTAAAAATACCACAAGCACAAGAGCAATCATAATAAAAGACAGAGCCGCATTTAGGTTTCCCTGAAATGTTTTCATTGGCAGATAATTTTCATTTATCGTCATAAAACCTGCAACAACTGTAGTGACTAACATAAAAAGTCCAGGCAGAAAAGTAACTAAACCATAAAGCCATCTTTTGGAATTCTTTAATATATATACCGTGCCTATAAGCAACGCAATAGAAGCGAGCAACTGATTAGCCACTCCAAACATCGGCCAGATAGTTTTAATATCTCCGTTATAAACAAGATATCCCCATGATAGAGTAATTACAGCGCTGCTAAATAGAATCGCAGGCAGCCATGTGCCGCTCCCTAATTTTGGATGTATCGGCTTTAGCATTTCCTGCAAAATGTAACGCGCAACTCTTGTCCCGGTATCTACGGTTGTAAGAATGAACAAAGCTTCGAACATAATTGCAAAGTGGTACCAGTAGCCCATAAGAGATTTCATTCCTGGAATTGCGGAAAGTATCATAGACATTCCAGCTGCAAGCGATACCGCTCCGCCCGATCTGCCTACAATATTTTCTCCCACCATCTGCTGAATATATGGGAGCTGCGAAGTCGCATAGCCAAGTTTATGAAATACTTCCGGACTTAAATTTATTGCAAAATAATCGCCCGGGATAAGACAGGTGGCCGCTATCAATGCAAATATAGAAACGACTCCTTCTATAAGCATTGCGCCAAAACCTATAGGTAAAATCTGCGATTCTTTCTGTATCATTTTGGGCGTCGTCCCTGTTCCAATTAAAGCATGGAAACCGCTGATTGCCCCGCATGCAATTGTGATGCAGACAAACGGCCATACTTTACCGGGAATAATTGGTCCGCCTCCGTTTACAAAACTTGTTACTGCGGGCATATGTATTTGCGGATTAACTATTATTATTCCAAGTCCCAATAGCCCAATTGTTCCAATCTTCATATATGAGCTTAAATAATCTCTTGGGCAAAGCAAAAGCCAGACGGGCAAAACTGAAGCTATAAAACCATAAACAGGCAATGCAATAGACAATGTTTCTTTTGAAAATTTTAACGCTTCGCCAAGCGGAGCTCTGGATATTTGTTCCCCAAACACTACGCCAAGTATTACTAAACCGACTCCAATTAAAGACGCCTCTACAATTTTACCCGGTCTTAATTTATACATCCACAGAGCCACAACAAGAGCCGCCGGGATTGAGCTTATTATGGTAAAAGTGGCCCAGGAACTTTCGTTTAATGCGTTAACTACTACAATGGCCAAACCTGCAAGAGCAGTAATTATAATAAACAGGACTGCAAAGCCGGTTGCAATACCAGCCGTTTTACCAAGATTTTCTTTTGCTATGTATGAAAGCGAGAGTCCGTTTGATCTGACTGAAGCGAATAGAATGACCATATCGTGCACCGCGCCCCCCAACACAGCGCCAATCAATATCCATAAGAAGCCGGGCAAATATCCAAATTGCGCAGCCAAAACAGGACCGACTAAAGGTCCGGCGCCCGCAATTGCCGCAAAGTGATGACCGAACAGAACCCACTTATTAGTTGGATGATAATCCCTGCCATCTCTCAATGCATAGGCTGGCGTTGTTCTGCTGTCGTCAAGGACAAGAATCTTTGTTGCAATAAATTTGCCGTACAATCTGTACGCAATCGCAAAAACAAGTAATGCTATAATTAAAAGAGTTAGCGCATGCATGAAAGAAAATTAAGCTTAATTATTTTAACTTTCAAATATTAAATGGATTTATTTTTTAATTTAATAGCTCTGTAGAAATGCTAATATAAATATAAATTACGAATTCAAAAAAAATTAAACCCTCTTTCAGCTGAGCGGATGCAACAGCAAAAGCCTTCAAAACATTGGTTAGAGCGCAACATCAAGAAAAACGCGCTATCAAATAGAGATAGAAAGCTTAGACATAAGATTTCTCCGGTTTGAAAGCGATGAAGAATTTTACAATATGGATAAAGTTTTGGATATAATTGAGGAAGAGCTAAAAGTTAGAAGCTGACAGAATTAATAATTATTCCCATTTAAACATTAGCTCCGGGTTGCGGAGCTAATTAATTCCAGAAGTAAAGCGGATGTCTTAAACACAGCGGCTATAGTCCAAAAAGAAAACCGACAGTCATTACATAAAAATCGCTTTTGGTGTCGCTAAAGCCAGGGACGCTTTTAAAATCATAATTCAAAAAAACATATCTGACGTCAGCCGTAAGTTTGGCGTTAGTTCCTACAGGCAGTTCAAGACCGCCGCCAAAGTGCCAGCCGACTTCCTGTTTTGTCTCGTCAGAAAGAAGTTCAAGCGGAAACTGATTCTGGTTATAAGCGAATGTCGTATTGTACCAGCCAAATCCAACTGCTCCATAAATTATTGGGATTGGATAAAACAAACCAGTTATCATTATAGACCAGCTTTTAACTTTCAGCCCCCCGTTCCAGTATTTCTCTTCGCGATAGTTGATTGAAGCTTCTGCTCCAAGACTAGGAGTTAAATGGATACGCAAAGCCGCGCCTCCCATAAACTTTCCGTTATCCGCATCTACCGCTTTTTGATAACCTACCTGCGGCCCCAGATTTATACTTTGCGAATTTATCTGAGTTATTCCCAGCGCCATTAGCCCAAACATCGCCAATATTTTATTAAACATAAAACGACCTTCCTTAAATTATTTGAATTGGTTTTATTAAAGATAGCGGCCTTAATAAACTAACAGAACTTCTTATCATAATAGCCGCCTTCTTTAATTACAACATTCGGCTATTTGGTTTCTTAAATCAATAGCGCAAAAGGATGAAAATGGAACTACATCTTTAGATTGTTAATGCGACGCTATCATACTAAAATCAACTAACTAATTTTCTTATATAAGTATTATGCCTGCAGCAAAATTTTATGATCTACAATATCTAAACCAGCCAAAACATTTTCTATATCGGAAAGATCGCCAATAATATTTCTTACCGGCTTAGGAGACATTCTCACCAAAGTAGGAACTGCCAGGATTTGATTTTCGCGCGCAAGCTGAGGATTTTTCAAAAGATCTATTATTTCAATAGTATAATTTCCCTTTAAATTTTCTTCACAAATTAAATTGAGATTATCGAGCGCTGTTGCAGTCTTTGGGGTCTGTCCAGCCACGTATAAACATAAAACCCATTTTTCTTTTTTTGGTTTAGCCGGTAGTTTTTTCTGCCGGCTGATTTTTGATTCTCTTACTTTTGTTTTCACAATAAGCGCCTTTAAATATTTGCTTTATTTTTTAATAACGTTACTTGCTTTCATATAGACATCGCCTTTACGGCTCTTAGCCATTTTTGCCTTATCCTGAACAAACCGTTCATTTCTAGCTTTTTCAATTCCTATAACCTTTAGAGCTTCAGATTCTTCAGCGTCGAACTCCGATTGTAATAAAATAATCTGAGCGGCCATCGCTTCGCGTTTACGCTCTAAGCCATATTGTTTGCGCACAATTTCCTGCTGACGCAATAATTGTTCAGCTTCGTCTTTTGTTTCCTGCGATAATCGCGCAGAGCCCGTCAATACGCCTTCAGGTCCCACATAAACGTCAAGCAGTTCAATGCCATGATCTGTCAGCCTAAACTCGCGGATCTGGTTAGAGTGAGCCATACCGCGCGATTTAAGCACATATAGCCCTCTGTTGCGTTCTCCCCCAATTTCAATATCGCGCAAAAGCAGCCAGGTATCTATTAAGGACGAAATATAAACGTCAGAACTCTCCATACTTTCGCTATCAGAGGTGAGACTTGTAAAAAAAGCCGTGCAGCGTTTCATCTTTAAAAAATCTACTAAACGAAGCAGCATTGTTTTAACTTCCGATTGGTTATCTCCCATTACAAACGCATTAATAGGGTCGAGTATAACGATACTCGGCTCAAATTTATTAATCAGCTTAATGCTTGTCGTCAGGTGAGTTTCCATACCGTACAAAGTTGGACGCGTTGCATGGAACTGAAGCAGCCCTTCTTTTACCCATGGTTCCAGATTAATTCCTATAGAACGCATGTTACGAACAAGCTGGCTGGGAGATTCTTCAAAAGTAAAATATAGAACCCGTTCTTTCCGCTTGCAGGCGGTTTCTACAAATTTTGCGGCAATGCTTGTTTTGCCAGTGCCGGCCGTGCCGGAAACAAGCACCGTGCTGCCCCGGAAATAACCTTGACCTGATAGCATTGTGTCAAGCCGCGGAATCCCTGTAGAAATTCTTTCGTCTGACGAAGAATAATTTAGCCCTAATGAAGTAACCGGCAAAATAGAAAAGCCGTCTTCATCAATTAAAAATGGATATTCGTTTGTACCGTGAGTTGATCCCCGGTATTTAACAATGCGCAGCCTACGTACGGACGATTGATCGCTCACGCGATGATCGAGCAGAATTACGCAATCGGAGATATATTCTTCCAATCCCTGGCGAGTTAATGAACCATCGCCTCGCTCCGCAGTAATGATTGTAGTTACCCCCTTTTTTTTAAGCCATCGCAATAATCGCTGAAGTTCAGCCCGTAAAATATGAGGATTTGGCAATCCGGAGAAAAGCGTTTCTATTGTGTCTAACACAACCCGCTTAGCGTTTATGCTTTCAATAGCATGATGTATTCTTATGAATAAACCTTCCAGATCGTATTCGCCGCTTTGTTTTATTTCGCCCCGCTCAACATGAATGTGTTCAATCCATATCTTTTTATCTTTAGTTAAGCTTTCTAAATCAAACCCAAGCGAAGCTACGTTTTCTGTAAGTTCCTTCTCTGTTTCTTCGAACGACATAAATACGCCGGGCTCTTTATATTGCGTCGCTCCACGGACTATAAACTCCATTGCAAATAATGTTTTCCCGCATCCCGCGCCGCCGCATACTAACGTCGGCCTCCCTTTTGGCAATCCCCCGCCAGTTATTTCATCTAATCCCTGAATGCTTGTTGGGGATTTTTGAAGTTCCTTTCGCTGAACTATCGCGGCTTTTTTCTTCATAATATTTGATCTCCAGACCTGCTTTTATTGCTTTTATATATGTCGACGCTAAGCCATAGCCTCTTTAATCGCAAATGGCTCAATTTTATATAATAATATGTTACGTTATTATATGCGATCAACATATATAAATCCATATGCCTAAACAATAGTCCAAAAGGATGAAAAAGAGACTACATCTTTTATCGCTGATAAAAAAATAGCTAAAGATGGTTGTGTGAAATACACATTATACAGCGCTTTGATAAAGCCGTAAACTGATTCTCTGTGTTAATGCGTTTTATGCGCTTTGTCTATTGCGTCGGTAAGCTTAGCGACAGAAAAGTTGTCTCCTTCCCAATCGCCAGCTACGTTGCCGTTTATCAGATATGTTATTCGTGGCGGACTTTTTATCAGAAGCGGGAAAAATATCGTGGGTTCTAATATTTTGTAAGAGATAGTTAACCCCGAACTCTGGAAAAATCCGGCTACTTCCTGTTCTTCGCCAAAAAACAGGCCAAGAATTTTTGGGAATTGCTTCTTCTTATATACTTTTGAAAATTCCTTTGCCGCGGCTAAACAATGGTCGCAATCCAGGCTAAACAGAACAATTACTTTTTCTCCCTCGTCGGTATTTACGCGTTTATTGTTAAATTCTGTAAAGCCGGAGTATACTGACGTTTTTCTTTTATATTTTTGCAGAAACTGAGCATACTCTTTTGCGGCTGAATTAACGGAGTCTTTTTTCTTTTCGCCCGCAGCCGCCTGGACTTTAGAACTTGGCGCTGTCTGAGCTGTAACGTTTTGTTCAGACGCCGTATCGGTCAATTTAGCGGCAGAAGAGCTTATTGTAGGAACTTTGTACGCTTTAACCGGAAAAATTAAAAATACAGCGGTTAAAATAACTATGGCCATAATTGCAGGTATCTTAAAATATTCTTTCTCTACAGACGAAGTAATTTTCCAGAAGGAAAAGAATAGAACCGCAATCATAATAATATTTTTTATCAGCGCCGCCAGCATAGACATTGGCAGAACTTCGCCAAAACAACCACAGTTAGCCGTTCCTCCGGAAGTTGCCAGCGAGATAGCCAGGTAAACCGAAAATACGCTTAGGATTAAAGCCGAAAGCGGTATTGAAATTGTTTTTAACTTAAAACGTAAACAAAGTAAAACGCCGAAAATTAATTCTACTGAAATGATAACCCTGGCCGCATAAGGCGCAAGAGCCCAGCTAAAGATGCTCTGCCTTACAAGCAAAAACTCAAATGAATAAATTGGGAATAACTTAACGCAGCCGCTGAATATAAAAAGCAGTCCCGTTAATATAACGGGTATTTCGTACCAGGGGATTTTATTTTTCATCTGTTTGCGCAATTTAAAATATTTAAGCTGTTATTTAAAATTTGAGAATCCCGTCCCGATTAAATAAGTGGTCGTAAAACCAAGAGTAAATTTGCCGTCCCGCTGAATAATAGTCCAAAGACCGGGAGAAAAATTATCAAATTTAATTATGCCCGGATACACGTCAATCGAGCAAAAATACTCTTTAACGCCGCTCATAGTAACGGAAGCGAGCAAAGAATTATTTCTATCATAAAACACTCCGGCATACCATCCGGTTTCAATTGTCCGTTCTCTAAAAGTACTGCTAAGACTAACAAGATGCTTAGTCTTAAAACCCAAACCGACCGACACGCTGTTTTCAGTATCTTTTTTTTGAGAGAAACCAAATAACGCGCCCATCCCATACCGATAGAATAGCGAATATTTTTCAGAAAATGGCAGTTTCCATTTAATAGCAAAAAACTGCCCCGCGTTTACTCTTCCTCCAGGCAACGTAATAGAAGCCTGATTAGACCAGTCGGAAAGATTCAGCTTATCATGGAAAAACGCGTTAACATTATCAAAGCTAAATAGTAATATTCCGCCAAGATCAAAAACATAAATATCGGAAATCTCATCAACGCTCCAGCCCACATAGTTTCCTGTTTCCATTACTTCATTCATCATATGCTGAGCCATTATTGTTGCCGAAGACAGCAGCCACGGCGCCGGGAAATTATGTTCTTCGTACCACTCCCTCATTGCCGTATAAAGCATCCCGCAGCCAATCAAGTGCTGCTGGTAATTGGGAATCCAGAAGCCGTTATCTTTTGTAAAACCCATTGGCAGTAATTCAGTAGTAAAAAACTTTTTTGTCCCATATTTTCGTATCCGGGGGAAGGGGTCTGCAAGATTGCTAATTACATTTTTGAACATTTGCGAATAATTGTTATCGCCTATTTTATTAGGCACCGATTGAAGCTGGCAAATATCATATCCGCCGTTTATAAAAAGAGAGATTGGATTAAACAGCGCCTCGCTTCCATAAGGTTTGTTTGTATAGAAATATCTTCGTTGCGCAGATAAATTTTTAGCAAATACAAAAAAAATAAGCGTCACAATAAATATGGATATTTTTCTTTCAGTAGAATAATTATAAATCGGCATTAGTTTTATTTATAGTATAGTTGAAAACGGCAAATAGAAATTTATTATAATACGCCGCAAAATCAAAGTTCGTTTTTATGTTTATCCCGTTAATTGCGCTTGAAGATAATACAATCGGCAAAACAGTCTTTCTGCACACAAAGGCGAGTCAAGCCTTGCTTCTGCGCATAAAGCGAACCTTCAATAAAAAGACAAGCCGAACTTATTCTAAAATTATCTATACTCTATTTCCCGCTATTTGTATATTACTTTATCTAAATTTTTTTTCATATGGAATAAATTCCCCTAATATTTTCTTTATTTCGTCTGGGTCATCAAACTTAATTTCATTTTTATATGCTTTATTTATATATGATTTGGGTGAAAAAGTCGAATCCAAAACCGTTTCAGGAATAATAAATTTAGCTCCATTATAAAATATTTGTGGATATTTCTCTTGAATATTTTTTGACCAGAAATCATCAACTTTTAGTATGGAGTAATAATAATACATTTGGTAACCATCATCTTTTAAATGACGAATAAATGAACTGTCTTTTGACAACAATACAATGCTAAAAGTATCTTTTGGGTATAGTATTTTTATGCAATTATTTCTTATCTTTCCCGCTCCGTTGTCTTCCGGGTCCCTGTTAGAATACTTTGACAATTCTTTATAAAACCAAATTCGATTTCCTGGAACACAATAATTAGGCCAACCGAAAGTAATATGTGTAATATCATTCTGCTTTATAATTCTCCAGTTTTGTAAATATAGATAGTATATTTGCTCAGAATCATTATGATATGTCAGCTCTAATTCTATATAGTCATTATTATTTATTTTAAACTCATCTAATTTTTTTGTTATGCTAATTTGAGAAAAACAACAAGACGCTGTAAATAATAAGAACAGAACTATTTTACTCATTTAGATAACCTAAAATTTATGGATTCATTTTTTACGAGCATTGATTATCTCTCCCTGAAATCAATACTCAGAAAGAAATTGTAACGCTAAGGGAAATACTTTTGCAATTCATATTTTTATACATTTGTATCTGGTTTAATTAAACAATTAATAATTAACTATCCTGATTATTTTTTTAATAACTGTTATAGATATAAATATCTTCCTTTTGGGTAGAGTTATCGTCTGTTATCTTTTTTATTAATTTCATTTTTTCTAAATCATATAGATAAAAATTATATTCCATCGGTTTATCATGCGTGTTACTGCTGAATAGCAATATATTATTACTCAAAAAGTAAGCGCTATATGCTTTTATTCCATTGTCAAACTTTGTAAAATCATAATGAGAAACGCTTTTAGCATTAATGTCATATATCCCTATTTTCCCATATTTTTCCGAAAATATTATCTTATTGCCATCTGGCGAAAAGTTGCAAAAGAAATCACAAGGGACCCCTGAATAATCGATAGAATTTTTTCCGATATAATAAATTCCTAAAAATTCCCGGAAATCGGTTGGCGAAGGATTTTTATAAGTAAAATAAATCCGATTATGATGTTTATCATATAAGATTGAAGCTGGGTATTTATCCTGAAGCGTTTTAATGATATAAAGCGAGTCAGAGTTTACATTATATTTATAAAAAGAATACTTGTATGACAGAAAGATTGTACTATCATCACATACGTCAAAACCTTGGACAAATACAGAATCATATAATCCGACATGCAGTTTTTCCTTTATAGATATCCTTTTGCTTGTTGAACTGCCTATATTTATTAAATTGAAAGTCCCGTATTGTCTAAATGAACTTGTAAAGCTAATTATATCTTCCGCATGATGAAATAATTTAGGATATAAGCGGGGCTCTAAATAATCAGCCAGCTCTATTTTTTTTCCGCTTTTTACATTTAATAATATAGTTTTACCTGACATATTAAAATTTTCTTTATCAAATTTTTCTAGTTCAATGTATAAAATATTTGGTCCATTTTTTAATAAATTATTAAGCAAAGTCGCTTCATTAGCGCTTTTTGCACAGCCAAAGCCAATACTTATTATTAGTATTAAAAAGGATACAATATAGTTTTCTACAATTTTTATTTTTTTCTTTTTCATATGTTTTTATTTGTTTAAAAGTCCGATCAATTCTTCAATTTCTTTTTGATTTGAAATAGTTATGTCTTTATCGCTGAATCTTTCTTCAAAATCTGAACATTTAACAGCCACAAACGTTAATATATAAAAATTAACATATTGGATTATAACTTTTTCACAAAGCGGTTCCTGAGCTTTTAGGTTTGTTGATTGTAAGAGCATAAGAATAAATATATAAACCCAAAAGTTGGTCTTATATAGCCGCAATTGATAGTTCATTATTTTCCCTCTTTAATATTAGCGTAATAACCCCGCGCCATTTCCCATTATATCTATAATAAAAAGTAAGGTCTGCAATTATTATTGTCAAGCATAAAAAATAATTTCCAGGGAAATGTTTATTAATCAGACGCAGAATAGTGCGATAAAAGTTTTACGCATAATAAGCCGCGCGTAATGACGATTTATTTTTACCGTCCTAAATTAAAAGTCTTTTTATTATATTTAAGCTCCGATTGAATTAATATTTCTGTTATTACTATTTTCAATTTTAATTCTAAACGCATAACGCAAAAAAACCGAAATAGCATCGCAGGTTTTTTTGATATTTGTCGTCTAAATATTAAACATGGGTTGATGGAAGATAAAGAATTAATAAATCTGCTTAAAAATGGGCACGAAGAGTCTTTTAGACTAATTGTGGACAAAAGCCAGAAGTTCGTTTTGAACAGCTGCTACAGATTTGTTAATAACGCTGAAACGGCGGAAGATTTGACTCAGGAAGTTTTTCTTGAAGTTTTCAGGTCCATAAAACACTTTCGGGGCGATTCAAAACTTTCTACCTGGATATATAGAATTGCTGTCACAAAATCGCTCGATTACCTGAAAAGGCAGAAAAGACAAAAACGGTTTGCGGCAATAAGAAGTATTTTCCGAGAAGAAGAACAAGAAGAGCAGATTGCCAGCCCATCTGATACGAATCCTGACCGGGAGTTGGAGCAAAAGGAACGCGCCGAAATACTTGCATGGGCGATGGATTCGCTTCCGGAAAATCAGCGCATCGCGTTTACTTTAAGCAAGTATAACGAACTGAGCTATAATGAAATTGCCGAAATTTTAGAAACAAGCGTTTCATCGGTTGAGTCGCTTATTCACCGCGCAAAAGCTAATTTAAAAAAGAAGCTTTATAATTACTATAAAAAACAGAACTGACCTTTTAAAAATGAAAATGACATTATGAAAGAGAATAAAAGAATATCGGAAGAAATAGAAAAGACGTTAATTTCTTTAGACGGACTTCAAAATCTTGAAAGTAATCCTTATCTCTATACCCGTTTAAAAGCGCAAATCGATGAAAACAGCATGCGCAATAATCCTTCTTTTTTACATAAACCGGAACTAAAGCCTTTGCTGTTTTTATTACTGCTGATTATTAATGTTATTACGACAGTTTATTTTTTCGAATCAAATAAAACGTCTGATACGGCTAAAAGCTCATTAATCAAATCGCTAAAACAAGATTATCAGATAGATAAAATTCAGTATGACAACACAAACATGGAATAAACATGGATTGGACATTTAAAAATAATTTTACAAAATGGGTAATTGTAATATTACTTATTGTGAATATTATCACAGTTTCTATTATCTGGGTTCAGACTACAAGAACAAACAGGTTTCCGCCTCCTTCTATACAGGGAGATAAAAACGGACCGGCTGGATTAATGCAGCATGAACTTGGTCTTTCAGACGAACAGGTTAAGCAATACAACCAGATAAGAAAAGAAAATTTAGACGACGCTAAGGCTATAACAGATAAAGTAATAGATATTAAAAGCCAAATTGCTAAAGAGCTTTTTAAACAAAACCCGGATACCGTTATAATCAGCTCGCTTGCTAATCAAATTGGCAAAGCGCAATCTCAATTAGAAGTTTTACGATTTTATCAGTTCCGGCGACTTATTGCGATTTGCAAACCGGAACAAAAGGAAAAGTTAAAACCCATTATTGAGGAAGTGTTAGGCTCAAGGCAGCCGCCCGAACGAAATGACGAAAGAGGAGACGGCCCTGCAGGTAGAGAAGATAGAGGCGGTTCGGTTGGCAGACCAGGAGACGGAGATCATAAACCTCCGCTTAAACCTGGCGAGTAAAAAGTTTAATACGTTTTTGTACGACCCCGGCCGGGGTCGTATGTATTTCTTTCCCATAAATGCTGCAAACATTTGAATCCTCTGGATTCTTTTTATAAACAACGCTTACGCATTAGAACACTTCCCTATCGCGCTATTAAAGCGAAGAATCTGCGCATAAAAAAAGGCTTGCATGACATTAATTTCATACAAACCTTTGACTACTTACCCAGTTTCTGCGGGTAAATTAATTTTATTCAGACTTATTTTTCGAGGATCATCTTTTTTGTCTGGTTAAAAGAACCAGCTTTTAACTGATAGAGATACACTCCGCTTGCAATTTGGTTCTTACCCATAGAGAACTGTATGTTATAAATTCCCGCTTCCTGCTTTTCATTCACAAGCGTTGCTACTTCGGCGCCAATTACGTTAAACACTTTAAGAGTAACCTGGCTTTCCGACGGGAGCCGATAGCTTATTACAGTAGTTGGATTGAAAGGATTAGGGTAGTTCTGCGAAAGCGAGAAATTTTTAATTATTGAATTGCTTACGCTTATCTCGGAAGAGTATTTATAACTGCCGTCAAAATCAATTTGTTTTAATCTATATACATAGTTTTTACTTTGGATTGTCTTATCGGAAAAAGAATAATCATGCATTGAAGTTGTTGAACCATGACCGGAAACATAACCGATCTTTGAATAACTTCCATTCAGTTCTTTTCTCTCTATATCAAATCCCTCGTTATTTGTTTCGGTAATTGTTTTCCATGATAAATCGACAGAACCGCTTTTCAAAGCCGCTGAAAATGACGATAGCTCGACTGGGACTGTAAGGTCAGTATAATCAATTATTATTGGAGTAGTCAGACCGCCTGTAGGATTAACGGTATTAGCTCCAGAAGGCCATACTCCGGCTGCCGCCGTAGTAAAGTTTACAACTTCGCCTGTGGCTAAGGATCTTTGTTCAATTCTTCTTATTCCATTAGCGTTCACGTTTGGAATAATTGAACCCCACCGCCCCGCTACAGCATTAACGCTATCCGAATAAAATTTAGCGATGCTTGACACTGCGACGCCTTCATCTTCCACATATGTAATTGCAAGCGGTTTTCCCGTGCCAGCAATATTATCATATAGAAGAACTATGTTTTTAGCAGTATAATTTGACCTGCCCCAAATTGCGGTTCCATTCGTATCTGTAGCAGTAGAACCAAAATTAATTACCAATAGCGAGTCGTTCATAGCTTTTTTTGCAACTATAGTAGTATCAGTCGCAATAGTAATTGTAGGGATTACATAACTCCCTGCCGCAAAACGAGCGTTGGACGTATAAACAAATCCGAACCAGCCTGTATATGATCCGGTAGCGTCCGTTTTAAATATTCCATAAGTTCCTGCGGTCTTAATTCCCGGGCTTGTAGTATATACATATTTAGAAGAATCCGGATTTAAAAATAAAGGATTTCCTGCGCCTGTATTTGTGGTTGCAAGATCAGTATATTTTGCCGCCTGAGTATAATATTTATAGGTAGTAGACGCAGTAAGATTTTTAACAGTGGCTCTAAAAATAACAGGGAGCCTTGTAGTTCCGCCAGAGCCAATTGATTTTGGGAGCAGCGTCCCTGTAAAATCTGCCTGAGTAAGGTTCTGCGCTTGCGCGGCGAACGCAAATAAAATTAACGCCGCAACTGTATTAAGTATTTTTTTCATTAACGCCTCATATAGGTTGATATAATTTTGATCTTTTTCTGAAAAATTCCACAAAAGTAATTTATTTAATTTAGAAATCCTGTTAAATATAAAATATATTTCTTTAACTTTTCCTATCTATCGTGTTAAGTCTAAATTAATTGTTTATCTGCAATACCCGCCCAGAAGCTAAATTATTTCAGCAAAATCATCTTTTTAACCTGCATAAAACCGTTTGCTATTAATTTATAGTAATAAATTCCGGATGATAAATTAAGCTTTGCAGAACTAAAAACAGAGTTATAAGAGCCGGCAGCTTTATACTCGTTTACAAGAGTAGTTACTTCTTTACCAAGCGCGTCATATACCCGTAATGTAACAAATCCGCTTTTAGAAATTGAATAATTAATAACTGTTTCCGGGTTAAAAGGATTAGGATAATTCTGCGCTAACGAAAACGAAGACGGAAGAGTATTGCCGCCGTTATCAGTCACGCCCGTAATAAGCTGCGCTAATTGAGTTTTTAGATTTGATATTCTTGAAGTAATAAACGATTTCAATCCCAGCGTAGTATTGTTGCCTCCCCCCGGTCCGCCGCCTGTTCCGCCGCCGGAAGAAACTGTAATATCGTTTGTTATATTTGTTTCAAATTGCTGTAACGTAAACATTTTTTTAGTATCGGCGCTTACATAAGGACGTATTACATTTGCGATGCTATCTATATGCTGAAACAACCGCGCAGTAGTAAAATAGTTTGTAAATAGCGTATCAAATGTTTTAAGGTAAGCCTGCTTCAAAGCCGGGACGCTATATATTTTGTTTACCAAAGGCCGTTCGGTAGCGCTTGAAACATACACAGGGCTAAGAGACGTCATTGCGGTCTGGCCTGTTGAGTAGTTGCCGTAGCTCATTCCTACATCCCACACAATCCATTCAATTTTTCCAGAGCCAGGCATAAAATAGAAATAAAAATTCCTACCGCTGCCTGCATAAGAATCAAGGCTTGAAAAAATAATATCGTTTGACAAAGCCTTATAAAAAGCGTTAAGATTTACTCTGCCTGTTAAAACTGTATCTACTGAAGAATTATTATTCAAAGCCGTTAAAAAAGAAACAAGCGACGGCCATGCAGTAGTAGAGCCGTCTGTCTTAAGGTCATAGCGCGTTGAATATGACGATTCTGTTGCTCCGTAATAGCGGAAATCGGATATGACTGTATTTGTGTTTCCGCCCGCTGTAAATGCGTCTACAGCCTTGAACATATCGCCGTTTTTATTGCCGTAATGAGTTTTTAGAAATATCTTGTCAACCGGTTCAACAAGGGAATAAAGCCCCCATAGCGAATCATTTAAGTATAACGCTGCATAATTAGCCCGCGGAGCCGCTATGCCCGCCTGTTGGCAAAAATCGAGATCTGTTTTTTCTCTCATAAATGTCGGATCGTTCCAGCAGTTATTTAGATGTACTCCTTTTAATCCATTCCAACGCTGATCTGAAATGTATTCGTCAAAATCTATTTTAAACGGTTTTTTATTGTTTGGATGGCTGTAGGAAGAATTTCCTTTTAGTCTTACCCCAACGCTCGGGAAACTAACGCTGTCTATTGTTGCGGAAGCTTCCATAAGCTGTTCGGTTCCAAGGCCGTAATAGTAAGTCAGCGAATCCCAGTAGTTTGTCTGGTTAAAATAAAGTTTAATAGTATGAACCTGAATCCCTGCAAATACGCTGTCGCCTGCATTTTGCGCCTGGATAAACGTTGCGGCGAATAAAAATACCGATAGCGCTTTTATATATGCCTTCAAAAATCTTCTCCTTTTTTAAGCGTTCAAATTCATCTAAATTATGCAAAACCAACGCTTTGCTATTTTTATAAAGCGACTGAACTATTATGTCTCTTTACTCATATTTTTTTTAGACGATATTTTATATAAAAACCTGCGGTCTTATTTTTATTATTATCAGGAATTGCTTTACGGACGCTTCGCAGACAAACGTAATACACAACAAGTTGGGAGCCTGCCTATTATTAACGCTCTTTAAAAATAACTATTTGCCTATTAATTGGACTACTATGTTGCGGCTTCTGCCCCTGTTGTCAAAATCGACAAGAATTATCTGCTGCCATGTGCCAAGCAGCAACTCTCCGTTCATAAACGGAACAGTAATAGAACATCCCTGAAGAGAGGCTCGAATGTGGGAATATCCATTGCCGTCGTGCCATGTATCATTATGGCTATATTGATCTTTTGAAGAACAGATTTTTTCAAAAAAAGCGGGATAGTCTTTTAGCAAACCTGGTTCATACTCTATCGTGGTTATTCCGGCAGTAGAGCCTGATACAAACACAAGAACGTTCCCTTCCGTAAAGCCGGATTCCGCCACTTTGTTTTGCACTGCGTCGGTTATATTAGTTATATCGTTGAACCCTTTTGTTTCAACCGAAATAAATAACGTTTTAATTTCCATAATTTCTCCTTAAAGATTAAATACTTATTGGTAAATATAAAAAACTAAAATGAAATTTTATTGCAGAGTTTTTGTTAATGCGCAGAATAAATTCCCGGTTCTTAAAGGGCAAAACATGACGGCACAGAGTTGTCATAAAAAGAGGATTCCAATAATATAAGAACCGGGAGCAAAAGAGCAGAAGCGTCCAGGAGGGTTCCGAGAGAATATAGAACGCTTCAGAGAGAGATAATAATTTCGTTAAAAGTTCAATTCAAAGCTTACGCCCGTCATAATCGATTCGTCTTCAGAAGTTAAGAGAGGATTTATAACGTATTGTAAATCCGGCTGTATTTTTAACCAGTCCAATACTTTATAGCTATAAGTCATCTCTATTATCGTTTCATTTGATCTTAAGTTTAGTCCGCTTCCTGAAAGCGTTGCAAGATATTTTGAGCTCATATTAGCGTTTGCTACGGCTAAACCAAATAAATCATTAGAGCTGTTTGTAAACAAACCGGGGACGTTAATGCCAAAACTGTAATATAATTGAACCGGGTTGATATTTTTTTGAGAGAAACCGATCCTGGCAAATGCTGCAAGTCCCCGCGTTTGACTAACTAGAGGAGAGATGACAAATTTTTCTACAGAAAGATAAAATCCAAAGTTATCATATCGCTGAACCGGAGCGCCTGACAAATCAACATTAGTAAGGTCGTCAAATGAACGAGTGTAATACCAGCCGCCTATGCTATATTTGCCGTATCCGCGCGTAAATTCTTCGCCGTTTTCAAACAGCCCGGTTTCGCAGGCAAGTAATACTCCGTCGTTTTTTAGATCAAGAGCTTTTGTTAAGTAATAATCGTCATAATTTCTGCAAAGCCCGTCAAAAACTCCGGCAAGGATATAAGTATTTTGCGACGGTTTAATTTTTAACCTTAGAGCCACAGACGTCGAAGGGAAAATGGAAGGGCCGTTCAAACCGCTTTTAGAAAAATCCGGCCCAATTCCATGGGAGGGGTTAATGAAAACTGACGACGTAGCTCTAACGTCAAACTCAGAATTAAGATCGAATAACCCGGCAAGTATTGAGAGGTCTCCGTCAAATAGTTTTTTCTCTATCCACAACTGATACAATCTTGTCTGGCTTTGGGCTGACATGTTACTGATTCCCTGAACCGCGCCCGCTTTATCGCAGGGGGCGCTGCCGTTTACGCTAAGAACATCCGCAAATATTGAAGTTTGCCCAAGTCCCGCTATTTGTTCAAGATCAAATGAAGCCGTTATGTGTAAGTTATTTATTCCTGCATCGCCACGGGAAGCTCCGCCTTGCAGATTAGAAAAATAATGCTCTTTAAAATTTATGCCTAAATAAATTCCCTTGTCAGAAAGCGTTTTTTTTACGCCAAACAAATTCCCAAAATTTACCCGAGAAGCGCTTCCCTGCTCAGTTGCGCCAGAAATTTCGTTTTCGTTTTTATTTGAGTCCAACGACGCCAGTACAGCGTCTAAAGAATCCAGTCTGTTGATTTGATTTGAATTTTTATTTGGAGTAAGCAGTCCGCCTGCCAGAGAAAACCCGGAAGAAATTATCAACAGAAAACCTGTTAATACATACCCTAACTTCATCTTTGCCTCGCTACTAATAATCATCTAACTACGCTTTTAGTTTAGCATAATTCAGACCAAAACGCAGTTTTACCGTAACCCATTGTTATATTAGAAGATAGGAGGCATCCGATTTTTTCATAGCGTTGTACGTATATTTTACAAAAATACAACGCCGTTGTAACATGTTATAAATTATACATTTACGACCTAATATAAATGCGCATGTAAATTATTGTATATAGGTTCAAAATGCTAAACAACAATTTTCGCTTTGCAATATCTAATACTTTGCGAAAGTTTAACCCCAGAGTCAATTGACAATGCGCCTCGGAGATATTACATTTACATATAGGGTAATAGGGTTAGCAAAACTGGCCATGGCATTAATGAGTATTTCTTTAGAGACCAGACAGACAAATGACTTGCCGTTTATACTTTAGATCCAATTTCAAAGCAAAAAAACAAATGATGTGAAAAATGAGAGAAAAGTTTAAAATAATAATAATTTTGGGAATAGTATTATTCCTATTATCTCAAATACTAGCGTATTTCAATACAATGGCATTATTGAAAGATTTGGATCCCCATGATTTTCTTTTTTCGAGGGATTTATCAAAACCAAAAGAAGTACAAACGTTAATAGAGGGCGCTATAGAATACGGAGTAGTGAAATGTCAAAATAGGGATTCCATATATTATATGGTTGCTTCTTTTATCAGTTTGATTGTATATATAATATATATTAGCAAGAAACAAAAAGACTAAAATTCTTCTGTTACAACAGTTATTATCTATCTATAATAATGAAAGGTCATTACATAATATTAAATTTGAACTAAGAAAGAGAGCCTCTACCTTGGAGCTACGATTTCTTTTGGGGTATCGTCTTCAAGAAGGAAAACGCTTTTTGTTTTATGCGTAGATGCAGGTAGGACTCGCCTTCGTACAGAAAGACGGTTCTGTCGATAAATATTATTGTTATCTTAATAGATTAAAACTAGATAAACGGAGTGAAGATAATGTTTAAAATTCAATTTGCAGAATTACCAAAGAGTTTAAAGAGTAAAAATGCTCTTGGACGAATAGATATAGATGATTTTTACGAACATTTTAAAATTCCATTAACCTATTGGAAAGTTGAACAGTACTGGAAACAGTGGCAAAGCGCATTAGAGTCTTTTGTTAATGGCGCGGAACAAAGTTCTTTAATACATCAAATGTTGGATCCTGAAAAAAGACCATTTATTTTTTGCTGGACATTTTATAGAGTTGGAGGGAAAGTTTATATCCATGAAAATTTACTGAATCCAGATAACTATCAAGAAATATTTAAAATTGAAGATATTAATCATATTGTAGGTAAAAGAAAAACAATAACTGAAGACGGAAGTAAAATATCTGAATGGGAAACAAAAATAGATGATATTAAATTATTTCTAAATGAAATTGAGAATTATAAGGATTTTTCATATAGCGGATATAAAAGGAAAAGTAAAATAAAGAAAGAGAATACAAAAATTAAGGAGAGTGTAAAATAGTTTGTGAAATGTATTTGAAACTGGTAGTTTCTCGCCGCCGCAGTGCGCCGCGCCGCGGCATAACCGCGGCGAGGGGAAAAACAAGCCTACAAAACAGCCGTCCGGCAAATTCTTTCAATCGCGCACAGGCGTAACGCCTCACCTGCCTTTAGTCCTTATCCGGCTAAGAGTTTTAGTTTTTGCTAAAATATTGCAGACGATTTCTCACATTAGTTTTATTCTATATACCTGCCTGCGCTTTGCTTAGAAGAGCCTCCGTCGCTAAGTTTAAACCGTCCGACAAGATTTTCCAAATTTAATGTGAGCTTGCTAAGGTCTTCGGCCGCTCTTGCAACCTGCTGAATTCCGGTAGCGCTTTCCTGCGATACGGAACTTATAGCCTCTATATTTTTACTAATTTCTTTTGCAGTGGACGATTGTTCTTCGCTTGCGGCTGAAACCTGCGAAACTATATCAAGAACTGTTTGCGAACCTTCCATAATTTTTTTCAAAGACTCGCCCGCATCGTTGGCTAATTTTTTCCCCTTTTCTACTTCAAGGGTTCCTTCGTCCATCGATTTAACTGCATCGCTTGTATTTTTTTGAATCAGCCTTATCATATCGGCAATTTCCTTTGTAGCTTTAGCGGTTCTTTCGGCAAGCTTTTTCACTTCATCGGCCACAACGGCAAAGCCCCGCCCCTGCTCTCCTGCGCGCGCGGCTTCGATAGCTGCGTTTAACGCAAGCAGATTTGTCTGTTCTGCAATGTCGTCAATCACCTGAGCAATCTCTCCAATCTGGTCGCTGCTTTTGCCTAATTGTTTAACCGTTTCAGAAGACGCTTTAACAACGTCGGATATTTTATTCATTCCGTCAATTGTATTTTCAACTGCGCGCCCGCCTTCCAAAGCTCTTTGCCCTGCGTCGTTAGCTGAGTCGGCGGCAAGAGTTACATTTTTTGTATTTTCCAAAATTGTCTTAATCATTTCTTCAACGCTGTTTGCAACCTCGGCTGTTTGTCTGGTTTGTTCATTAGCTCCCACCGCCATTTCTTCGGCGCTTGATGATATCTGGCTGCTTGCGCTGGCTGTTGCAAGCACAGCCTCGCTGACTTCGTTTAACGCGCGCCCCAGCGCAGCCGCGACTGCATTTATGCTGTTTTTTATCAGCTGATGGTCGCCCTTATAATCGCTCGAAATTCTTATTGTAAGATCGCCGTCGCCAAGTTTTTCTAATGCGGCGACTCCTTCGTTTATCGGTTCAATAAGCGCGTCAAGCGTGTTGTTAAATCCGCTCATCACTTTTCTATATTCGCCAGTATGACGCGATAAATCAGCTCTGACTGACAGCCTGCCTTCTAACGCAGAAGCGGCTATCATGTTTGCGTCTTCTATCAGGTTTTGAATGGAAATAATAGTTTGATTAAGATTATTTTTCAGTTCGTTAAAATCGCCCCGGAACTCTTCTTTAATTGTAACGGCAATATTTCTTTTGCTCAAATTTTCAATATACGTAGAAGCTATTTTTAACGGCGTTACAACCGCGTCAAGCGTCGCGTTAACTCCGTCTACAATTTTCTTAAAATCGCCCTGATGTTTTGCAGAATCAGCCCGCGTTGAAAGTTCTCCTTTAACAGCCGCGTCTACAAGCTTATCGGTATCTATTATCAGATTTTTGAGGTTAGTTCTAACCTGCTCTATTGTTTCGTTTATAAAAACTTTTTTACCAGGGAATTTTTCGAGCGTCGCGTTAAAATTGCCTTTGCCAAATTCTGCTATGCACGTCATAGCTTTTTTATTCATACTTATGTGATTGCTTACCATCTCGTTTACTCCTGACGCCATGGCTTTATATGCGCCCTCAAACTTAACTATATCAATCATTACGTCGGTATCGCCTTTATCGTGCTGCGAGGACATATTGTTCATTTCTCCAATAAGCCCTTTTAACGAGTTAATACATATATTTAAATTATTTTTTATCGAGTTAAAATCGCCGTTATAATTTTCCGTTATTAATTCAGGCAGGTCGCCTTTTGAAATCCTCTCCACATATTCGGCGGCAACATTAAGCGGATGAATAACAGCGTCTAACGTTGCGTTGATCCCCTCCACAATTTTTTTAAAATCTCCCTGATGTTTTGCAGAATCCGCTCTGGCAGAAAGACTCCCTTTTACTGCGGAATTCACAAGCATATCCGTATCGGTTATAAGGCTTTTTAAATTAGTCCTAACCTGCTCTATAGTGTTATTAATAAATGCTTTTTTTCCCGGGAATTTTTCTAATTCGGCATTGAAGTTTCCTTTACCAAACTCGGCGATACATGCCATGGCTTTTTTATTCATGCCTATATGGTTGTTAACCATTGTGTTTACCCCCTCGGCCATTTCCTTATATGCGCCGTCAAACTTATTCGCGTTAATCGTAACGTCAATATCGCCTTTATCATGCTGCGAGGACATATTGTTCATTTCTCCAATAAGCCCTTTTAGCGAAGCTATACACGTATTTATATTTATCTTTATCGAGTTAAAATCGCCATTATAATTTTCCGTTATTATTTCAGATAAATCTCCTTTAGATATTCGCTCAACATATTCCGCAGCTACATTTAGCGGATGAATAACAGCGTCGAGAGTGGCGTTTACGCCATTGATGATATCTTTATATCCGCCTTTAAATTTATGACTGTCTCCGCGCACTTCAAGACGTCCTTCAATCGCCGCTTTAGAAAGCCTGTTGGAATCCGCGACAAGTTCATTAAGATTGCGAAGCACATTTATAAAGCTTTTGCTTAGTTCGTCTTTTTCCGACCTGATCTCAACTTCTACATTCAATTCGCCATTGGCAATTTTTTCTGCCACGTTAATTTGTTTCTTTGTAGTTTCAACAATTGCGATGAACGTTTCAGTCAGGATGCCGATTTCGTCGTTAGCTGTTTTATTTAACTCAACATCCATATCCCCTACAGAAATTTTTCTGGCAATTTGCGACAAAGCTTTAATCGGGACAATCATCTTCAGTATCACGATTAATCCGATTAAAATAATTAAAGCAATTACTACTACGCTTACAAATAGAGTAAAAACCCGCGTAGAACTTTCTATCTCAAAAATCTGCTTTTCTGTTTTTGTTTCGTTGCTTTTACTATCGTTTACAATTTCGTAGACGGAGCTTATGGCTGCGTCGCTCGCTTTATCATAATCAGACATTATGATATTTCCCTGATCCCAGTTTTTTAAATATGCATAGTACATTTTTATACCGGTTTCATACATCACCGGGAGGCTGGCTTTTATTTTATCTAACTTGGCTAATCGATCAGAATTGTCGCCGGCTAATTGTATAAGCTTATCTAAATTGGCGTTTGCGCTATCTAGGTTTTGTTTAGCGTCTTTATCTATTGACTCTTTTTCTTTTGTAAGCGAAGCGTCTGTAATAAACTGCCATATATTGGCCACATGCAGCTGAAGGTCTTTTGCGTAATATAATTCCTGGCTTACGACGTCCAATTTTACAGTTTGATTTTCAATTGAGCTTATACCTTTAATTACAAACACAGCAAATGCCGCCACCAAAATAATAATCAGACAGAAGCCGCCAATGAACTTTGACTTTAGAGACAAGTTATTAAATAATTGCATACCGAGCCCTCCTTATTGCATAAGACATTATGAATTTATCAGGGGAGAAGAGATATTACAACACAACAGTAAGCAATTTAGTAAATCATATTAAACAATCAAATAACTGTTTATGGGTATATTTTACTTTCTAATATTTATTATTGAGATGTGTCTTGTCTGGGTCGTCAGGGTCGTACCCTGAAGAAGTAAAGAGAACGATAGTCGAATTATCAGCTTGTTAACTTAGGCTTTTATTTCGGTCACGGTGCGACCGTGACCGCCGGGATAATATTTAGTTTTGCAGCTTTTCTAATGTCGGCATGTTGCGTTAACAATAAAAAAGAGCCATCTACATTTAATACCCTTGGGATTAAACCTTGTTTTAGCTCAATAAAATATTTCTGGCGTGCAATCCAGGCAGACCTAATAAAAAAGCCGCCCCGAAAAATCGGGACGGCTTTTGACTACTTTCGTCTTTATTGGAATAATATTTTATATTACTTCAACAAGATCATTTTCTTATTGGCAACAAAGCCGCCTGCCTGTAACTGATAGAAATAAATACCAGAAGCAAGTCTCTTTGCGTCAAACTGATAAGCATAAGAACCCGCATTCATAAACGTATTATTAATAAGCGAAGCTACTCTTTGACCCGCGATGTTGTAAACAGTTAATTTTACATTTGACGCTTTAGCCAATTGGAAATTAATTGTTGTTGTCGGGTTAAAAGGATTCGGATAATTTTGCGATAATGAATAAGAGTTTGGCACATTATTATTTTTAATTTTAAGACCAGTTAATGTTTCGTGTACTAACTGAACATAATCTAAATTAATATTGCCAGAGCTTACTGTAATTTTATGAGTTCCTTTAGTTAAGCTGAAAGTATTTGTAAGTTCAACAGCGCTCGTTCCATCTGCCTGAAGAGCTAGAGGAACGTTAGTAAGAACTGTCTGACCGTCAACTTTTATAGTTCCCGTTGTTGCGCCAGCAGTATTCTGGTACGTTAAAGATACTCTGTATGTTCCGTCTGAAGCGACGTTAACATTGTAATCAGCCGTTCCAGTAGCGCCCATATTTACATATTTGAAACCAGAAGCTACCCATTTAACGCCTTCGGCGCCAGGAGTAACAAGGCTTGTAACTGCATCAGGAGCCGTTAATTTAATTGTATCTGTTGTGCCGTGTTTAACTACGTCAATTTCTGAGAATTTAACTTCGCCCCAGCCGCCGCCAACAACGCCAATTGTGTTTTTGCCAGCCGCTAAAGTAAATAGCGAAGCCTGAGAAGCTAATACTGAATCAGCTGTGATAGGAACCCATATCCATGCGCTGTTCGACTGACCAATAGCTGGTCCAAGAAGAGGATCAAAAACAAACTGACCCCATCCATGAGCTTTATCTACAAACTGTGTTCCGTTGATAGCAAGGTCTGGTCCGCTTTGACCGCGTCCAGTCTCGTTAACTAACCATTTAGTATCATACTGTCCTGCTGATGGAGCAGTAAACGTCCAGATAATAGAGCCGCTGCCAGTATAATCATAGAACGTACGTCCTGCAACTGCCGTAACAGCCGCTGTGCCGCTAACCGTGCCTGTTTCGGCTTCAATAGTAGTATCAACTGTTTCTATCTTTTTCGGCCCAGGCAAATTATGAAGAGAAGTCAGATAAGCGCTTTTGTTATTATTCCAGTCTGCAAGTTTCGCAGGGAACCAGTTCAAATCGCCTAAAGGAAGACCATCATGACCTGCCGTTAACAAAGAGGCGTCTGTATAAGCAAAATTTTGAACTATAGGCCATTGAGGAGCCGACCAAATGGTATCGCCAGTAGAGCTTATATATAAATTCTGCATCCATATTGGAGCTGGAGAAATACCAGCTCTAACATCCTGGATAAATTTAATCATCGTTGGATAGTTAGTAGTGTCATAATTTGTAAATTTAGGAACTGCCGATAGCCATGCAGTATCTTTAATTACCATCTGACCGCCATTGGCTGGGCTAAAGGTAGTAAAGAAAGAATCAGAAACAGCGTTTGTGTATGGCTGAATTCTGATAGTATCGGCCCATGCTTTCTTAAATGACGTAGCAAGATAAGCAGCAGAGTTAGAGAATAAAATTCTACGTCCTAAGTTAGGACCATAAGTTGAAGGAAGAGTTCCAAGACTGAACATACCAGAAGTATAAGCTCTTGGATCGCGGCTTGGGCTTGCAGCTAATGAATAATCGCCCCATCCTTCACCGTCGAAGAAGCAGTTGATGTAAAGGTTATCAGCAAAGTAAGCTTCTTTGTACCAGCTGCCAGTATTAATACCGCGGCCCACATTAACTAATGTATTGTGTACAAAGCGAACATAATTTGCAGCGCCGCCTTCAATCTGAAGGACTGTAAATCCAATATTATCAAAAGTAGTATTTTCTATAATAACCGTATCTACGTCAGCCCATACGGAAAGACCACGGCCTGTCCATTGCTGGGTAACAGGTCTTTCTACCATATTGATAAATTTACAGTTTGTGATGTAAATTTTATCATTCTTGCCTGTATACGCCATTATTGCAAAGTTTGTGCGTTCAAAAATAACATTATCAAAGGTACATCTTAAATTATCGCCGTCAAATTCCAACGGCTGATAGTATGTTTGAACGCCGTTGTTATCAGAACCTAAAACATAGAGGTTCTTAAAATAAACGTCGCCATATCCCTGAAGTAATTTACCGCTAACAGAACCGTCTGCTCTTGCTACCATTAAAATTTCAGCTGGGCTTCCGTTTATAGCGTCGCTTGGGTTAGGAGTTTCGCCGACAAATCTTAACGCATAACCATTATTAACAAAAGGTTCTGTGTTCTGATAAAGTCCGCCTGCTTTTAATTTGTAAACGCGGTTTAGGTTTTTTCTTGTTCCGCCAACGTTAGTATCTGCCTGAACGACATTATATAGAGCGTTAGTTAACGGTATACCGGAACCTACTGTAGTTTCCCAGGGCACTACCAAAGTATCCTGAGCTTTTACCTGCATCCCCAATCCCGAGATAAGGAACGCGAACAAAATAGTGAAAGCAAGTTTGTACTTGTTTTGCATTCTAATCCTCCGATCATTTGTTGTTAAGTTACTATCTTTATTTAAGTTATTTATTTGAGCATATTTCATATAAATTTACCTGATTTATTAATCTTATGTAATTTCTATAAATGATACCGGAAACCAAGATCCATCATAAAGCCATAATATTCAAAGTATGACGGATTACTTAATGCCGAGCCTGTATAAGTTTTATCAGGTCTTTCATTTATATTATTCATATTGAGATAGAACTGAAGTTTATCCCCAACTTTTTGTGAAACGGATAAATCCCATCGCGCATAAGCGCCTGTATACGTGCTTAGTATTGTGCTAGGATAAATACCTGCGTAACCAATACCTGTTAGCTTATCGGCCTGGTGCAGATAAGATAATCTAAGCGAAAACCCGTCTAAATCATAACCAAGCGTTACGTTAAATATGTTTGCCGGCTGATTTGGCATACGAGTTCTTATAGATCTTGCGACATACCATGATTTTTGAGTGTATTTGTCGACTTGTTTTGTAACAAGACTATCATACTGTAAATCCATTACTGAATAGATATGAGTATAGTTTATATCCAATACAAGCCCCTGCAAAAATGAAGGCAAATACCAAAAACGAGTTTGCCAGTTTAATTCAATACCTGAATACTTTGAATGATTTGGATTATTCATATAAGTATATATTTGAGGCGTTGTGGTCTGATACCAGGATGACGGGATATTTAGTCCAGCTGGAGGAGTCATGCCATGATTTAATTTATAATTGGCATAAAAGACAAAGTCTTTGACGTCTTTATAGAAACCGTCGACTGAAAAATAGCCGATATAATTTTCGTAAACGGAAACTTCAGCGTCATAGTTTGTAGCGCGCGCTGTTTTTAAGCTTGTGTTAGCTGCCGTTATCTGACTTTGATCGGCAGTAACATAAGTTATAGGCGCATATTGAATATAATCTGGGCGCGCTAAAGTCTGAGTACGCGATAGTTTTACCTGCATCCAATCATATGGTTTAGCAAGCAAGTTTACCATAGGCAGCCAGAATGAATTATTACGAACTATCGTAATATATTTAAGATCTGCCGGAGGCCCTTCCTGATTGTTTATAGTAATTTGTCTGTAGCTTTCGCCTGTATAAACTGTATGTTCGCCATCCCAGCGCACGCCGGGTATAAGCGTAATATATTTAGTAATATCAAACTCGGCCATAACGTAACCCGCTTGATAGTTTTCAGATCCGCTATAATCGTGCCCTAAGGATCCGATTGAATAGTTAAGCCATTGCGTTTTAGAATTATACAATGCATCTGTCAGACGATTCAACATACCCACATTCATCTTAAACCCTTGCGGATAATCGCCGCCAAGGAAATTTGAACGGGTTCCGCTAAGTAAAAACTGCGTAATTGGCAATCCGCCGTATTTAGACGCTAAATCTGCAATTCCCCACTCTGGAATAGCTTTATCAATAGCAGTAAGTTCTGGATTAGCAGAAGTGCCATTGCCATAGTTCATACCATTTTCACCAGCCTGTTCCTGATTATTTGATCTGTCTATCCAGTGGAATTTTGCGCCAGTCTTTAAGTATCCGCTTATTTGATCGGTCAAGCTAAACGGAAGTTTAAAATTTATCTGAGTTGTCGTATGGTTTTCTTTTACTCTTGCTGTGTATGCATACGCGTTTGCTAATTGCGTATTGTTTGTATCTATACTTGCTAAGCCAGGAAGAGCTGTTGTAGGAGTAAGAGCCGTAATAGCAGTAGGAAATGCATGCGCATCCTGGCTAAACTGCCATGTGCGATCTTCTGGCGTATTATTATCCGATCCTGATCTGGCTATAGTAAAATCGTAACTAATCCAGTTTAAATCCTGATTTGCTCCCAATGCGCTAGTATAAATATTAGTAGTATTGCGAGATTCTTCCAAAAAATAAAAGTGCCGGTTTGTGTTGTAAGAAGCGTTTGGAGTCCACATATCATTTGTGAAAGCTAAGCTGTGCGAGTTAACCTGACTAAAAAATGCATTAGCCGTAATTTTACCGTTTGGTATTAAATAATCGGCTAAAAAGCTTGCGCCTATTCTTTTACGCTTGACTTGTTCTTCCTTTAAGCTAAGCTCTGATAAAAGGACTGAAGTTACGCCGCTTGCCTGAGACTCTACATAATTTGCCTGTAATTTATCAGCGCTGCGGTCATAATTATCCGCATTTAGGTTGACGATAACTCCAAGCAAATTATCAAAAAAGCGGTTACTTACGCTTCCGTTAAAATTATAATTGCCATAATATTTTTGCAACTTATTATATCCGCCCTGAGCAGAAAAATTAACTACAAGACTATCGGGAGCCTCTTTCAGTCTTAAGTCTACTGTTCCGCCAAGCACGTCGGGATCCATATCCGGCGTTACGGCTTTTTTCAGCGAAATACCGTCTATCATATTCGAAGAGACAAGAGAAAGATCCGTGCTTCTATCAGTTGAACCTGTGCTCGGAAGAGCAATACCGTTTACTGTAACAAGATTATATTTAGGGTCAAGACCGCGAATTTCTACTTTATTAGCTTCGCCGCCTGATCTTTGAATTGATACGCCCGGTAAACGACCGATTGACTCGGCTGCGTTTACGTCCGGCAATTCCTTAATACGATCTTTAGAAACGACATTTGCAATTGTATTTGAGGAACGGGATTCGTTGATAGCGGAAAGTTGTCCGCTTGCCTGAGCGGTAATAGTAACAGTCTGTCCTTCTATACCCGGTTCCAAAGCATAATCTAATTCCTGAGTCTTTTCAGTAATCGTAATGCTAGTCGTTGTTTTTCTGTATCCTACATAAGATACTTCCAGCTGATATTTACCTGCCGGGATATTGTAAATGACATACTTACCATTTACGTCAGTGCCAGATCCATAGGAAGTGCCTTTAAGAACCACGTTGGCTCCTACAAGCGCCTCTTTTGTATATAGATCTGTAACTTTACCTTTTATCCCCCCAGACCGCTGTGCAAAAGCGGTAAGAGTCAAAGTAAAGTAAAACAGGGCAAATAAGTAAAAAGCCGATTTATTTAATTTGTAACAGGTTTTCGTCATAGAGAGCTCCTACTTTTTATTTGAATTTCTATTAAGCAGTTTTTATAATTAAAATTCGATGATTGCATCAATACAGTTTTCTTTCCAGTTTATTTTAGTATTATCATTTTATTTGCTTTAGTAAAATAGCCGGCCGTAATCCTGTAAAAATATATTCCGCTAGCAAAATTCGAGCCATTAAAACGGAGAGAATACACTCCAGCTTTTTTATTTTCATTTACAAGTGTTGTAACTTCCTTCCCTGTTATATCATATACTTTAATAACCACATTCGACTCCTTTGGCAAATCATATCTTATCGTGGTCTCTGGATTAAATGGGTTCGGATAGTTGTTATACAATTTATAGTCTGTTGGCAACAGCGAGTTGTTAGATTTTGCAACGGCCGTGAGCTGCCCCGACTGCGTAATGCCGTAAAAAGTTAGGTTATCAAAATAAAGTTTTCCCGCCCAGGTCGAATTACCCGGTTCTGGAATAACAACCCCAACCTGTGCTGATTTTGTGGGATCAACCAAACCAGACCTTACAAGCGAATCTGTATTCATTGTTATTGTGTTCCACTGCCCCGCGACTATCTTTGAACCGACTATATTATCAGACTGAATCTGTGCCGAGTTGATTGCCGCATCTCCAGCCAAAACGAACTGAATATTTGTCCCAGTAGGGATATCTGATGGGATGTATACGCTAAATGTAACCGAAGCGGCATATGCGCCGGCAGTATCCATAAGAGAAATTCCGTTGCGTAAAGCTGCGAACTGATGAGGAGCTTTAGAAAAATCAATATCGCCTTCCATTACATAAGAATCATTATATAAAACGCGAGTTAAGGTTCCAGTAGCGCCTGTTGGAACTGCAAATCCCTGTAATCCGTAGGATGAATTTTCAAAATTAGCGGCTACCCAAATTGAAGGCAGCGTTCCAGCGCCATTAATAAATTCCATTCTGTCAACGTAGACCGTTCCCGTCCAGCTCTTTGGAGCATCGACCTGCAAACCAAATTTTCCAAGCTTATATTTCTGGCTGTTAAATTCGCTTCCAGCAGCAACGTCTACTTCGCTAGCCTGTAATAAATCAAAGTATAATGGATACCAAACGTTTTTAGGAACGCTTCGTCCGTCATAAGTTGTAATTCCTTTTGGGTTCGGCCAATTCCATGTGCTGTTATCCTGAGCAAAAACCTGGAAATACCCGCTATCAGGAAAAGTCTCGTCTGCATAAACCCATACTGCTAAAAAGTTTTGTTTTGTCGCATCGTATGGAGAAGAAGGTTGTATTCCTACTCCGGCTCCTGCAGTTTTAGCTGAACCGTTTTTTAATTTAAACCCTAAAACGCCAGAAACTCCGCCAACAGGAACTGTAGTCTGGTATATGGAATCTTTCCATCCATTGTTCCATAGTTCGCTAAAACTTTCTAAACTTGTTTTATAATCAGAATATATCGCAGGTTTAACGCCAATCAAAGAAACATTATCTATATATATATCGCCAGACCATGATGCAGATACGCAATGCGAATTATTCCATCTGATTCCGAAATCGCCTATTTGATGAGACGCAAGATCATTTTTTGCCGGGTTGGCAATACTTGAATCAGTTAATGGATAAGAAAGAGGATACCAAACTCCTTTAGGGATATCTTTTGCATAATAGTCTAATTCGTTTACAGGCCAGCTGCCAACAGCCGCCTGCAACCATAATCCGATAGCAAGACTATCAGGAATAGAGCTATTACTGGGAATATAAATCCAGTAAGTAAGCTGCTGCGCCCCATATGAACTCATCACCTGTGTAGCCTGACTAATTGCATTTTTATCGCTAATCCCTTTCAAATTGAAATGAACGTCTAACGCTCCGGAGCTTTTTCCGGAAGGGTCGGCTGTTTGATAAATGCTATCCGCAAGAGCGCCGAGTTTAGCATTTCTAAAAATACCCAAACTGCCGGCTTTCTCAAAATTTTCTATTACTTGAGCTTTAGCTATGTTTGCCAGAAAAAAAAACCACACAACCAATAGTATCGTTTTTTTCATTTTCTCCTTGTCAAAGTAATAATTATAGAAATAAAATTTTCATTTTATCTGACTGATAAACATTTTACTATAACAAGTAACACAAATAATGCCAGAGTCTTATTTCGCTTTTTGTATTTTATTAAATTGTAAATTGTTGAAAACAGTATTCTGTTTCATTCAGTTTAATATCCTGTCAGCAAATATAAAATGATGACCAAGAGCCTATAAAAGTCCTTTGGAATATTTGTCTATTCCAATATTGTAGCCCATGTTTGTTCTTGGGAAATGAGACCAAACCTAAATATTTTATAGCATAACATTCCATTTAGACCAATTACAGCCAATAAGCTTAGCTGGTATAACAGCTAAACAGCAAAGTTGAACTTATTAATTAATTCGCCCATTCTCCCGCTATTTACCATTTAAAAATCAGGAATTATTGAATAATATTAGTTTACTAAACTAAAAAAGTATCTGATTATCATCAATGAAATTTTATTTTAAAGATAAAAATTATCAATAAGATAATATTTTGATGCATGATTTTTTAGGATCCGTCATAGTAATTTGCTTTTTTCAATACCCAGGCTATAACCGCGTTTATTTTGAATAGTCAGCATCCAACTTATTGAAGTTTTCAATTAAGAATCTCGTTTTAGCGGCTTAGTTTAGATTCAGAAATAAAGGTCAAATCATTTACAAATTCTGCTCCTATTTTTACATAAAACTGAAAACTCAAAAGAGTTTATTCCAGACTTCTGTTTATCGAAATAATAAAACTTTATGATTTTAATAATATCTTCTTCATCCATTCTCCCCCATAATGAAATTACAAAACTAACACAGCCGGAGCTTTAGTCGGCGCAGCCTGCTAATGGCTACGCTGTTAATATAGAATAAAATAAAATATTTTTATAGAAAACTACTTGGCGCTCTTATTGCGTTAATTATAACAGATATTTTTAATTATAGCATGATATATGATTTATTAGTAAATCCGAAATATTTCGGGAGATAATTACGTATGGATAAGTTTCATTTATTATTTCAAAATGTATTTTCATTATTAACCCCATTAGCGGCAACTATTATGACTGAAAAAAAAGAAAAGTACTTAAACCCAAAAGCGTCAGTAAACCAAAGAGTTAACGACGTATTAGAACGCATGACCGTTGAAGAAAAAATTGGTCAGATGATGCAGGTGGATCACACCGCTATTCAGAACAATCCATCTGATATAACCAAATATTTTATTGGTTCAGTTTTGAGCGGAGGCGATTCGGAATATCTAGACAACTCAACTTCTAACTGGGCTAATCTCCATAATCTGATGCAGTCTTATGCTTTGCAAACCAGACTGAAGATTCCTTTAATTTACGGAATTGACGCCGTTCACGGGAATAACAATATTTATGGCGCGACCTTATTCCCACATAATATTGGATTAGGCTGTACGCGGAACGCTAAACTTGTAGAAAAAGCGGCAAGGATTACCGCAGAGGAAATTTCCGCCACTGGTATTGAATGGGATTTTGCTCCTTGCATTGCAGTCCCAAGAAATATAAGATGGGGCAGGAACTATGAAGGCTTTGGAGAAACTCAGGCGTTAGCTCAAATACTGGGAGCCGCGCAAATAAAAGGGCTTCAGGGAAAATCGCTTAAAGACCCGACAAACATACTTGCATGCGCTAAGCATTTTGTTGGAGACGGCGGAACTACAAACGGAATTGACCGGGGCAACACTGAAGAGATTGAAGCTGTGATTAGAAAAATTCACCTGCCTGGCTATATCTCAGCCATTCACGAAAACGTAGGTTCCATTATGGCTTCTTTTAATAGCATAAATGGAGAGAAAGTTACAGGAAGCAAATACTGGCTTACTGACGTTTTGAAAAATGAACTCGGCTTTGATGGATTTGTCGTTTCCGATTGGGGCGCAGTTGATCTTCTTGGCGACGATTATAAAGACGATTTGGAAATGGCTATTAACGCAGGCATCGACATGGTAATGCTTCCATTCCGCTATCTTGATTATTATAATGCAATGATGAGTCTGGTAGAAGAAAAAAAGATACCTATGTCCAGAATTGACGACGCAGTTAGTAGAATATTAAGAAAGAAATTTGAGTTAGGACTATTTGAAAAACCCTTTGCCGATAGAGCTTTAGAAAAAGAAGTCGGCTCCCCTGAACACCGCGCCATAGCGCGCCAATGCGTAAGAGAATCCTTGGTTTTGTTAAAGAAAAAAAACGGTTCTCTTCCACTGAAAAAAAACGGAGCAAGAATTCTTGTGGCTGGAACTCATGCCGATAATTTAGGTTATCAGTGCGGAGGCTGGACCCTCACCTGGCAAGGCGGAAGCGGCAATGATATTACTGTTGGAACCACTATCCTTGAAGGAATGCGGAAAGCCGCCCCGGAAGCTCAAATTGATTTTTCTGAAACTGGTGATTTTACAGATACAAAAGCGGATTACTCAGTGGTTGTGGTTGGCGAAAAACCTTACACTGAATGGTACGGCGATTCTAACGATCTTAATCTTCCTGACGACGCCGTAGAGCTGATAAAGAAAGTAAAAAATTATAACAACCCAGTAATTGTAGTTTTAATTTCCGGACGCCCATTGATTATCGAAAAAATACTTCATTATTCCGATGCGATAATTGCAGCGTGGCTTCCTGGATCAGAGGGAGATGGAGTTTCGGATGTATTGTTCGGCGACTATTCCCCTGTTGGGCTGCTTTCCAATTCCTGGCCGAAAAGCATGGAGCAGATACCAATTAATATCGGCGATGATAATTACGCTCCTTTATATGAATATGGATATGGAATTACTTCATTTAAAGATTCCCCGACGCGCACTGCGCCAAACTTTTTATCTTCTATCCTGACTGGCGCAGGCAAGAAGATTGAATTAACATTTGATAAACCGATGAAAGATACTTCTTCGGCTAAAACTCATTTTGTTATTACTAAAAATAACGAACCGATTAGAACGGAAATACGAACCTCGCTAAAACCAAACGACGATACTACTATTGTGCTGGATTTAGATGAGGAGCTTTCTAAACAAGATGAAATAACCGTTACATTTTATTTTGGGAATGTTGAAAGCTCCGACGGCGCCCAGCTTGAAACATTTGGCCCGGTTGACGTTGTAAAATAATTTCGGTTAAGTATTAACTTCCCGATACATTAAAATGAATCGGGAAGTTTTACATAAGCATATAGCTCTTAAATAAAAAAAACCGAAAGTGGGATTAGACTATTTGTTTTACGCAAATAGCATTACTACTTTCGGTTTGCTGTATAAATTAATGGGTAGTTCAGCGGAATGGAAAATGGAGTTATATTTCGCATTGCCGCTGAAACTTTAAAAAGATAATCTTTACCCTACGGAGCCACCGCTTTAAATTCAATCAAAAAAAAATCAGAACTATTTATACTCAGTATTTTGAGTTTATTTTGTAATCTCGCCGTGCGCGGCGTCTTTAAAAAACTTACCGCAATCAGTCAGTTTAAATACGCCCCATTCGTCAAACATATGCGGAGTCCATTCCGCATCAAAGACCCACCAAACCCAGCTTATGCCTTTGGCCTCAAGGTATTTAATAATTGCTTTTCCATAATCGCCATTCTCTTCAATGGATTCCTTGCCTAATGTAAAACCAATTTCAGTAGCTATAACTGGATATTTACCGGCTGCAAAACCAAAGTCTTCTTCCCACTTTGCTTCATAAGGCGGAGTGCGTTTATGAGGATACGGATGCGTTACGTACGCTATTCCTTCTGCGTTTATCGGGGACAAGCTTACAGGAGTTAAATCGTAAGCCCAGTCAAACCCGGCTACTAACGGAATGCCTGTATTATCATATGATCGTATTAGTTTAATTAGGGATTCATTAGTCTTTTTCCATTGGTCCCAGCTTACGTCGCCAAGTTTTCCGCTGTAAGCTGTCGGTTCATTGTAAAGCTCTAAAAATGCGACGGTATTGTTCCCGGCGTAACGGGCTGCAATTGTCCGCCAGAAATTAAAGGTTTCCCCCTTCGTAGTTTTATACATCGGATCCTGAAATAATTCTTCTTCTAAATTACCGATGGAATGCCAGTCTATATCAACATATATGCCTTCTTCTGTGCACCATTCAATAGCCTGGTCTAAAAGAGTTATGTATTTCTCAGGGGTTCTTTCGCGCCATGCAATTGGATGAATTGGAATCCTGACAACCATTGCCCCAAGTTTTTTAACTTCCTCAAAAAGAGCTTTGCTCCAATGCCCCTGATGTTCAATTTTATCAGGATCGGCAATAGAAAGCCCGCGGAATAATATTGTTTCCCCTTTTTCATTTACGAATTTATTTCCCTTCACCAATATTTGCGGAAGAGCTTTGGCTTTCGGGCTGTTTAATTGTTCGCCGGGCCATCTGTCGTCCCACCATTTATGGTAACTTCCAGTTCCTGTTTGCGGAATAATTGGCTGGTTAGCAAAAATTAGAAAAGAAATTAATATGGAGAATAGTAAAGATATTTTCTTCATAACGCCGCCTTTTAACTTTATTAAAAACTATCAACAGTTCTATTGTATTTTAATGTTTCAAAAACGAACAAAATTCAGTTAGGAATTTTAATGACATAGTCTCTTATATCAAATTACAAGCCAAACTTATACTCGCCGTTAATTACTGCATATTTTTAGCAAATAAACGGAACCCAAAGCTTGCGTTATTTTATAGATACTGTAATTTCTTGCATTATTCGGCATATTTCCGCACGTATTCTAACCCAAGAACTTATATTGAGCTTTTATATTTTGAAAAATCTCAGTCTAAAAAAACAAGAATGATTATTATTATAATTATAAAACATTATCATTTTTGTAAAAACTCACATACAAAACTCTTTGAATAATGAGAGAAAATCTGGTATGGAATTTGCGCAATACATTATGATATACGCGGAGTAAACTATTTTATAAGGAATAGTCTACCCAGCCGGGTATATTTTGTTATTCTTATTAATGTATTTTTTGTTTTATCTGGATTAATTAATTTATAATTAACGCTAAAACATTAACTATGCAGTTACTAAATTTTTATCAACTAAGCGGTTTTAAATGAAATCATTAATTTTTAGATTCGGCAAAAAAATAAGAACTGTATTTCTACATATGGTAGTTTTAATTCTGTCGTTAGCGCTTCAGCATTCTGCGCAGGCTCAAAACAGAATTAAGTTTTATGGCAGAGATTTATTTATGAGCGGAATGAACGTCGCCTGGGTTAATTTTGCCGCCGATCTTGGCCCCGGAACCGTTGATACTGCACAATTTCGCGAAATCTTTAAGACAATCCATGAAAATGGCGGAAATTGCATGCGCTTTTGGCTCCATACTAACGGAGCTAATACTCCTGATTTTAACGCTAATGGTTTTGTAACCGGACCCGGTATTAATGCTATTCAGGATCTTAAAAATATTTTGGAGATAGCGCGCCAAAATAATATTGGACTGCAACTTAGTTTGTGGTCGCACGATATGCTTAACCAATCAGAATTAAATACCGCTCAACTTAAACGTAATGCGCTGTTGCTTACAGATACCGCATACACAATGGCCTATATCAGAAATTCGCTTATCCCTATGGTACAGGCTCTAAAAGGAAACCCTGCAATTATCGGGTGGGAAGTTTTTAACGAGCCAGAAGGGATCACAAATGAATTTGGCTGGTCGGGAAGAGATCATGTGCCTATGTCAGCAATACAAAGAACCGTTAACTTAGTCGCAGGAGCAATACACCGAACTGACGTTGGAGCAATTGTTACTTCTGGAGCTAATAATATGCAAACGCTTACCGACGTGAATTCAATTTCTAAAGCTTCCAGCAATAGCGATTTGAACTCCCTTAGTTCAGCGCAAAAAGACGAAATGACAAATTCTTTCAATAGTAGTTTCAGAACTAATTTCCCTACTGAAGAATTTATTCTCTATCTGCATAAGCTAAATGCAGTTGCAAATTATAATTATTATACAGACGACAGACTAATTGCCGTTGGAGGCGATCCTGACGGTAAATTAGATTATTATAATGTACATTTTTACGGTACGCAGCAGCAATCCCCTTTTAATCATCCATACTCAATTTGGCAGTTAACCAAACCCCTTGTAGCTGGGGAGTTTTATGTTCAGGATACTTACGGAGTAGCATGGTCGAATCTTTATGAAAATTTATATAATACTGGTTATGCCGGAGGCATGAGCTGGGCTTACACTGATAATTATCAGGGAGTGCAGATTGCCCGAACTAAAGCCGATATGAATGAATTATTCTCCAGCCACAGAGATGACGTTATTGTCAATCCTCAGAGCGGGACTATTTATTCATTCACGACCGACCAGACTGTCATTCAGAAAGGCGATAGCGCTACAATTAAATGGGACGCCGAAACCGGCTCAACAGTCACTCTTGACGGACAAGCCGTTGAAGTTTTGGGAAGTTTTTCGGTTAAACCTTTAGCGACTAAAACTTATACGCTAATTGCAAAAGGCGTTGTAACAGATACTTCTAAATTAGTAATTCAGGTTCTGCCTACCGGAAGAATTATTTCCTTCAAAGCGCAGCCGAGCGAAATTGGCAAAGGCGAAAGTACAGCCTTGGTTTGGAATGTAGTTAAAGGCTCTACCGTAACTTTAAACGGCAAAGCGCAGTCCATAACGGATTCATTAATAGTTTTTCCTGATTCTGTAAATTATACTTATACGTTAATAGCTCAGGGAGACGAAAGAGACTCTGCTACAGTAAAAGTTTCAATTAAATCGCCGGAATTGGTTAATAGAGCGCTTGGCGGAATTGTAACAGTTTCCTCAAACGATACTGTCTCTAATGCCTATAGCAAACCTGGTTACTTAATTGACGGAAATAATTTTACTAGCTGGCAGGCGGTAGCTGGCGCCGGGCAATGGGTTAAAATAGACTTAGGGAAAACTATTTCTATATCCAAAATAGTACTCCGCTGGGCTTCTCAGGGTTACGCCCGGCAATATGATATTCAATTATATGACGGCGTTCAATGGAGCGACCTCAAAACAGTTCTAAGCGGAACGGGCGGAACTGCTAATGTTGAGACTTTAGATAACCTAAAAGGAACCGGAAGATATGTCGAACTGCTTTTGCAAAACCCGGCATATACCGCTTTCATCATTACAGAAATTGAGATATACGGAACGCCTGTTACAACGCTTGTAAACTATCCCGCTTCTGGCGCTCCTAATGCGTTTGCTTTAAATCAGAATTACCCTAATCCGTTTAATCCTTCAACTGAAATCAGATTTTCCATTCCTCAAAGCAGTTTAGTTCATTTGGATATATACAACCTTATCGGACAAAAAGTATCTTCTTTAATCAATAAGGAATTACCAGCCGGTAATTACTCTGAAAAATTTGACGCTTCGCGTTTAAGCAGCGGAATATATTTTTATACTTTAAGAGCCGGAAGCCATGTTGAAACTAAAAAGATGATGCTGATAAAATAAGCTTCTAATTCTGGTTAAATTATTTCTTATAACGCCCTTCAGTTTTGACGACAAAATGAAGGGCATTTTTATAAACAATTGCCCGCCCACTTTTTTGATGTACATGCTTTTTGCCATAAAACTTAGAAGAGATAGTGTTCGTTCTGATTTGCTACTTTAGGAGTTTGAAGATTAGCTTAGAACATCTGCTAACCATTAAATCTAAATAATGCTTTTGACGTTAAATTCTCCCGGAGCCCAATTCGGGTTTACAAAAAGAATCCGAAGGATTCAAATGTTTGCAATAATTGTTGGAAAGAAAAACATACGACCCCGACCGGAGTCGTACAAAAACGTATTTAACTGAGCTATATACATGTAATCCCTCCTGGACTAAACCCAATTTAGACACAATAAAATATTCCTATCGCGCAGTTCCGGATTTAATCCGCTATTAAAAGATAATATTTTATTGGCTTTTTCTATAGGCAAAATGATTGGCATCAGTCAGAGCAGATCGGCCTTATGTTTATTCTATCGGGCATTTTTATTATAATTATTGCCGCTATAATAAACAACCTTCACATTCTTAAAACTTTAGAAAAGGAAACAAAACGATAATTATTTGCAGATTAGCTGAACAGACGGGGCAAAAAAAAGCTGCGGTAAAACCGCAGCTTCCATAAATCATGCATTATTTTTTAGCCGTTGCATTAAGGGCTGTTTTTTCTTCGGGAGCTTCATCCTCGCCAAAGTTCTTCTCTAATTTATCCCACCAATTAAACTTTAATATAATGGAAGTAACAACCATCACGGCGCATACTATTCCAAATTCAGTATACTCATGTATAATTAAATAAATAGGAGCTGCGACTAAAGTAATCTGCCATACAACGCCAACAACTACGTTGAACATATCCTGGAAGAAGTTTTTATTAACTGCGAAATCAGGTTTTTGTTTCAATACTTTAGCTTTAATCGGTCCCCAGAAGCCCCAGGGACGAACAGTTTTATAGAAATTAATCAAAACTTCGTCGCTTTCCGGCTGAGTCAAAAGCGTAACGGCAAAGCATCCAATTATTGAGATTAAAAAGATAATAGGAAACGAGTTCATACTCGGGTTATTTGGCAAAGGCCAGTTATGAAGGAAAGGAACTACGCCCAGATTATCTAATAACAAAAGGATGAGCGAAGTTAAGATACCAGATACCATTCCTCCAAAATATCCAAATCCGTTGAACCGCCACCAATGCCACTTAAGCACGTTAGCGGCAGTATAACCGCCGTATAGAGAAGCTACTATCCATAAAACAACCTGGTTAATAGATTCAACTACAAAGCCGAATGAAATTCCAACTACTACTACTACTACCGAAACGATATAACTCATTCTAACGTATTTTTTCGGTTCGGCGTTTGGATTGATGTAGCGTTTGTAAATATCGTTAACAATATAAGCAGGCGCAGAATTTACAGTCGCCGCAAAATTACTCATAAAAGCGGCAATTAATCCCGCCATTAAAAAGCCAAGCAACCCGATAGGTATATACCTTGCAAGAACCTCAGGCAAAATGGTTTCAAAATCAGGAGTTGTAATTGAGCTTTTATATAATGCGTCAAAGTTAGTTAATGCAAGCACCGTTAAACCGGCAATCATAAAATAACGAGGAGGGTTCAAAACCAAACTTACAAGCGAGCTCATTTTTGCAGCTTCTTTAGGGCTTTTTGTAGAAAGGATTCTCTGCATATCATAATTAGGCGCAGGACCGGCAGCCGAGATAAACAGACCTTTAAAAAGAGTCATCCCAAAGAATAATCCAAATATCGAATAACCGTCGTTAACTATCCACTGGTTAAATGCAGTCACTTTGGAAGAGACTGTTGAATGAACAGTAGACCAGTCGAGATTTAACTGCCAGCCGAAGAACATATCTTTCCAGCCCGCAGGTATAACGCTGTTTATCATTGCGGGCGATACGTGATACATTGCAATGATTCCGATAACGATAGATGATATTGTAAGTATGCTGTATTGAAGAACTTCAGTTATTACAACGCTGAACATACCTCCTTTTACCACATATATTGTTGTAATTGCCATCAATATAAGCGCGTAGAGGTTTGCGTTAATTTGCGGATACTTTAGCAAAGTTTCCGGATTGGAAATAAGCGGAGGCAAAAACGCTTCAGCAAATTTTCCAATTCCCTTAAAACCATATGATAAGAATCCAATTACTCCTATTAACGCAAATACTACCACAATAATGTGCGATAATGTTGCGCCTTTTCCCGTTCCAAATCTTGTTTTTATCCACTCTGCGCCAGTCATTACTTTAGAACGGCGAAGCCATGCGGATAAATAAACCATTAGAAATATCTGGTTAAAGACAGGCCATAACCACGGCAGCCATATACTTTTTAATCCGTATACCGCAAGCCAATAAACCAAAAGCATCGTTCCGGCTATATCGAACATACCCGAAGCGTTTGAAACGCCAAGCAGCCACCACGGAATTGAGTTTCCGCCAAGGAAATAGCTGTTTATATCTTTTGACGCTTTTTTGGAAATCCAAAAACCGATAATAACGTTCGCTATTAAGTAAACTATTATTATCCCGATATCAACTATACTTAATTTCATAGATTTATATTATTGTTATTAATTTTATAATATAGAATCATAAATAGCGCCATATGCGAATAACTTATTACTGATTTATTAAGCGGCGATGAATTATGCAATCCCCTTCTTTTGTTTTATCATATTTATAAACGATTATGAATTTGATAATAAAACTGCGGAATTAAAGCAGATTCTCAATTTTATTCCCAAGCTTTACTAGAGAACGATTTTTGCTGTAACTAAGCTATGATTATAAAATTATGAATTACGTTTTAAGGATTTCCCTAAATGCAAACAAACTTTTTAGAAAGCAGAATTTATTTATTAATTATTATTTGTTCTGCTGCGTTTAGTATTAATTTACATGCGCAGGTTAACTTTACCGTTGCTGTAAAAGATTCGCTCGCTCAAATTAGCCCATATATTTTTGGAACGAACCAAGATCTTACAGGCGACGAAAACTGGGGTTCCCGGCGTCAGGGAGGCAACCGCATGACCGGATATAACTGGGAAAATAACGCTTCTAACGCCGGCAGCGATTACCTGCATAGCAGCGACAATTATCTTACGTACATTGGCGGAATAACAAACGAGAATGAACCCGGTATTGTCGCAAGCTCTTTCCATGATAAATCCATACAATTTGGCGCATATTCGCTTATTACGCTTCAAATGGCCGGGTATGTTTCAAGAGATAAAGACGGAGTTGTTCCCGCCTCGCAAGCCGCGCCGTCAGTCCGCTGGGAAGCAGTCCAGTTTGCAAAAGGGAAACCATTTTCTATAGCGCCCGATACCTCGGACGGATATGTTTATATGGACGAATACGTCAACTTTTTAGTTAATAAATATGGCCGGGCAAACTCGGCTGCCGGAGTAAAAGGTTATTCGCTCGATAACGAGCCTTCGTTATGGCCTACTACTCACCCAAGAATTCATCCGCAAAGCGCTACATGTCAGGAAATTGTAAAAAAAGCTATCGACCTTTCCGTAGCAGTAAAAGCAATCGACCCTTACGCCGAAATATTTGGCCCTGCCTTATATGGCTATTCGGCTTATATTAATTTTCAGGGCGCGCCGGATTGGACTTCTGTTTCTTCAAGAAAAGCTTATAAGTGGTTTATAGATTATTATCTCGATCAGATGAAAAAAGCAAACGATACTACAGGTAAACGATTATTAGACGCGCTGGATATCCATTGGTACTCCGCAGCTATTGGAGACAACACAATCACCAGCGCTGACGCGTCTACATATAACGATAAGCTTGCAAGAGTTCAGGCGCCAAGAACTTTGTGGGACTCGTATTACACTGAAAATAGCTGGATTGGCAAATACCCGCAGGGACATCTGCCGCTACTTCCAAATTTATTTACTTCAATTAATAAATATTATCCCGGTACAAAACTCGCTTTTACTGAATTTTCGTACGGCGGCGAAACTGATATTTCCGGCGGAATAGCAGCCGCGGACGCTTTAGGCATATTTGCAAAATATGGAGTTTATTTTGCTACCGCCTGGCCTCTTTATACAACCTCCCCATATCTTTCGGCGGCATACCGAATTTACAGAAATTACGATGGGAATAAATCTACTTTTGGAAATTACTACGCCCCATCTCAAACAAGCGATAGCGTAAACACTTCAATCTATGGCTCAATTAAGAACGAAGCTAACGAAATTCACTTAGTAGTAATTAATAAAGATTTAAGCAAAAACATATCGGCTAACTTTTCTATATCCTCCCCCAAAGGGCTGCTGAATGGAAGAGTCTGGGCGATTGACAGCGTTAATTCCATACCGCATGAAATAACTCCTATAAATAATATTACAAATAATTCCTTCGCTTACACATTGCCCGCCGCTTCCGTTTGTCACTTTGTTATTACTACATCGTCTGTCGTAAACGTTAAGCAAACTCCTAATAGCGTTCCAGCTGGCTATTATTTAGGCGCATATCCAAATCCATTTAATCCATCATGCAAAATTGAATATCGCGTCCCTAACAACCTGAAGGCCAGAATGGACATCTTTTCTCCGCTTGGAGCACTTGTAAAGTCGTTTGAGGGACTTTCCAATTCCGGATTAGTAGTGTGGGATGGAACTAACAATAACGGACAAAAAGCCGCTTCGGGCGTATATAGCATAGTACTCCGCAGTAATACGCAAATATTTAAGACGGCAAAAATTGCGCTGATAAAATAATTTGAGACAATAGATTTCTTAATAGATAATCTTGGATTGGAAGCATGCGTCATAAAAGTTAAAAAAATTGCATGTAAAGCTCTAAAAGGGCGCAGCGTAAACTCTGGGCTGCATTTGGTTTACGCTTATTTTGAGGAGCGGCACAAAATAACTTTTATCGAGCTTTATCATAAAAACAACAAGGCAACCGGAAACAGACAAAGGATAATTGACAATTTCAAATAGTATGCTAATTGCCCCGGAACAAGGGTAGCTCTAACTTATTTAATGCAACTTTGAACCGCTTCATTAATCATCTAATTACGCCCATTAACTCATCCTACCCAAAAGATGTAGTCCCTTTTTCATCCTTTTGCACGATTGATTTTAGACCCCAACTAATTGCAAGTTGTATTTGCAAATAAGAAAAAAATGTTCACAGTAATATCGGCGAACGCTTAAAGCGCATAATATTTTTTTCAGCGTATTAATCGTTATTCTATTTATAGAGATTTACCATGAACAAAATAAGATTACTACTTATTGAAGAAAACCGCCTTCTTAGAGACGGAATCCTTGCGATTCTTAAGCCTCACAAAGACATTAATATAGTAGCAGCTTCAGGAGACGGCAAGAATACATTTCTAAAAATTGAGGCGCTAAAGCCGAATGTTGTCCTTTTGGATTTAGGATTACGAAATCAGAACAGCTTACATGTTGTAGAGTTAGTAAAAAAAGATTTCCCAAAAGCTAAAATAATAGTAATGGATCTTTCGCCTGTGCAGGCGGACGTTTTTCAATATGTAAAAGCGGGGACAAACGGGTTCATACTTAAAGACGCTTCGTTCAACGATTTTCTTGTCACAATACGGTCGGTGGCCGAAGGAGAAAACGTTCTTCCTCCGCCATTAATCGATTTCCTTTTTTCCCAGATTGTAGATCATGCCGTAAGAGTCGATAAATCGAAATTGAAAGAAACGGTTAAAATGACTACAAGAGAGCGCGAAGTTATTGATTTGCTTAGCGAAGGAATGAGCAACAAAGAGATTGGTCAAAAAATGCTCGTATCTGCATATACTGTTAAAAGTCATATACATAATATAATGGAAAAACTTGCATTACATACGCGTCTTGAAATTGCAAATTATTCCTATACTGACGACTCGCTCAAAAAAATAGCTAATAGTGTTTCTATGGTCGGCAATTAAACAGATAATGTCGCCCTTTATTATAAACAGTTAAGAATATCAGAAAATAAATAAAAGGAGAACCCTTATGCGTTACTTTCTTTCATTAATTGCAGCTTTGTTTATGCTCGTCTCTTTGGAAGCGCAGGTGCATGTTAGCTTCCACGTTAACCTTGGCTCTCAGCCAGTCTGGGGACCTACAGGAAATGACTATGTGGAATATTACTACCTGCCGGATATTGACGCTTACTACAGCGTGCCCCAGCATCGTTTTTATTATTTTGAGGGCGGACGGTGGATAGGCAGAGCTAACTTGCCTCCGCGTTATCATGATTATGATTTATATAGCTCTTATAAAGTTGTAGTGAATGAGCAAAGACCCTGGAGACATAACGACAACTACAGAGAAAAATATTCTTCATATAGAGGGCGTCACGATCAAAAGCCAATCCGCGATAGCCGTGATCCAAAATACTTTGTAAACAAAAACCATCCTGAACATAATAACTGGATGCAGCAGCAACGACGCGGCAACGGCAATCATGACCTTATTAATCGAGGAAACGCCGGGCCTGGAAACAAAGGAATGAGACCTGACAACAGAGGAGCCAGACCTGATCGGCCAATGAAACCCGGACAAAAAGCTGGGCCAGCACAAAATGTAAAACCCGGAGCAAGACAAGGACAGGGACAGAACATAGGCCCAAATAAAAACGCAAAACCAAATAACGATAAAAGATCAGTTATCAATAGAGATAAACAAAATAATGATAAAGACAAAAGATAACTGAAAAATTCGGATATTTTTAAAAAGGAATTTAAATGCTACGTAACGTAAATAATTTATCCGGCTACGCCATTATAGCAAAAGATGGCGAGTTGGGAAAAGTAAGCGAGTTCTTCTTTGATGATTATACCTGGTCAATCCGCTACTTAGTAGTGGAAACAGGAAGCTGGTTATCTGAACGGAAAGTTCTTATCCCACATTCGGCTTTGGGCGTAACGAACTGGGATGCGCGCACATTCAATGTAAACCTCACAATGGAGCAGGTGCGCAATAGCCCTGATATCGAAACACAGAAAACAGTTTCAAGGCAGCATGAAATTGAATTGCTTAGTTATTATGCGCTGCCAGTTTACTGGGGCGACGCATTATACGCCGGCCCTGCGGGCATGGCGCCGCTTACGCCTATTATTGCCAGTCAGACTATAAGAGATAATGCAGCAGCCGCAGAGGGGCATGACGATCCTAATTTGCGCAGCACAAAAAAAGTGACTGGCTATTACATAGAAGCCAATGACGGAGAGATTGGCCATGTTGGCGATTTTATTGTCGACGACAATAAATGGAACATCCACTTTCTTGTTGTTGATACGAATAACTGGCTGCCGGGAAGGAAAGTTCTTATAATGCCATTCTGGATTGACCGTATTAATTGGGAAGAATCAAAAGTATATATAAATCTCTCAAAGGAATTTATAAAAAATAGTCCCGAGTTCGATCCTTCTAAACCTATAGATAAGTATTATGAAAAAGAACTGTTAAATCATTACGGCGAACATAAAAAACAGCATTGACCTATTGCCGTTTTGTGAAACGATGAAACAATTCCAATATGCTGGGCGCTGAACCTAAGTTAATCCGTCCCAAAGGACTCAAAGCATAGTGTTTTAGATAGCGATGAACTTTTGCGATTATCTTCTTTAACTGCTTTCAGCGCAAAGTATATAATTGGCGGTTAATATAGCTCCGCCAAACAGTTTCCGATATTCAAGACTCAACAAATTTTAAAATAGTTCGCCAGGAAATCATTATGAAAGAGATAGTTGGTTTTTTCACATGGGTTTTTGTAACCTTTATTACGCTTATTTCAATAGTCAACCCGTTGAGCACCGCTATCCTTTTATTAAGCATTAGCGCGCAATTAAGCGCAAAGGAGCGTAATCATCAGATTACCTTAGCCTGTATTTACATGACGAGCATATTAGTAATCTTTCTTTTAGCCGGGCACATCATAATGGTGGCCTTCGGCATATCCATCCCAGGAATCCGTATTGCGGGAGGCATGGTAATTGGATTTCTGGGATTCCGAATGTTGTTTCCAAGCGAGGGGCATATTTCGCAGGAAGGAAAACAAGAGGCTCTTCAAAAGAGCAGCATTTCGTTTACTCCGCTTGCAATGCCAAGCTTAAGCGGACCGGGGGCTATTGCTACTGTTATTACAATATCTTCATCCATCGACGGCCGGCATGGATATGACAAAGTATTCGCTTTTACCGGAGTCGTTCTTGCAATTGTAATTACTGCTTTTGTATCATGGCTAGTTTTACGCAGCGCCGGTTTTATGCGTCGTATACTTGGCGTTAACGGAGTTGATAGCCTTTCGCGAATCATGGGGTTTCTTTTAGTTTGCATAGGAATTCAGTTTGCAATCAACGGCGTTAGGGATTTGGCGCTAGATACTGAATTTTGGCAAAGGATATAATATTGTCGGCATAGTCTATCTAAGTTTAGACAAGCCTTAATTATAAGAACCATCGCAAATAGCCTTTTTTACGCCAATTTATTTACTCCCCCAAAAGATGTAGTTCCTTTTTCATCCCTTTGACCGATTGAATTCTTCCTCATATCTGTTGATTATGTAACATGATTTAGTCCTAACAATTACCGATATAAATGAAAGCTGTTAGTTTACTATTTAGGGCAAAAAACAAATTTGTCATTCGGCTAAATCATAAAGTTGATCGTGTGATTGAAAATAAATTTGGGAGAAAGAAATTTTAAACATAAAAACAACATTTGTCTTTATGCAATTATTCCTCTCAATAATAAAACTAATTCACAAAGAATATTCGCGAGGTCAAATAAATGAATATACTAATGGTTTATCCAATGTATCCGGATACATTCTGGAGTTTTAAGCACGCGCTTAAATTCGTATCTAAAACGGCAAGCTTCCCTCCTTTGGGCTTATTAACAGTAGCTTCTATGCTGCCAAAAGACTGGGATATAAAGCTTATTGATATGAATGTTAACCCATTAAAAGAATATGACGTTCTATGGGCGGATTATGTTTTTATAAGCGCAATGTCAATTCAAAGCGAATCGGTAAATGACATAATTCAAATGTGCAGAAAATTTAACGTTAAAACTGTGGCTGGCGGCCCTCTATTTACCAGCTATTTTGAGAACTACCCGACTATAGATTATCTTATTCTTAACGAAGCCGAAATCACGCTTCCGCTTTTTTTAAACGACATGAAAAATGGAACGCTAAAAAGGATTTATAGTTCCGAAGACTGGGCTGATATCACTACTACTCCGCTGCCTCGCTGGGATCTTGTTGCTATGAATGACTATACTTCTATGAATCTTCAATATTCGCGCGGATGCCCTTTTGATTGTGACTTTTGCGATATAACAGTTTTGTACGGAAGAGCGCCAAGGACAAAAACAAAAGAGCAGGTATTGGCGGAATTAAACGCATTATATATTACCGGCTGGCATGGAACCGTATTTTTTGTAGACGATAATTTTATTGGGAATAAAATAAAACTAGAAAAAGAAATTTTACCCGCTATAGCCGGATGGGCTGATGAAAATGGGAATCCATTTTGTTTTAGCACAGAGGCGTCAATAAATCTTGCCGATGATAACGAGTTGATGCAGCTTATGGTCGCTGCCGGTTTTGACGGCGTATTTATCGGCATCGAATCGCCTAATAATGAAAGCCTTATTGAATGTAATAAAAATCAAAACCTTAACAGGGATATGATAGCAAGCGTTAAAAAAATCCAGGATGCGGGCATGGAAGTCCAGGGCGGATTTATAGTCGGTTTTGATAACGATCAGCCAGGGGTGTTTGAAGAGCTTACAAGTTTTATTCAAAAAAGCGGTATTGTAACCGCCATGGTCGGATTGCTAAACGCGCCAAACGGAACCAAGCTTCAAAAAAGACTACTTGGCGAAGGAAGGATGGTTAATGATTTTGAAGGCGACAATACTAACTTATCAATGAATTTTATTCCTGAGATGAATTCTAAAACGCTTATTGACGGCTATAAAAAAATAGTAAACACTATTTATTCGCCTAAATATTATTATGCCCGGGTTATGCATTTTATGAAAGATTACACGCCGCAGCAAAAGCATGTTTCGCATTACAACTCAAATTATATAATGGCTCTGTTCAAAACAATTTTCAAATTAGGCATTATAGGCGAAGAAAGATTCTATTACTGGAAATTATTTTTATGGGCTTTGTTCCGCAAACCGCAGCTGTTTTCTATGGCGATATTGTTTTCGATTTACGGATTTCATTTTAGAAAAATTTCCAATAACTTTTTTTAGATCGGCGACGTTCGCTTAGTAATTATTAAAGCGAACAATGGCTATGCTTTTGGCTCTTTTACAGATCACAAAAGGATAGTATAGAATTTTAACAAATACGCTTTAATAATACATAAAGGAATACGATGAAACCCAATATTGAAATATCTGAAACTAATTTGAAAGAAGTCGCTACGCTTCTTAATTCATTGCTTGCGGACGAATATTTACTCAACACTAAAACACGCAACGCTCATTGGAATATACAAGGAACGCATTTTAACGAACTACACAACTTTTTTGAAAGTCAGTATAACCATTTGGATATTGCAATTGACGATATAGCCGAAAGGATCCGGTCTCTTGGGCATTTTGCAATTGGCTCGTTAAGAGATTTTATTAAAATAGCGAATATTGACGAAGAGAATGATGATTTTATCGATAAGGAGCAAATTATACAAACTCTACTTGAAGATCACGAAGCTATTATCCGCTCATTGCGCAATAACATTCCAATTGTTTCTGACGAATTTAAAGACATTGGCACAGCCGATTTTTTGACAGGACTCATGGAACAGCATGAAAAAATGGCGTGGATGCTAAGAAGTTATTTAGAAAAAAACACTAATCAATCATAAGGAGTTATCTAATGAAAAATTTAATCATATTATTAATGGCCGGCATTTTTACAGTAATGTTAGGCGCGCAAACGCTGCCTGAACCAAAAGCTGAAGTTAACCAGCAGGCTGCTGAAACGAAAGTTAAAAAAGCAAAGAAAACAGCTGATGAAAAAATTGTCGCAGACAAACAAACCGCCGATCAAAAAGTGGCCGCTGAAAAAAAAGCCGCAACTGCAAGCGTGAAAGCTCATAAGCGTCATGCAAAAAACAAAGTTGACGCCGATAAATTGAGCGCTGATAAAAAAGTAGACAACGCTCAAATAGTCGCCGGACAAAAAAGCGATGACGAGAAACAAGTTGCTAAAGGAAAAGTTGAATCTGCAAAACAAACTGCCGACATGAAAACAGATAAGGCTAAAGCAGTTGCAAGCTCCAAAGTAAAAGCGCACAAACGTCATGCAAAGAATAAAATAGCGGCAGAAAAAATAGTTGCCGATAAAAAAGTAAACGAAGCCCAGAAAGCCGCAGTAAAACAAAATAGCGCCGAAGAAAAAGTTGCAGCTGAAAAAGTTACTTCCGATAAGCAAACCGCAGAAGTAAAGAAAGATAAAGCTAAAGTAGTCGCTTCTGCAAAAGTTAAAGCTCATAGACAAAACGCAAAAAATAAACTAAAAGCAGAAAAAATATCCGCAGACAAAAAAGTAAACGACGCACAGAAAGCGGCTGATGTAAAAGTTAAAAACGCTGAAAAAGACGCGCAGAAATTAGACGATAAGAAATAAATATTTTATACGGCTCGCCAGATAAAATAAATATGAGCCTTTAAGCAGCATAAGTAAATAGAAGAAGGAGTTTAAAATTTTGGAACAACAGTTATCTAATGCGCCTATCAACATCAACAGAGTAGCCTTCATTGGTAATTATTTACCCCGTCAATGCGGTATAGCTACATTTACTACCGATTTGTGCGAAGCATTCGCAACGCAATATCCTAAAACAACCTGCATTGCGCTGCCTGTTAACGACTTGGAATCCGGTTATGCTTATCCAAGCCGGGTTCGCTTTGAGCTTATTGAAAAAGATATTAACTCTTACAGACGCGCGGCTGACTTTTTAAATATCAACGGCGTTGATCTTGTTTGCCTTCAGTTTGAGTATGGAATATACGGCGGCAAAACCGGCAGCCATATCCTTGCGCTTTTGCAGGGATTGCGTATGCCAATTGTCACTACTATGCATACTATACTAAAAAATCCGGATCATAATCAAAAAAGAGTGATGGAAGAAGTCGCGGCATTTTCAGATAGAATTATTGTTATGAGCGAGCGGGGCTCTGATTTTTTACAAAATATATATAACGTAGCTCCCGAAAAAATTGACGTTATTCCGCATGGCATACCTGACGTGCCATTTGTTGATCCGAGCTTTAACAAAGACATGTTTGGAGTTGAAGGGAAAACAGTATTGCTCAGCTTTGGCTTGCTTTCTGCAAGCAAAGGATATGAGACTGTTATTTCTGCAATGCCAGAAATTGTATCGAAATATCCGGATAGCGTATACATTATAGTCGGCGCAACTCATCCGCACGTTATAAAAACTGAGGGAGAAACTTACAGAATATCGCTTCAGTGGTTAGCTCAACAGAAGGGCGTAGAAAGCAACGTTATATTTTATAATCGCTTTGTAAGTCTAGAAGAACTGGTAGAATTTATAAGCGCGGCAGATATTTATATAACTCCTTATCTAAACGAAGCGCAGATTACATCAGGCACGCTGGCTTATGCATTAGGAGCAGGCAAAGCTGTGATCTCTACTCCTTATTGGTATGCGCATGAAATGCTTGCAGATGGACGCGGAGTATTGGTTCCTTTCAAAGATCCTGAAGAGATGGCTAAGCAGGTAATCAACTTATTAGACAATGAAGCTGAACGGCATGCAATGCGAAAACGCGCTTATCTATTTGGGCGGGCAATGATTTGGTCGGAAGTTTCGCGTCGCTATATGGAAAGCTTTGAGCGCGCCCGAACAGAACGCAGGCATTATGTTCCGGCAGATTTTATCGCTAAATCGCTTGATAAATACCCCGGAGAGCTACCTCCGTTAAAACTTGATCATTTAGACCGTATGACAGATTATACCGGAATGTTTCAGCACGCGCTTTTTACCGCGCCTAACTACGCTCATGGTTATACCACGGACGATAATGCCCGCGCTCTTTTGGTAAGCGTACTTTTAGACGAGCTTGGCAGCCATGAAGATATGGGACTGGCGTTCCGTTATCTTTCTTTTCTGGGATATGCTTTTAACAACAAGACAAAACGGTTTAGAAACTTTATGGACTATCAGCGCAATTGGCTGGAAGAATCTGGTTCTGACGATAGTCATGGCCGCGCGTTATTGGCCCTTGGAACTGTGCTGAATCATTCAGATAAACCCTCTTTTAACAGCATGGCCGGCTGGCTTTTTGAGCAAACGTTACCTGCTATTCTTTTAACTACAAGTCCAAGAGCATGGGCTTTTTCTCTTATCGGAATAGACGAATATTCGCAAAAATATGCTGGCGACCGCCGGGCTAATACTGTCCGTGATGAATTAGCCGGCAGACTAATGGAGCTTTATAAAAACAACCGTTCCGATAAATGGCGCTGGTTTGAAGAAACGCTTACATACTGCAACGCCGCATTGCCGCATGCTTTGCTTACTTGCGGAAAATCAATTGCGGATAAAGCTATGATTGACGCCGGATTAGAATCGCTTAATTGGTTAGCTAATTTGCAGCGCTCTGATACAGGTCATTTTGTCCCGATTGGTTCAAACGGGTTTTACCCTAAAGACGGCGAGCGCGCCCGTTTCGATCAGCAGCCTGTTGAGGCTCAATCAATGATTTCGGCATGTCTTGAAGCGTACAGAATTACCGGAGAAAAAATCTGGAATAATGAATCCCACAGAGCGTTTGAGTGGTTTCTGGGACGTAACGATTTAAATCTTTCGGTTTATGATCCTACGACTGGCGGGTGCCGGGATGGTCTGCATTCCGATCGCCTGAACCAAAATCAGGGAGCTGAATCAACTTTAGCATTTTTACAATCATTGTTAGAGCTGCGTTTAGCCGAACAAACACATTTATCTATGGAGGTCTCTTTAAAATGAATAACCAGCATGCAGTGCTTTTCCATCGCAATAAATTAAATCCTATACTTACGCCGGATAACTGGTCTTACCCCATAAATAGCGTGTTTAACGCAGGCGCAACATTGCTGCCTGACGGAACTACTCTTTTACTATGCCGCGTGGAAGAACGAAGAGGGCTTTCTCACTTTTGCGTTGCGCGTTCTGTAAACGGCTTTGACGGCTGGATAATTGAACCCAAACCGACCCTTTTACCAGAGCCGGATAAATACCCGGAAGAATTATGGGGAATTGAAGATCCGCGAATTACTTTTGTGCCTGAACTAAAAAAGTTTGTTGTAGTTTACACAGCCTATACCCGCGAGCTCATATGTGGCTTTCTTATTCGCCCGATTTAAAAAACTGGGGCAGCCATATGATAATGATGGACGCAAGAAAAGGCTCCTGGTGGGACGCAAATAAAATTGGTCTCTGTACTCCGCCAATTGAAACTCCTGAAGGATGGCTGATTATTTATCATGGGGTAAAAATTTCCGGAGGTGGCTGCATCTATAGAATAGGGCTTGCTTTGTTTGAACTTAATGATCCAGCCAACTGCCTAAAGCGCGGTAATGAATGGATTTTTGCTCCGGAAGAACCTTACGAACAGCGCGGAGACGTAGGCAATGTTGTTTTCCCTTGCGGATACATAATAGGACCCGACGGAGACGCTATTAATATTTATTATGGCGCCGCTGATACTACAATAGCATTAGCCACCGGCAGTATTAAAGAAATGCTAAATTGGCTTGATCTACACAGTAAATAAATTGAAGGACTATATGAGAACTATAAATTATTCTCCTCTTTTTCTTGCGTTTGTTATCGTAGTAATAATTTTCCTCCTGTTTACTGGCGGAGCTATTACAATGACGATGACGCAAAGCCAGATGAATAGTACCAGCCTGATGAGCAGCGTAAGCTGGTTATGGGTCCCTGCTTTAGTAGCTTTATTATTGAGCGTATTGTTAGGATGGACTATTTTCGGCAAGAAGGCAGAGTAACAAATATTGCGCATGCTTGAATTGAATTAGTTTAATTCCGCATGTTAAAGAGAGAGCCTATTATTTAATACAGAGAAAAAATAAAATGGTACAAAGCACAATTGAAAAAATAGAAGAAAGCGTACAGCTAAACAGTCTGTTAACTGAAAACAACAAAACCGAAATACTTAATCTGTTAGCGGCGTTAAAACCAGAAATTACGGAACTAGAAAAAGAACGCGCCGAGCATGCTGAAAGTATTGCCGGATTTATAGAACGCTCTACTCATGAACTTATGAGAAAAGAAAAAAATCCAACTCTTTTAAAATATGCAGTAGACGGCATGGCGGCTTCTGTAGAAGGCTTTGAAGTTACGCATCCGAAATTAGTAGAAAATGTAAATTACTTCGCTAACGTATTGGCAAATATGGGACTGTAATAATTTGTCGTTTTTCAATTAAAGGGACAAAATAATATCAGAACTTTTATTAAAAATGGAAACCTTATGAAAAATGAAATTGGCGTATGGATTGACCACCGCAAAGCGGTAATTGTAAGTATAATTGGCGATCTGGAAGAAACACAGACTCTTGAATCTGAAATGGAAAAACATGTTCGCTTTGGCGGCGAAGCGCAAAAAGATTCGGAAGAAGATCAGCGCGATAGAAAATTTACTATGCATCTAAATCAATACTATGATGAAGTTATTACGTTTATAAAAGATGCAAATTCTATTCTGATAATGGGACCCGGAGAAGCGAAAGGCGAATTGAGAAAAAGATTTGAAAAAGATTCTCATGTTGGGAAAATAATAGATATTGAAACAGTTGACAAGCTGACTCATCAACAAATATCGGCAAAAGTCAGAGCTTACTTTTCGAAAATGGATCATTAGTTATAGGCTCTTGTTTTTATTTCAAAGTTCGACGTCAGCCTCCAGACGCTTTAGCTAAATACATATTCTGCTATAGATGCATATTATAATTATTGCTGGATATAAAATATTTTAATTGAATTTAACTGGAAAATGAACAATGGAAACTATATCAATAGAACAACAAAAATATTCCGACTTTGATTCGGAAATAATCCCCCACTTAAACTCGCTTAAAAATTATGCCTTAAGGATGACAAACGACTACGACGATTCTGAAGATCTGCTGCAAGACACTTTGTTGAAGGCATTCCGGTTTTTTGATAATTATGGCAAAGGCACAAATGCAAGAGCCTGGCTTTTCAAAATAATGCGTAATGCATTTATAAACGATTACCGCAGCAAAGCCAGACAGCCATTTGTATCCGGTTATGACGAAATGCAAAATGCATATGAAACCATAGAGTGCAAGGACGCTAAAAAACAAGAGTACCGAATGAATGAGTTTGACAATATACTTGACGATGAAATTGTAAACGCGCTTTCAGACTTGCCGGAGGATTTCCGTACAATTATTTTTTTATGCGATATCGAAGGCTATTCGTATCAGGAAATATCCGACTTTGTTAATTGCCCAATAGGAACAGTTCGTTCCCGTTTACATCGGACTCGGAAAATACTTTATAATCAGCTTTTCAAATACGCTAAGAAAACTGGCTATGTCCGGGAAGAGAAAGATAGCCATAACAACTCAGACTTAATTGAAGCGCCCAATATACCTATCCATAAAATATACGAAACAGTTGACAATATTATCGGAGAAAACGTTCCCGAACTTCAGCTTTGCGAAGCATAATATTTAGAGCTCTTCAACACTTGCGCACATATATGGCTGAACAATCTTATCGGACTATTATTTCTAAAGCGTAATTTAACAGACCATGCCTCTTTGAAGAGGTAATCCCTTTTTCATCCCTTTGGTCTATTGTATTGCAGTCTATTTCTACCTATTCTATCTGTTAGAATTTGCCGCGTCTATCAGACAAATTATCGTATCACGTTAACTGAACTTTCATTTTAAATTATAAGGAAATTAATCATGAGCAAAGGTCAGGACAGCAAAAAAGGTCAGAAAAAGGAACCCGCTAAAACTATGAAAGAAAAAAAAGCGGCTAAACGAGAAAAGAAAAACGATACTAAAACTCCTGGAATTCTCAACCAATAAAATATAGGACTGCGCTTATTGTGTTATTTATTGGAAAGAGGCAATACGCGTTTCTTATAAAAAGCGATGTAATTCTATAACGTTATTACTCGCTAATAACAGGCGCAGCTTACATTTTGTTAGAGGTATAAATTATTGAGTGTTGTACAATTTTCAAATACGCTTATTAAGCGTTTGTAATGTAATGTTTAATAGATGATAAATTAATATTTAGAGACATTGACCGAATGGAAAATATTATTACAAATAAATCTCAGAATGAAAATCAGGAAGCTGAAAGCGCGCCGGACAAAATATCAGAGACTGTTTATAACTCCATATTCAGCAGGTTCTTTTTAGAGACGGCTTCTATAGCAATGTTCACAGGGCGATTCTTCAAAGAGGCGTTTAAGCCTCCATATGAATTTAACGAACTGTTAAAACAATCATTTTCTATTGGTTACAAGTCTCTTCCCTTAGTAAGCATCACAGGCTTTATAATAGGTCTTGTCCTTACTATTCAAACCCGGCCAACTTTAGCAAAGTTTGGAGCAGAATCTTGGGCACCCGGAATGGTGGCTGTTTCGCTTATAAGAGAAATTGGTCCGGTTATAACCGCTTTAATCTTTGCCGGCAAAGTCGGTTCGGGTATAGGGGCGGAACTGGCGTCTATGAACGTAACAGAACAAATAGACGCAATGCAGGTGTCTTGCTCTAATCCATTTAAATATCTTGTCGTAACCAGAGTTCTTGCCGCAACATTAATGCTTCCGTTATTAGTAATTTATTCCGACGCAGTCGGTTTGCTTGGATCTTTTGTCGGAGTCAATTTAAAAGGGAGCGTAAGCCTTCATCTGTTTATGACCCAGATATTTCACAGCCTTGAATTTTACGACATGTATCCCGCATTTCTTAAAACATTTTTCTTTGGATTTTCAATTGGCATTGTAGGCTGTTATAAAGGATATAATTCAAATAAAGGAACTGAAGGCGTTGGCAAGGCTGCAAATTCCGCAGTTGTGTTTGCGTCATTAATGGTTTTTTTAATTGACATGATTGCGGTACAAATAACAAGTTTGTTTCAAAAATAAAATAAGCGCTAAATTATAATGGCTGATGATACCTCTGTAAAACCTAATACTGACGACAAACAAAATGACATTGCTGTTATCGAAATGGAACATCTCAAAAAATCTTTTGAGACTAATCAGGTCCTACGTGATATTAACATGAAGGTGTATAAAGGAGAGAACCTTGTTATACTTGGTAAATCCGGAACTGGCAAGTCAGTGCTAATTAAATGCATCGTAGGTCTGATAGATTACGACGCAGGAAAGCTTGTTATATTTGGTAAGGATGTGGCGGAACAAAACCAAAAGGAGCTAATTGAAATACGGAAAAGAATTGGTTTTCTTTTTCAAAATAGCGCTCTGTACGATTCCATGACCGTTAGAGAAAATCTTGAATTCCCGCTTAAACGCCAGCTAAAAAAAACTCCAAAAGATGAAATTGATAAGCTGGTAAAAGAAGCTTTGGATAATGTGGGACTTGCAGACACAATTGATAAAATGCCTTCCGAACTTTCTGGCGGCATGCGCAAAAGGCTAGGTTTAGCAAGGACGCTTATACTTAAACCCGAGATAATGCTTTATGACGAACCTACAACGGGGTTAGACCCAATAACATCTAGAGAAATAAGTAAGCTAATCCAGGAAGTGCAAACAAAATATGACACTTCTTCAATAATTATTACTCACGATATTGAATGCGCTAAGCTTACTGCAAGCCGTATTGTAGTTTTAAAGGACGGCATATGCGCCGCAGAAGGTTCATACGCCGAACTTGAAAATTCTACCGACGAATGGATAAAATCGTTTTTTTTTATAATCAATTTAGATAAATTTTATGAGCGTGTAATATGGAAAAAGGAATTAAGAATAAAATCAGACTGGGAATATTTATTACCGTAGGAATAATAATTCTTATTTTAGGAATATATTTTGTCGGCGAACGTCAGCAATTATTCAGAAATACTTTTCGCGTAACAGGAATATTCAAAGACGTTGCAGGGCTTCAGGCAGGCAGCGCCGTACGCTTCTCTGGAATAAATGTTGGCGCTGTAGAAAAAATTGGGATAGTCAGCGATACTTCCGTTAAAGTTGAAATACTAATTGACGATAACGCCAGGCAGTTTATAAAGAAGGACGCCGTTGCAAGCATTGGTTCGGATGGACTTATGGGGAATAAAATACTAATTATAAATCCCGGCACGGGCGGAAAACCGATGATAGAGGACCATGATAATATTGGAACCATCCAGCCTGTAAATATGGATGATATTATAAATTCCTTAAAAACGACTATCGATAATACGTCAAACATCACAAATGATTTATCAAAGATTGCCAGTAATATCCAATCTGGCAACGGAACTATTGGACGCTTTTTAATGGACAAATCCATGGCGCAAAATATTGATTCAGCTGTAGTTAATCTGAAACAGGGAACGGCTGAATTAAAAGTTGTTATGACTGAAGCAAAAAATAGTTTTTCTAAAAACTTCGATTCTACTTTTGTTAATTTACGAGAAGGTTCAGTAGGGTTCAAAATACTAATGGAGAAGGCAAAAAAAAGCTGGCTCCTTTGGGGTTTTTAAACTAGCTTTTATGAAACGCTGCAATTATCCGATAAATCAGGATTAGAGTTATTCCGATTTTATCTTACAGTCTCTTCTATACCAATCTTCATTTAATCGATTTTAATAACTTACGTCAATAAATTATTGTCATAAATGATGCCGTAATGTTACATTCTCTAGCAAAAACAACAGCTTGATTGTCCTGTTTTATTTCTTATATTTACATTGTTGAAAATATATAAAGCGCATTTAGTTGTATTTTTGTTTAATAATTAGAACGGACGAATTGGATAAAATAAAAATATTACTTATAGAAGATAACCGACTTCTGCGAGAAGGGATCGCAGCTATGCTTAAAAAGCAAAACGATATGCAAGTAGTCGCCACAGTAGGCAACGGCGAAAATATATTATCGTTGGTGGAAAAAATCAAACCAGTCGTAGCTCTTATTGATCTTGGTTTAAGAAGCCAAAACAGTTTGGAAGTTGTAAAACTTATAAAAGATAATTTTGCTGAAACCAAAATAGTCGTAATGGATCTGATCCCCACTCAGGAAGATGTTTATGAATTTGTTCAGGCCGGCGTATCGGGGTTTATACTAAAAGACGCAAACGTAAACGATTTTTATAAAACAATACGTTTGGTCTCTCAGGGGCTGAAAGTTTTACCTCCAGATTTAACCAACTCGTTATTTTCTCAAATTATTGAATATGCAATTAAGACTGTCGAGCCTTCTGTAATTATATAGTCGGTTAGTATGACAAAGCGCGAGCGTCAGGTAGTTGGTTTAATTGCCGAAGGTTTTAGCAATAAAGAAATTGCTCAAAAACTTCATCTCTCTACATACACAGTAAAAAGCCATGTGCATAATATTTTGGAAAAATTGTCGCTCAGTACGCGCGTTCAGGTTGCGAACTATGCGCATATTTCTGAATCATATAAAAACGCAATTGATACTACTTCTCTAATTAGCGAATAGCCCGCATTTAAATTCCTCCCCAAAGATGTAGTCCCTTTTTCATCCCTTTGCCCGATTGTCGCACCATATCCATTTGCATATATTTAACGTAATAAAGATAGAGTTCATAAAAAGCTTTTCATCTAAATGTGAAGCGTTAATAGCAAAAAAACATGAAACATCTAATTAAGTATTTTACGTTATCCATTTCATTTTATATTGTGTTTTCATTACTTCCAATGTCGGCGCTGGCGCAAAAAAACGACGCAAATTTTCAGGAATATTATGACCAGCTTAGTCCTTACGGCCAATGGATTGAAAACTCTGACTTTGGATATGTATGGATTCCAACGGCAGACCCGGATTTTACTCCTTATTTAACTAATGGCTATTGGACTCTTACCAATTACGGTTGGATGTGGGTTTCAGGTTATGAATGGGGCTGGGCGGCTTTCCATTATGGTCGCTGGGGCTACAATGGTTATTACGGATGGTTCTGGGTTCCCGATAATAAATGGGGACCTTCATGGGTCGCATGGCGAAAAGCGGAAGGCTTTTATGGTTGGGCTCCTATGCGGCCGGGAGTTTCTATTAGCGCTTCGTACTTAGGATACAAAGACGTTCCTAACGGAAATTGGACTTTTATAAATGCAAAGGATATCGAGAATCATGATCTTGCCAATAATCATATCAGCAAAAAAAATAATATTAATATTATTAATAGTTCAACTTTAATTAATACAACCATCTATGACGATGCAAGGCGGACTACTTATGTTGCAGGTCCTAATAAAGAGGAAGTTCAAAATATTGTTGGTCATATTATTACTCCTGTTTTGGTTCAGGAAATGGATGTGCCGGGGCAATGTTTTAGTAATGGTCTGCTGCAAATATACAGACCTCAGGCGCAAATAAATAATATCGGGTATAAACAGGAACCTTCTAAATTAGCCGATATTAAAACTGTAAGGCGCATATCGCAAAGAAAATTCAAAAAGAAACCGCAGAAGATTCTATTATTTGCAAACGCTACCGAATTAAAACAACAGACCGCAGCTCCACAGAAGGACAACAGCGCAAAGAATACAAAGAAGAGAACGCTTAATAAAAATAATAAAAACAGAACCGTAAACCAGAAAAAGAATAACGGCCTAGATCAGGCGTCCGAATCATATCAAAATACTGAGACAAAATAAACGCTTTAATTATTCATAGTCGAATTAAATATTTTCATTAACAAATTAGAGATTAATTATCATGTTGTACACATTAGCTATTATATTAGTTGTCCTATGGTTGCTTGGGCTTATCACTTCTTATACAATGGGCGGAGTAATTCACATTCTGTTAGTAATTGCAATTGTAATGATATTAGTTAGAATTATAAGCGGGCGCCGCGCGCTTTAAACGCGGCGACAAAGACAATCGTCGTTTGGTTTGTAATATTTATTATAGCAGACGCTTAAATAATTTCAGATTACAAGTTAATAATATTATAAATATGGAATTTCTATGATTACAAAAAATAATACTTATCCTGGGATGCGCATACTTGTTAGCGCCGCGGCATTAGTAATAATAATGGCCGGAATTAATTTATCGCAATCGGTCGTGGCGCTTATGCTTGTAGCTATCTTCCTTGCTATACTTGGCGCTGCGCCATTGCTTTGGTTAAAAGAGAAACGCATTCCGTCCGGACTTGCAGTATTGATTGTAATGCTCTGCATGATAATTATTTTAATCCTGATTGGCGCACAAATAGCCGCCTCTGTCAGCAGTTTTTCTGATGAGCTGCCTACATTGCAGCTGCGCATCAGAGATCAGTTAATGGGGTTTAGCGCGCTGTTAAAAAGCAAAGGCGTTATAGTTACTGATAAAGTATTTTTTCAGTATGTAAATCCTGATGCTGTGATGAAACTTACGGCTGGTTTATTATCTGGACTAAGCTCTGCTCTTTCGGATATTGTTCTGATTCTTCTTACAGTAACTTTTATTTTGCTTGAAGTATCAAGCTTCCCAATAAAGCTACGCGCAATTCTTGGCGATCCCAAACAAGTATTCCCGCAATTTACTAAGTTTGTCGTAGATATGCGCCGTTACATGGTAATTAAAACTATCATAAATTTTGCAGCGGGCGTTTTGATTGCAATATGGATGAGCATACTGGGCGTGCAGTTTCCTGTTCTGTGGGGTTTTCTTGCATTCCTGCTTCACTTTATTCCGAACATAGGTTCTATAATAGCGGTTATCCCGGCGGCCTTATTGGCGTTTGTTCAATTTGGTTTACGCGGAGCTCTGCTTGTGGCGGCTGGAAATATTGTAATTGGATTTGTTATTGGCAACGTTGTAGAGCCGCGTATCATGGGCAGAAAGCTTGGGCTCTCTACATTAGTCACATTTCTTTCTATGATATTCTGGGGCAGCCTGCTTGGGTTAGTAGGCGCAATTTTATGTATACCGCTTACTATGACGATAAAGTTTGCTTTTGAAAGTAATGAAAGCGCGCGCTGGATTTCAGTTATTCTTGGATCGGAAAAGCCTAATATTGTTCCCGCGCAAGAACAAAAAGAAAATACAGAAGCGTAAAATACTATATCGTCATATTCAAATCTGCTTAGCAACTACTCCCCCCTAAAGATGTAGTTCCTTTTTCATCCCTTTGTCCGATTGAACGGCTGTTGTTTTCTATATAATATATACTAGCGATTGAAGAAGATTTACAAACTAAAATCCAAAAGGAATTACAAAATGAATACGCGCACGATAAAAGGGAACTGGATAGAGATTGCCGGTAAACTTAAACAAAAATACGCCAATCTTACAGACGACGATTTGCTCTTTATTGAAGGCAAAGAAGAAGAGCTATATGGAAGACTACAAAAAAAGCTTGGAAAAACAAACGAACAAATTCGCGATCTTATTGCAAAACTGTAATAGTTTATATGTTCCTTCTTGCTTGATTAATATACCCGGCCGTTTCTTACAACTTTCAGTACTTCTGTAAATTGTTTATAAGATCTACGCCGCACATAAGTTTAATAGTAAAAAATATTTCACAATAAAAAAAAGGAATAACACAATGATAAAATATTATTTATCCGGTATGGTAGTATGCATGCTGTTAACTATTGCGCAGCCTGTTGCAGCGCAGGATCGCGGAGTTGGGGTTGGGTTTATTATTGGAGAGCCGACCGGATTAAGCTTAAAAATATGGACGTCAAGAGAAAACGCTTTGGATTTCGGTCTTGGCGTTGGAGTCGGCGGCGACCGCATTTCATACGAAGGCAATTACAATGACGGCAGCAGAGTTCATTTCCATATGGATTATCTCTGGCATTCATTCAATGCAATCAGATCGACAGAAAAATTTCCACTCTATTACGGAATTGGCGCAAGGTTTAACAGCGGCGGAAATTATGACGCCTCATTTGGCATAAGAGGAGTATTTGGGTTGGCATGGTATCCGCGTTCAACGCCGTTAGATATTTTTGTTGAATTAGTCCCAGTGCTGCAAATTACTCCTTCTACTGGATTTGGAATTGACGCTGGCTTTGGAATGAGATTTTTCTTTAACTAAAGATTAAATGTTTTTTGTTCATAATATAAAGGAAACTAAAATGAGACTATTTACATTAATTGCGCTGGCGCTTTTTGGCTTTGCCCAATTTAATATGGCCCAGGACGCTGTTCAGACGCCGAAGCTAAACGCAATGTCCAACGTAATTGGCATTACCGCAGAAGGCGGCGCAACTTTAGGGCTTACCGATTATACCACTAATAAAATTAACTATACCGGCAAAGCTTCGTTAGAATATTACTTCCCTTCTACTGGAAGCGGCAACTTTGGACTTAGAGCTTTTGGCCAGACGGGATTTATATCAGGAAAAGTTCCGCCTCCGCTTTCTGGAAATCCTACAAACGAATTATCATCAAAGATTGACCTTTATGGCGGCGGCGCATTTTTTGTTCTTTCGCTTGGCGATGCAGTTTATCCATGGGTTGGCGTAGGAGTTTCTAACCTTATGTTCTACCCAAAAGACGGCAATGGCAATAAGCTGCCAAATTATCAGGCTGCGAATTATCATACTTATATGTTAGCTTATAATGGCGATATTGGCGTAAAAGTTATGCTCGCGCAAAAAATAAGTTTTAACGCGGCAGGCGGAATTCTTGTTGCAAGTAAAGATTATTTGGATGATATAAAATCTGGTCCGCATAACGATTTGGCGTTATCGCTCACAGCAGGCCTTTCATATTATTTTGGCAGAGATAAAGATTCAGACGGCGATGGCGTGCCTGATTCTAAAGACGCATGCCCAAACACTCCAGCCGGAGTTAAAGTAGATGAGTTTGGCTGCCCGCTTGATTCAGACGGAGACGGAGTTCCAGATTACCTTGATAAATGCCCTGATACTCCAACAGGCGTTAAGGTAGACGCAAATGGCTGCCCGCTTGATTCAGATGGCGACGGCGTTCCTGATTATCTTGATAAATGTTCTAACACTCCTGCCGGAGTTAAAGTAGACGCTTCAGGTTGCCCGCTTGATTCAGACGGCGACGGAGTACCCGATTTCCTTGATAAATGCCCTAATACTCCTGCCGGAGTTAAAGTAGACGCAAATGGCTGCCCGCTTGATTCAGACGGCGACGGAGTTCCAGATTATCTCGATAAATGCCCGAACACTCCTGCTGGAGTTCAGGTTGATTCTGAGGGATGCCCAATAAAAAAAGAGACAATAATTATTCAATTGCCTGGCGAAATAAAATCTGTTGTTCTTAACGGCGACGCCAATTTCGAATTCAATAAATCAAAGCTATTGCCTAACGCTTATACTGTTCTTGATAGTCTTGTAAGCACCATGAAAGCGCATAGCGACTACAGATGGGAAGTTGACGGATATACTGACGCAGTCGGTTCGGTAAAAGCGAATATAAAATTATCTAAACAACGGGCTCAATCAGTAGTAGATTATCTTGTAAGCAAAGGGATTGAAAGCAACAAACTAAAAATAGTAGGTTACGGCAAAGATAATCCAATTGCGACAAACAAAACGCTTGAAGGAAGATCTATGAACAGAAGAGTTGAAATAAAAATTCTTACAAACGAAAACAAATAGTCTTTCTAAAGTAATAAGAACTATTAAAAGAAGCGGCGTTGTCAAATGCCGCTTCTTTAATTTACGCTTACATTAATGATTTTTCCGGTAGCGTTGTTATTTGATGTAATATGACTGTTATATGCAAATTAGCCTTCGGGCTGTTATTCCGTCATCTAACAAAGCAAAAATATAGTCATAAACCAGTAAACGACAACGCTATCCCTGTATTAAAAAAACAAAAAAAATCTGTTTATTAGCGCCAGAGATTTTATCTTTGGAATTGCAATTAATTGAAGCAATTTTTTTAATAATATTTGAAGTAAAAAGTTAATACATGGCAATAACTCTTTTAATTAAGGGAATCATAATCGGGTTTGCAATGGCCGTCCCTATCGGCCCGATGGGAATAATGTGCATACGTAAAACATTGACAGAGGGACGCTGGCCTGGATTGGTGATAGGTCTTGGAGCGGCTACTGCCGATATGTTCTATGGCAGCGTGGCGGCTTTTGGGCTTACAATTATTTCAGATACGCTTATCAGTCATAAATTCTGGATTCGCTTAATAGGCGGCGTGTTCCTTATTGCTTATGGAATAAAAACATACAAAGCCAAAGCTGTTAATCCCAAAGTCCACAAACCAAGTCATGGGTTAATAGGATCATATTTCTATTCTGTTTTTCTTACGCTCACAAATCCCTTAACCATATTCTCGTTTCTTGCTGTGTTTGCCGCATTCGGTTTAGGCTCCGGACTAAATTATTTCTCCGCGTCTGCTCTTGTTATTGGCGTTTTAGTCGGTTCATTCCTTTGGTTTTTCTCGCTTAGTTCGGTAGTAATACTTTTTAGGAATAAGTTAGACATGGTAGGGCTGCAATGGGTAAACAGAATAGCCGGGTTGCTTATTATTATATGCGGCGTCGCCGCTATTGTAAGCATAATTTAGCCTGATTATACTTTTATTTTTATGACTCCAAAACTGCGTGTTTTCATTATGTCCTTTTTATAGACTCATCCAAAAGACTTAGTTCCTTTTTCATCCGTTTGCCCGATTGTACCATTCTATATTACTCCATATAATATAAAAGCATTAAAAATTCTTTTATTCGGAATATTTATTATAATAATTATAAAGGAGCTCTAAATGAATGCATTTAAAATTAAAGTTAAATGGGAGAAAATAGCCGCCAAGTTTAAGCAAAAGCCTTTAAGCTCCGAAGACGAAGACTCTTTATTCTATAATGCTAATGAAGAAGAGCTTTGGGAAAAAAGAGATAAGAAGCTTGCTAAAACAAAAGAAGAGCTTCATAAAATGATTACTAAATCATAAAAACCGGCTTCCAATATTTTATAAGACGTAATAATATATAATAACGTTACAACTAAATGATTTTTTTATTTATAAATCTACAAAGGGCATTATGAAAAACAAATATACATTCTTAACAGCTATAGCATTTAGCGCTTTAATTTTACTTACCGGGTGCAATAACAATCGCGAGAAAAAAGTAGAAGACGCTAAAGATAATGTTAAACAGGCAAATGAAGAATTAAAAGCCGCGCAGACCGAATATGATAATGAATGGCAAATATTCAAAGACGACGCAGAACTAAAAATAAGCTCCAATGAAAAAAATATTGAAATACTAAAAGAGAAGATTGATAAATCAAACAAAAAATTTAAAACTAAATATGAGAAAAAAGTGTCGGAGCTTGAACAAAAAAATATTGAGCTAAAGAAAAAAATTAGCGAATACAAATACGATGGGAAAGATAAATGGGAAGATTTCAAAAAAGGCTTTAGTAAAGATATCTCAATTATAGATAAGGCCGTTAAAGATATCTTAGCAAAAAAAGATTAACCAATTAGCATTATCAGGATATCATAAATTTTAATATGCGTTAATTCGCTCAAAAATAACAAATTTATTTAACTGGGAAAACTATTGATAAGGACTATGTTATTTCGAGATCCGGAAGACCCGAAGTAATGCAATATAACTCCATTATCGAAAGTTTTTCCAGATTATTTTTTAATAAACTACAAAACTATTCTTAAGATATAGAATGACAGCGTTAAAGTTTAGATTACCATTTCAAATTATTTTCTGTATTTTATGCATATGCGCAACGCAGGCACAGCAGAGATCGTCTACGCTTACGCAATCGTCAATTGAAGATGGGATAGTAATTTTAACAGTTGATAAACCTGTTTATCTTCCGAATGATACAGTAAATATTAAAGTCCAGTTAAGCGATAGCTCAACTCAAATTTCCGCTATTCCAATATTAATTATAGATGGAGTAATTCTAAAATCTATCGCCGGCAATATATACAGCGTTATCATCCCAAAGACCTGCAATCCGGGGCAATACAAGGTTAGAATAAAAATTGTTCACGCTCAGGGTAAAAGTTTTGTCTATACTACCGATTGCGCCGTTAATGTTGAGGAACGCCAAAATATTGAGCTGATAAGCTCTTATGTGCGCATTGAACCAGACGGCGGCAGCCAGGAGATGCAGACGCCTGTAGCGCTTGAGCGTTATAAAATTCGCAATCTGCGCGTTATGTTCCAACGCGATAAAATTGGGGAGAACATGGGGCCGCAGTTTATAAAAATAGTAACCACGGTAATATCAAGAGATGGCATTACGGCGCAAACGTATGAACGACGAGTGCTAACCTTTAGGCAAGAAAAAGATCCAAACCGGGATGGAGCCATGCTAGTCCAATATCGCAACGCTTACGGCCCATACGCTGCAATTAAAGCCGAAGAATTTGAGCAAGTGCAGATAAACGTAGACACTCTGCCCGATTGGGCTATTGTTAAGATAACTATTGCCCCGGATTACGCAATTAAAATTGGCGGTTACGACCGGAATAATACTTATCCCCGGTATTTTCGAATTAGAGGTCCCAAAATTGAAATAGGCATTTCGCTCGGCATACCTAAAGTATTGTTCGACACACAGGCTAAAGATACTATAACCTATGGCAACTATAGCGCTATGATACGGTTTTATTATGTAAGCGAAACTACAGGCAACCGCTTCCCTGTTAATCTTGGGGTCGGAACGTTTGGAGTTAATTCTCCTATTGACGTTAACAAAGGGAAAGGAGGATTTGCTTTATCTGCTTTTCTTGACGTGGCAGAAGTTACGCGGCTGCGAGGTATAACTCTATTAAAAAAAATCTACGCTGGATTAGAAATAACTCCATTTTTCCCAATAGAAAAAAAAGCGCGCTTTTTAATAAATGCTCAGGTAGGCTTTGCTCTTTAATTTCTGCGTTGACGCGGAATAAAATTCATTTCAATTTATACTCCCAAAAATCTTCCTACTATATTTATTAGTTCTGATGATTTAAAATCATAAAAGCTTTAAGACCCGCTTAACAAGCCGCCATTAAAGCTTTTATTTTTCGGAATTCTGAGATCATCCGCTGCGCTAAATGAGCGCTATTTTTTATTAAATGTATCCGGGTAAGTAACCGAGTATTTTACCGCGTCTTTTGTAGTATGAATCCAGGCGTCAAATTTTCTTTCGCCTTCATATAGAACTATAACTCTTCCGCCTTTATCTAATTTACCATACGAATCTTTTCCTGTTTTGCATCCGTATGCAAGAGCTATATTGTTCAATGTGCCAATATAATTATTCTCATGGTCGTGTCCGCAAAATACAGCCATCACGTCTTTTGACTCTAAGAATGCGTTATACAAACCTGAATTTACTTTTGGCGAACAAATTGTTTCGTCTTTATCGCCAATAGTAGAAGCCTTCTTTTGCACTTCGGCATATTCCGGCAAAGGGATATGGAAGAACGATAAAGCCGGATACGGCTTGTTATTATTCTGTTCTGTATATTTCTTACTTTGAGTTCGGTACCACTGAATCTGATTAAATTTTATCCAGTCATAAACGCCAATTTCATCCTCGTCTTTTCCGCCGGTATAAGCGTTTGAATCAAAGCAGTACATAAGCGCTTCCGTCTTGTTTGATTTAGAGCCAAGAATTTCCAGCGTGTAGTTTCCTATTCCATAAATATCCGAAGGTCCATGCGCGGAAAGATTTAGCGGCAAAGTAATTATGTAATCCATTAATTGTTTATTAGTATAACCCTGCTCGTGGTCATGGTTGCCAAAAACGGCGGCCCATGGAATTCCGGCGTCTACCATTGGTTTTGTCGCCATCTCCCAGCCAGCTTTATTATTTTCGGACGTCACAATATCGCCGGTTAATATTACAAAGTCTGGTTTTTCGCTTGCCAAAACTGAAATCATTGAGCTTATAACGCTATCGCTTTGCGGTTTATTTTCATAAACAAGATGAACGTCGGTAAACTGAACAATTTTAAATTTACCATCATTAGAAAATTTTAGTATTGGTTTTTCTTGTGGGAAAAGAGAAGGACTGCTAAAAAATAAAAAGGACAATAGTAATAAACTGCATATTTTTAAAGCTGCTTTTATATCTGAGCGCATGTTTTCTCCGTTATATAGCCTGTGTTTTAGATTTTATAAGTATAAAAATATCACTTTATTTCTTAGGTTCAAATACTGCTCTCCATTTAAATATTAACAAATTAATAACAGTAAATGTTTTTTTGACGTCGCTCATTTGCATAATTTTTATGCTACAATATCGCCCATTAAAAACGACATGCTTCGCTATTGGACGGTCAGCTTAGACGTTTCCAACCAATTTTTTAGAAATAGAAAAAGGAAATCCTAATTTTTAATAAACATTAATAATTTGACAAATTATATTGTAATTACAGGAGCATTATTTTGTCTGCGCATTATTCAAAGCTTTTTCTAAAAAAAAGATATTTGGCTCTATTTATTATTTTGGTCTTTATAATAATTTTTATATCTGACCTTTTAAGCATTAGAAATAACAATGTAAAAAAATCATTGCCGCAAAAGGAAATTAATTCATACGTTGATGATATTTATTTAGAACTTGCAAATGACTCAGCTAAAATAAACTGGCAGCTTTTAAATAACGATTTGACATACATAAGCGAACCATACGACGTTTCTGATTTTCATGTTTCAACTCTTGTGAGGATTATCAATGATTATCCTGGCAAAGTCCCGCCTGCCGTAATGAACAATATCAAAAACGCGCTCTTAAAATTTAGATATTGGATGGACGAGCCTGGCGAAAACGGAATGTGTTATTGGAGCGAAAATCATCAGATTTTGTTTGCGTCTTCTGAATATTTAATTGGCCAGTTATACCCAAATGTGATATTCCCCAATAGCGGTCTAACAGGCGCACAGCACATGCAAAAGGCCCGCAAAAGAATTTTGGACTGGCTTGAGATGCGCTGGAAATTTGGCTTCACAGAATTTTATTCCAATGTTTATTATAGCGAAGATATTTTAGGTCTGATAAATCTTATTGATTATTCTGGCGATTCTAATATAACCAAGAAAGCCGAAATAATTATGGATTTGTTATTGTATGACATCGCCTCGCAGAAAACCGGAAGCATGTTTGTTTCGGTCAGCGGCAGAGCATATGAGCGCAGCAGAAAAGGGGGCGACGATATATCTTCAAAAAGGATTACAGATTATATTTGGAAAAACATTCGCCCGGTTACGTCTCATCTGAATTTTGCTTTAATGACAAGTAAGAAATACCACATCCCGCAGGTGATAAGGGAAATTGGGAATGATAAGTTAGACGCGGTAATTAAACAATGCAATGGACTTAATATTTCTCAACTAAAAACCGAAGGATATTTTGGCTCTGACGATAAAAGCATAATGATGCAATGGGCGATGGAAGCCTTTTCTAATCCAGAAATAATAAAAAATTCGCTCGCTTATATTCGCAAAAACAACATGTTCTCTAATGAGTTTTTATCTCCATTTAAGTATTTCGATTTTACGGTTGTCCGATTGCTTTGCTTAGAACCGGCAATTTCGAGCATTTTCAATCCGCAAACAAATGGAGCCGCTATTCAACAGGCTAACACTTATACATATAGGACAAGAGACTATTCGCTCTATTCTGTGCAGAATTATTTTCCTGGCAATTACGCCAATCAGGTTCATGTAGCAGGGATGAATATTGATAGTTCTTTCAGCATTTTCCATTCGCATCCCGCATCGCCTAAATACGTGTCAAAGCCGACTCCTAATTATTGGGTCGGATATGGCAGACTGCCTCATGTAGCGCAGGATAGTTCTATTAGTCTATCTATTTATAATCTGCCGGAAAAGAAAAACGCTTTGGAAGCTTATATGCTGAACTTTACACATGCGTATTTCCCTAAAAAGAAATTCGACTCAGTTATTATTATAAATAAGTATGCGTTTGGTAAAAAAGGGAATACTTTTTGCGCCCTTGTTGGGAACAGCAATTTATACTACGAGAAAAATTCAGACGATGATTTAATTCAGCCTGGAAGAAAATCTTTTTGGATAATTGAAGCGGGTAACAAAAAAAGCAACGGCTCGTTTAATAATTTTGTCAGAAGGATTCTTAATAATAAAATCCGCTTCGATTCTGATAATCTCATTTTAACTTATTCGTCTAATCATAAAGAATTAAAGCTTAAATTCTGCGGAGATTTTGCAATTAACGGCCGTAAGATTAATACTAACTATAATAGGTTCGATTCCCCTTACGTAAATGCGAAGTTTAAACCGGAGAGGGTTGAGTTCTCTTTCAACAAACGTCATCTTCTGTTGGATTTTAATAATTGTATAAGAGAATTTAATTAATATTCAGCTTAACAATTTTATACTCTGTAAATAGCTAAAATTATTAAGGAAGCATTTCCGCCTGATTTTCTGTCATACCGAATTTAATCGTTTTTTCCGTCGGAATCCATTCGCCAAGATTGTCATTACGTCCTTGCAATACTACTGTTGTTGCGTCTTTTCTTTTACCAGCAAGCTGCCCGGTCGCAATTTTACACATTTCACCAATCTTACCGCGCTTCAAACGGTTGACAATTAAAATAAGCTGCAAAGGTTTATATTCATTAATAGTACTTGCGCCGTTTAATCCGGAAAATTTCGTCATCATTGAATAATCGCCGTCGCTGTCTCCGGCAATCATAACAGGATTTGCTTTGTATTTTTTTACAAGTATGTTATTAATGTTAATTGCTTTGCCATTCATACTGTTAATTACATAACCGCCAGAGATGTCATATTCAGGTAAAAATCTTCCCTTAGCGTCTTTTTTTAGGCGCAAACCCATTACGCGATTTTTGGGTAAATTATATCCGTACTTTGGATTTGTTGCCACGACCTCAACAATGTCTTGCAAAGAAGCTGTGCATACATGAACATGAATTTTATTCTTTTCTAATTCCTTAAACAGAGAGCTTATTTCAGGGGTCGGACGGATTGTGTTAATAACATAATTATCAATTTGCGTATTGCTCACTGCGCCTGCGCGTCCCGGCAACGAAACAGGGCTATCGTAATAGTTTTTTTTGCATTCCCTTTTAACGCCCCAGTCTATCGCTTTTTCTACCATAACATCAAAGCTTTTTGAGGTATAGCCCGGAGCAGTTACATACATTACCCAGGTATACGCTGCATTTGCAGAAAATGATTTATATAGAGCCGCATATGTAAACCACATTTTAGCTCTGAAATCTAAAAACTGATCTGTCGTTTTTATATCGTCAAGTTTCATGTCCCCCTTTGACTTAGGATTAAGCCGGCGATAGTTTTCATAAAAATATTTATAATCGTCAAAGCAGTCTTCCGCCATTGAAGATATATTTATTGTCTTTCCATCAATGCTCGTAAAAGAATTATCAAAATCTACCGGAGGTATTTCCAGATTGCCTGTATAACCGATATCCGTATAATGTAAAAACGAATACTTAAATTCTTCAGGAGTCATTTTAAATTCAAGATTTTCTATCTGATAGAAGAACAACATTTCCTGAGTATCGGCAAAAATGCTTGTGTTGTCCCAATCAAAAACCGCATACGCTTTTTTATGCCCGGCATTAGCGCTTATTAAATTATCAATTTCAGCCTTAGTATCAGGCGCCCAGTTTCCATTATTAACCGATTGTCTATAACTTGTTTGAGCTGAAATATTATTAATAAAGACTACGGACGATAATAAAAACATCTTTATAAAGCTTTTTTTATTCATTTACTAATTTCTCTTTTACCATTATATATTTTGTGATAAAGAATATTTAATTCCTTTAACGCTTCTTTATCAAACTTTTTTCCTCCCATGAAAATAGTTATAATTTTCATCATAATATCAAAGAAGGGTAACGGAATAATCCATTACCCTTCTTTGATATTAAATGTTTTCCATGATATTAATCATGGCAGTTATAAACGCTTTGTTCTTACTTCATCAGTAACATTTTCTGCGACGCCGTAAAGTTTTTTCCGCTTGCGCTGGTTGCAGATAATTTACAGATATATACTCCGCTGCTTAATTTGTTTGCATTAAATGTAACAGAGTGACTTCCAGCAGATAATTCCTGATTAATTATTCTTGCCACTTCCTGACCTAATGAATTAAAAACTACTATAGCCACATTAGATTTTTCAGGAACGCTGAATTGAATTTTTGTAGACGGGTTAAATGGGTTAGGATAATTGTTATATAAATGAAACTCATTTGGCTGATTTGAGGCTGTAGTATTTACTCCGGTTACTACTGAGCTTTTCCATACGTTAGAACCTACTGGTAGTCCGTCGCTTCCTTTAAAAGCAGCGCTTGTTGTAGAGTATGAGCAATCAAGCGAATCCGCCCAGAATTTACGAGAGCGTCTATCCATATCTATTTTTGCGTCAGTAATCATACCGCCTCCTAATGAAGCTACTGCAAGCGGATGATACCAGTTCATAATATTTAACATATTGTTTGGGATATTCTTTAATGTTATTGCTGCGTCTACAGCCGGAGTTATTTTCCCGTTTATAGAATCAATACGGTTTGATAGAATTGGGTTATACTGAACTTTATTATCTGAAAAATATTTTTTTACGCCTGCGTCATAAACAATTGCGTTATTGCTAATAACATATTTTGGAGAAGAATTAGCGTTAGTCTGATCGATGATTAAAGGGAAATAAGCAGTCCCTGTTGAGTCGATCTCTCCAATCATTTTTACTTCAGCTAATCTTTGCGGATCAGCGACCGGTTCGTCGCCCAAAGTCATAGGATTATAAAATAAGTTATTTGTGATTTTTACATTATTTTTAATATCCCCTAACAACATAAAACCGTATGCGCCTAAGTTATGCACTATAGTATTATGATCCAGCTCAATGTATTTTACAAAAGCAGTCGTGCTGTTTGCAGCGGCGCCGTAATGACGAAGAATACGGTCATAAGTATTTACCATTGTACAGTTTCTAAAAATTATAGAATCCGTTACGCCGTTACGTATATCTATTATACGGCCATTGCCAATATTATCGGAACTTAACTGACCGCTGTTTGCAAGAATAGTGTTTGTCACTAAAACTTTTCGCGCTCCAGAGTTTGAGCGAATTAGCACCTGACCTGCATCCAATAAAATACATCCGTCAATAACAAAAACCTTTCCGGCTGCGCTGGCGTTTAATAACTGACCGTTCATTAAGTAATATGGATCTGGTTCGCCTGTAGTTAAGTTTGGCCCTACGCCGTCAATAACCAAATTGTAAAAATATGCGTCGTCGTATGAAGTTATAAATTTGTTTAATGCCGCATTAGCGTCAGGCCAGTTAGTGATAATTGGCAAAGCTCCTGAGCCGTCTTCTGCTTTTAGAGTGATAGGATAGCCTATGTTTGCAATTGTTCCGTTGTAATAATATGTTTTGCCGCGTCTAAAAATATACACATTGTTTTTTTGAGCGCCGTTTGCCGTATCAGCTTTTATTATTTGATTTATGAATCCTTCAGTCGGTTCAATTATTCTCTGAGCATTAGTATTGGAAAAAGTTCCAACCAATAATGCCGCCATCGCTAAAATACTAAAGATAATTTTTTTCTTCATTCCTTACTCCTAATGATTATTGTACTGTTATTCGTAACTGTATTCTGTTTTAGTTATTCCTTATAATGATAATTGCACACCAAGTTCTGCCGTTATACCGTATAAATATCCGCCTCTGTCTAATTCAAGAAAGCTATTATAAGAGCCTTCTATCGTATTAGTAAGATTGTTAATGTTGACAAACGCCGATACCGCTTCAGAGACTGCCTGCTTTAACGAAAGGTCTATGCGTGAAAACGCTTTTTGATATACGTCTTCTCTTTCTATATTGCTAATTGAAACAAGGTACGGTCCCTGAAAATAGACGGATACCCGGCCTGAAAATCCCTTGTAATCATAGCCTACTGCAATATTACCAGTGTAATCTGTTTGACCGCTTAATTCCTTTTCCGATTCATAATACAAAGGAGTCGGCGTTTTTGGCGGGAAATCAGAACTCTGCACTAATGTGAATCTTGGATATTTAGTCTTTGACCAGATTCTGGAATAATTAGCGCTCATAACTATGTTGCTTAATAAACCTGGCAAAAAGCCTAAGTGAGTTTGCATATCAAGCTCAAAGCCCCACACTTTTGTTCCGCTTGTATTTACCGGCATATCTAATTTATACTGGTTAAACGGGCCATATTTATCTACGGGCAAACCATAGCTGCGTGCCTGAGCGTCGCTCATTATTACTATATCATTCAGCCAGTAAAAAATATTATCAATGTTTTTTCTAAAACCAGAAATAGTTAATAGACCATACTCGTTAGAATATAACTCCATACTTGCGTCGTAGTTCCACGAAACCGCCGGTTCAAGATTCGGATTGCCGCTTGTTATTTCCTGCGATTCATTGTTTATATATAAAACCGGGAGACGCATTGAATAATCCGGGCGTGAAATTGATTTGCTTAATGCGAATCTAAAATCCAGCCATTCCAATGGCTTTACTTTTATATGAAAATTAGGGAGCCAGAATTCTTTTTTATATTTTGATGTCGTATCAAAAACTACTTCTGATTGCGATTCAAACTCGCCTAAAATTCTTGGAGCATACTTTGCGGTGTATTTATTATTTTCATATTCATATCTGGCGCCTGCTATTAACGTTATTAATTGCCCGGCATTTAGTTTAACCATAGCATATGTTCCATGAACATTTTCTTCTACTTTATAAGTATTTCGAGCTCCTATTAAGTTTTCAAAATACTCTTTATTTGTGCCTGTTTTATCCGTGCCATTTTTATTAAATGCATACCAGTTGCGTATTAACGCGTCGTCAATAACCGGATTAAGCAAGTATTGCCCGTCAATCGTTCGTGTTGGATATGAAGACCCCTTTAAAAAATCAGTTAGCAGACCGTGATATCCGGAAGGCCAGTCTGAATTCGCCCAGTCTTTAGCGGCAACATTTCCATTATCATCATAGTAATAGTTGAAAGAAGTTCTTAACCAATATGCCGTCATTTTTTCGCCGCATTCGCGTTCTCTGCTTTTTGTTCTGAATTTATATCCGGCTTTAGCCATTCCGGAAAGATCGTCGCTAATGCGAATTGGATATTCCAAATCTGTTTTTATATCATAATTTCTTTCGTCATTATTATCCCAGCGGAAATATGCGCGGTCTACATTTGCCATTGAAAAATTATTATATGCATATTGAATTAAATTTTTACCGGAAAGTTTTAATACTGAGGGATCGGTGATTGTGCGCATGCCGGACGTAGTAGTTGTGTTTTCATAAAAACGCATAAAATGATCAAACGGTTTTTCGTTTTTAGTATAAGCGCGCGAAAGAGCCCAGTTGATTTTTAAAGCGTCTACAAAATTTTCGCCTGTTAACGAATTATTAATCGTATAAATGTCTTTATCTACTGAGTTTGCAGAATAAGTGACCGAGCCGTTTTCGGGGTAATCGCGCGTACTCGAAAATATTTTTCTTGTCGTTTTGCTATAAAGATTTGTCATCTTTATAGTTCCGCCGTCGGGAGTGTTAATATCAAGGTTTATATTACCGCCATATCTTTTTCTTGTTTCCTGATCATACTCCACAGTCAAAGCGCTGATTTGATAATCGCCATTGGCGGGTATTGTCCAGTCGTCTGTAAAAGCTTCTCTGTTGCGGTCTCTTTTTTCAGAGTTAAACCCAGCCTGCACGCCAAGAAAATTATCAAAAAATCGGTTGCTGTAGCTGCCCGAAAATTTATATTGTTTAGCGGATTCAGACATGCCGCTGTATATTCCAAAAATATCCATAGTAATATTCTGGCCAGCTTTAGCCTGCCCTGTAACAAGATTTACAACGCCGGCAATAGCGTCAGCATCCTGATCCGGAGTTAGCGCTTTATATAGTTCTATTCCGGAAAGAGAGCTTTGAGAGATTAAGCTTAAATCTACGTCGCGGCTATCGGCGCTTGTAGCAGGTATCTGAATACCGTTTAAAGTGATGTTTGTAAACTTTGGATCAAGTCCGCGTATCATTAATTTAGAAGCTTCTCCGCCGTCCCGTTGAACAGCTACTCCCGGCAGACGGCCGACTGATTCTGCCGCATTAGCGTCGGGTAACTCTTTTATTTTTTGTTCGGAGACAATATTCACAATCTGATCTGACGCTACCTGCCGGTTTATAGCCTGCGCCTGCCCCTGCAATTGACCTGTGATAACAACTTCCTTCCCTTCAATTATTGTAGCGTCTAATTTTACATCAAGCGTTTGAGTTTTTGCGGAATTAATTTCAATAGCTACTGTATTTGTTTTGTATCCAATATACGATACAATCAAATTGTGTTTTCCAAAAGGTATATTTGCAATTCTGTATGAGCCTTCAATATCGGTCATACTGCCTATCGAAGAGCCTTGCACATAAACGCTGGCTCCCTGCAGCGCTTCACCGGTCGCTTTATCTATTATTTTACCTTGTAAATGCCCCGAAGTTGGCTGAGCAAGAAGAGCTTTTGCGCCAATTGAAATGAAAATCAATACTGTTAAAAACCGAGATCTAAAAATGTTCTTAGGAATTGTAGTAGAAATATTAAATATCATAGTTTAGTCTTTTATTTAGTTTGAGTTAAATCTTCATTTCATTTATTATAATAAGCGGCTAAATAGTCTCTGTTCTTTTGAGGAATGACAAATGAAGATAGTTGCTGTTGAATATATGCCAGTCTAATTGTTCATGGCTCCTGTTTGCATGTTAGGCTTTTGTTTTTTTCCGGATTTATCATAAACAGATTTAATTCTTTATTAATGTTATTTCGAAGCTTTATTTGTAAAGTTATAGAAAAAAGGAACCCCCGTTTTTACCGGCAGGATATTCTTTTTGAATAACGTAAGCAATAATTTCATTTTGCAAAACTTATCATTTCAATATTATCACAGTATAATGTAAACGTTAACTTAATGTTAAATTATAGCGCTATTATTTTATTTAGACTTCTCTCTCGATTAGGGATATGATGTTTTAACGTTCAAATTTTGTAGTTTGAAAAGATTGGCGGGAATTGCCAGCCTTACAGGTTTTAAAGCCTGCAAGGCTTTGACGGCAATTTAATTATGCAAATACTATATAAGGTTTATTTTTTATTAAACGTATCCGGATACGTTACCGAATATTTAACTGCGTCGTTTGTGGTATGAATCCATGTGTCAAATTTTCTTTCCCCTTCGTAAAGGACAATAACTCTTCCGCCTTTATCAAGATGCCCATACGAATCTTTTCCAGTTTTGCACCCGTATGCAAGAGCAATATTGTTCAACGTGCCAATATAATTATTGTTGTGATCGTGTCCGCAGAAAACGCCCATTACGTCTTTTGATTCCAAAAATGCATTGTACAAACCAGAATTAATTTGAGGAGAACAAACAGATTCGCCTCTATCGCCAATAGTGGAGGTCTTCTTTTGCACGTCGACAAATTCTGGGAAAGGTATATGGAAAAACGCTAACGCAGGGAAAGGTTTACTATTGTTAAGCTCAGTATACTTTTTGCTTTGTTCGCGGTACCACTGTATCTGGTCAAATCTTATCCAATCATAATCGCCGAGTTCTTTATCGTCTTTATCCCAAGTGTAGGCGTTTGAGTCAAAGCAATATATCAGAGCTTCTGCTTTCTCCGATTTTGAACCGAGAACTTCAAGAATATAATTGCCAATTCCGTGGATATCTGACGGTCCGTAAGTAGAAAGATTTAATGGCAGCGTTACTAAATAATCCATTATTTGTTTATTTGTAAAGCCATGTTCGTGATCGTGATTTCCAAAAGCTACCGCCCATGGAATACCCGCCTCTATCATTGGTTTTGTTACCGCTTCCCAAGCGCCCTTAACGTCTTGCGACGTTGCAATATCTCCGGTTAGGATAACTAAATCTGGTTTGTCTTCTTTCAAAATTGATTTAATCATGTCGATAACGCTATCGCATCTTTCTTTTTTATCAATTTGAAAATGAATGTCGGTAAACTGAACAATTTTAAATTTACCTTCGTTAGAAAATTTTAGAACCGGCTTGCTTTGCGAAAAAAGAAACGAACAGCTAAATAATGACAGGAATAAAAATCCAAGTCCTTTTATCTTAAAAGCCATTTTCAAATTTAAGCGCATATTTTCTCCATTTTATCTTCTACTTTTTTTTTGATTTATGGGTAATAAAAATATTATCTTAAATTTTACTTTCAAGCTCTCTACATTATTTAAATATTAACATTATATGAGTATTCCTTAATATTCCATCATTAATTCTTGTTTAGTAAATACTTGCTATTAATGGCGTTCGTGTTTAAATATCTTAACTCTTGAGAAATCGGCGCGCTCGAACCTTTTAACGCATAAAGAGAAAAAGATTGCGCACATAATTAATATTATCAAAGCGCTTATTAGCGGCGTAATAACAAACCCATTTATATTAAAAGCTACCCCCGCCTTTACAACTTCGGCAAGCGGCCGGTTGTCCATTCTTAAGGTTATAAATCTGAAAGCGGCAGTCGTATAAGTTAACGGATTAAGATATACAAACGGAGCCAGAAAATTTGGCAACGCCGTTGTTGGAATATAAGCGCCGGATAAAAAAGTCAGAGGAAATGTGACCACCATAATAAGCAATTGAAAGTTGCTTGATTCTTTTGCTATTGTAGCTAAATACAGCCCCATAGCGCTGAACGTTATTCCTACTAAAAGCATCAGAGCCGTCATTGCTATGCCATGCAGGAAATCGATTCTAAGCCCCATAAACAGACCTACGACAACAATTATCAGTCCCTGAATTACAGACACAACCGCAGACGAAAGAATTTGACCTATTGCAATTTCCCATCGTGTAATTGGCGCGACTAAAATTTCTTTCATAAATCCGGAAGAAATATCCTCAAGGATGCCCATTGAATTGTTTAAGGCCGATTGGAATACCGTCATTATAATGATGCCGGGCAGAAGATAAACTATCGGGCTGTCTAAACCATGAACGGTGGACTTGGCAACAAATGAAAATATGAACAGGAACAAACCGGACATTAAAAGGTTAAAAAATAGTTTCATCCTATCTCTTGAAAGCTTAATCAAATTTCTTAATAAAATGGCTTTAATTGGGCGCATCATTCTCTTATCTCCTTTCCGGTAATTGCTATAAAAACGTCATTGAGAGTTCCTTTGTTTATTTCAATATCTTCTATCGACTCATTAAATTTTGAAGTAATTTCCAATACGTCGTCTAAGCTGGTCGTATAAATAATAACCTGATCGTCATTGAGCTTGTATTTTATCGAACACTCTCCGAGATACCGCGTTAAACTGTCGTTATCTGAAGTTTGAATTTTCATGGTAGTAGACGTATATTTTTTTTTCAGATTGGCTGGAGTGTCATGCGCTACAATTTTACCCTTATCGATCACGGCTACTTTGTTGCATATTTCAGCTTCGTCCATGTAATGAGTAGTAAGAAAAATAGTGATATTTTTTTGCTTCTGAAGCTTATGGATATAATCCCACACATTAGCTCTGGTTTGTGGATCCAAACCTGTCGTGGGTTCGTCTAAAAAGAGAACTTTAGGGAAGTGCACAAGACCGCGAGCTATCTCTGCGCGTCGTTTCATTCCGCCGGAAAGGCTGTTTATAAGAAATTTTTTCCGGTTCGTAAGGTCTACAAGCTCCAGAACAAAATCTATCCGTTCGTCAACTTCGGCTTTTGGCACATTATAAAAATCGCAATGGAGTCTTAAGTTCTCTTCGACGGTCAGTTTGTCGTCGAGAGTAGACTCCTGAAAAACAATGCCGATATCATTTCTAACCTTGTCTTTTTGACTCGTTACGTTATTGCTGTTAATTCTTAATTCCCCTGACGTCTTTTCTTGTATAGTGCAAAGAGTATTTATGGTTGTGCTTTTGCCGGCTCCGTTTGGCCCAAGGAAGGCAAATATTGTCCCCTGCTCCACGCTGAAAGAAATATCGTCTACAGCCGTAACGTCGCCGAATTTTTTCGTGAAATTCTTTACTTCTATGCTGTTTACAGTTGCGGCTTCGCTCAACTCATTTTTATTCATTGTTTTCAACTGCTCTTTACCGTCAAAATGCTTGTAAAGCGTTTTTTTGCTGATTCCAATTCCTGAAGAATTTTCTTCCGCTTTTAGCATGATTCGTTTTTTTGTTTCGTGATCGTCTGACATAACGCTTAACCTTTCCCTTAAACTTTAATAATTTATTTTTTTATTAAGCGAAAAGATAAAGACTTAAAATGACCTGAAACACAGTAAATCGGTAAACGCTCCGATATTACCGACAAGGCGCGCTGTTTTTTAATCGTAAACCTGTTTAGCCTTCATTTTACGTTATGTCGCAACGTTATATATCAAAAAGCAGTTTTTTTTATCTCAAAATTTCTTCAAGTTTATCGAACATTTGATTCCACCCTTCGCCTGTCATATCTTTCCAGGCGGCGGGCAATCCGGCATGGGTCATTGTCATTTTAGTTTTACCGTTAGATTCTTCAAATGCGACAGTCACAATGAGTTCTTCAGGCCATTCTCCAGTCAAACCGTGACTTGAAGCGGGCATGATGTTTCCGTCTTTGTCTGCAAAACTATCCGTTAGAGCAATCCGCTTAAGCGGAATAATTTCTTTATATACGCCAGCGGTCCAAAAATCCTTTCCTTCCGGCGACCGCATACAAAAGTGGTATTTTCCGCCAATACGAAAATCTGTTTTGCAGAAAGGAGTCGTAAAGTTTTTAGGCCCCCACCAAAGCATAAGGCTTGCAGGAATAGTCCAGGCCTCCCACAATAATTCAACCGGCTGTGCAAAATCCCTCGTAATAGTTAATACATTATCTTGTGGATCTATTTTTGTCATTTCATTACTCCTTAATTTATTTAGGCTGGCCTTCAGCGCAGCTTACCATCCAGCGAACGCCGAATTTATCTATTAGCATTCCAAAGTAAGCGCCCCAAAACGTATCAGCCAGCGGCATCGTTACGACGCCCCCTGCCGAGAGATCTTTAAATATTTTTTTCGTTTCTTCTTTACTATCAGTTTCAACCGATAGATAAAAATTATTGCCTACTACAAGTTTTTGCCCCATCGATTCAAGGGCGTCGGAACCCATCAGGACGTTCCCTTTCCCTATAGGTAAAGAGACGTGCATAATTTTTTCTTTGTCGTCCGGTGAAATTTTATCCGCTTCCTGAGTATCCTTAAAACGCTGCAAAACCAGGAACTCTCCGCCAAATACTGATTTGTAATACATAAACGCTTCTTCGGTATTACCATTAAAGTTCATATATGGATTGATGAAATGCATATTCGCTTCCTTTTTTTGTTAAATTAAATATATTGCCTTATATTTTAGAGCAAACAAATCTTGATCTTTTATAAGTTCCCAAACAGTAAAGTTCAGATTTAACATTAAAGAATTGAAGAAATAGTCTGGATTTACAACGTAGAATTATGAATAAGGATTTTTATCAAATTGGGGAAATGTTATATTAATTATAAATAATTAATTAAATATTACTTTTGTTTACCGCGGCGGAGAAATGAATTACAAACAATTAATATATAGTCTGGTTTTTATTCTGGCTTGCTCAAAGCTATTTAGCCAAAGCGCTTTGAATTTTGGCTATGACCGATACAATGACTTTAAAAATCCGGTCTATGCAAATATAAAGCTGCGTTTCCCTAATCATAGCGTTCACAAATTATTTTCTGACAGCGCAAAAGTATTCGATTATTTTCAAAAACGATACTTTAAGAAGCCAGGCAATTACAGCATATCGGTTGCTGTTAATATCATTGGCGAAAAATCGGACTCTGTAAATTACCCTTTATATATTGACGGAACTGAAACAGAAATTGAAATAAGAATATCGGTTTATACTTCTCCTCAACAAAAAAGTAATGGGCAATATGATTATGAACATAAAGATACAGAATGCTCTATCTCAGTAATTAAATACTATAAGCCGCCAAAGTCTATCAAATTAACTTTGATAAATCTAGAACCAGCAGATTATAAAGCTCCTTTTTTTAGATTAGATAATTTTTCAAAAGATACTCTTTATGGATATTTTTTGCCCGGTTATTTTTGGGGCGCGCTGAAGCATAAACTTGACAATTCTACCTGGTCTGAAAAGAGTTATTGGACGCTTGATTTAAATTGTGGAAAGAGACCCCCTTTGTATCCAGATTCGAGTACAACGGCATCTATAGGGACATGGGGCATAGACAGTTTGCAAAAAGGATCTTATAAATACGAACTGATTGTCGCTACAATGTGGAATGGAGTAGAAGGCGCAGTTAGCGAATACTTAGACCATGATTCAATTAAATGGCAGGCTGGCGTTCACAAATATTATAAATTAGAATATGAATTTGAAATTAAATAAACCAATAAACTTTTTTCAGGCCGATTGAATTTGATATTAGCATTTAAATCAACACGACCTGATATTACAAGGAAAATAAAATGAAGAGATTCATTGTCTGTTTTGCAGTAATGTTTTTTTTATGCATCCAAACTAATCTATTCCCCCAGGACTTTGTAAACGCTTTAGTAATTCATGCCGATAAAGGGCAGGATACCATAAGCCGCCATATTTACAGCCACTTTTCCGAGCACCTTGGACATTGCATTTATGAAGGGCTTTGGGTCGGCGAAAAATCTGACATCCCTAACATCCGCGGAATTAGAAAAGACGTAACGACTGCGTTGAAAGAAATGGGTATCCCAAGCTTACGTTGGCCCGGCGGATGCTTTGCGGACGAGTACCATTGGAAAAACGGCATTGGTCCAAAGGAAACGCGCCCGGCAATGATTAATTCTAACTGGGGCGCCGTTACTGAAGACAACAGCTTTGGAACGCATGAGTTTCTTGATCTGTGCGAGCAAATAAAATGCGAGCCCATAATAACAGGCAACCTCGGCAGCGGCTCCGTTGAGGAAATGTCGCAATGGGTAGAATATATTAACTCCGATAACATAAGCCCTATTACCGATTTGCGTAAGAAAAACAGACGCGAAAAAGCCTGGCATGTTAAATTCTGGGGGCTTGGCAACGAGTCCTGGGGTTGCGGCGGAAATATGAATCCCGATTACTATTTTAATTTAGCTAACCGCTATTCAACTTTTTGCAGAGACTACGGCGACAATAAATTATTCAGAATTGCTTCGGGCGCCAGCGACGTTAATTTCGACTGGACTGAAACGTTTATGCGCATGTGGGCGGCTAAACCGGAAGGAACGCGGAATAATGTTAACGGACTTTCGCTGCATTACTACACTGTCTGCCACGATTGGAATCAAAAAGGTTCGGCTACTAAATTTGATAAATCGGAAATGGCGCTGACGCTTTATAAGACTTTACAAATGGACGACTTTATTAATAAGCATTCTGCCATTATGGATAAATACGATCCGCAAAAGAAAGTAGCTTTGATAGTGGACGAGTGGGGCGACTGGTTTGACGTGGAACCCGGAACTAATCCCGGCTTTTTATTCCAGCAGAATACTCTGCGCGACGCCCTTGTAGCGGGCATAAATCTCAACATCTTTAATAATCATTGCGATAGAGTAAAGATGGCAAACATCGCGCAGCTTGCAAACGTATTGCAGTCTGTTATATTAACGCGCGGTAAAGATTTAGTTCTTACCCCCACATATTACATTTTCAAAATGTACAAAGCGCATCAGGACGCTTTAATGCTTCCATATGAATTATCATGCGCCGATCTGAAATACGATACGCTGACAATGAAAGCGCTTAGCGTATCCGCCTCAAAAGATAAATCTGGCAAAATACATATCAGTTTAGTAAATCTTGATATTGAGAAAAAACAGGTTGTCGAATGCCGGATGACAGGCAAAATCCCAGTTTCTGTAAAAGGAGAAATTGTTACTTCAAAAGAGATGAACGCATATAACGACTTTGGCAAAAGCCCATTAATTAAAGCGGAGAAATTTGAAGGAGCCAAATTAAACAATGGCAAATTAAATATCGAAATGCCTCCGCTCTCTGTTGTTGTTCTGGAAGTAGACTAATATAATAAATTTATTCCCGTTTTTTAACGCCGGATTTGTTTTGATATTTCCGGTGCAAATCTATTTGGCATATCTGCCACTGCTGGCATGCGCGCTTTTTTATTCTTTCACCAATCTGATATATTTTCTATCGCATTCGCTTAATTTAGTATAAGCGTTCATAGCATTGCCGTCGTTCTGAATTGTAATTTCGTTTTCTGCGAACAGCCCGTCAATCCCGGTCATAACATCTTTCGATTTCTTATTTTTCTTTTTCATCTTTTGAGCGCTAACGTCTCCTTTATATTCATCCCACTTTATTCCTTCAAGAGTTATGTAGGTTTCCCGGGATTCAATATCTCTTGAAAAACTTACTTTGCCGTTAACATCGCGAGCTAAAGATTTAAGATTATAATAATACTCCCCTTCTTTTTTAGTTATTGTAATAGTTAGTTCGCAAGGCGTTTCGTCGCCTGTCTGGTCGTCCTTGGCCTGCGTTTTGTATACGCCTTCTATTTTAGAGGGGAGCGGCGCAACCTTAGCGTTAGTTTCGTTAAGACTAACAGGCAGCGATTTATCTGAACTCATACTTTGCCAGCGCCCGGTAAAATTGGAACTATTTAGTTCGCCGTTAATTTTAGCCGTCTTATTGTTTAAATAATCCAACTCATACATCTCAAGCTGTTGGCCTGTTATTGTCCCTGTAAGTTTTATGTCTATCCCTTTACTTGCATAAAAATATGTGCCGGATAATTCTCCCCCAATATTTTCTATTTGAAAAACGACTGCAATTTTTTTGTTAATAGTTCCGGTAAAAGTTTTCTGGAAATCCTTCCCGGCGCTTGATGAAGAATCAGTATTGTGTTCCTTTGCCAAAGCCTCGTTAGGTAAAACCCCAATAAAGAGCGCAAATAAAACAATGCTAAGTATTCGTATCATTCTTATATTCATCAAATTATTATTTAATATATTTTTTCTTCTAATCCGCTTTTTTTGATTAAAAACAAACCAGCCTCCCTAAAAACATTTTCCGGGCTCCACCTATTTACAACCCAGTATTTATTTTTTAGATGTCCTTCAATTATCCACTCCGATCCGTCAATGCCAAGCCTACTATCAATAGGCGCCATTGTCCAGAATGAACAATTTTTTAATAAATTTTCAAATTCTACCCAGTCTCTTTCTGATAATGCTATTGTATTGTTTAAAATCAGGTTAGCTTTTCTATCAGCTTTAGTATTTTGTTCTATTGACATTTTTACTTTAGGTTTTCCGCTATACCCAGATGCCGGTAGAAGAAATGTTATTTGCGGCAATATATCTGCAATATCTATTTGCTTGTTAAGAGCTTTTATTGATAACCAAATTTTAGCTCCGTCTTTATTAATTGAAATTACAACAGGTCTGGAAAACGCGCGCAGCCAAAGGAATCTATATATGTCGTGCCCAAGATAGTAATTATATAAAATTGGCTCTTGGGCGGCATATAAAGTTTTTGAATACCAATTATTCGTTAAGCTATCAAATCCGGTTTTAATAAACGTTGTATCTTTTTTTATTATTGCCGGGAAATAGAAAGATAACGAATCTTTTGGTTTTCCATTACTATCTGAAACTTTTGCGTCTTTAGGATAGTTATCATTTTTTGATTGTTTCAGATTACACGAAATAAATAAAAACCCAAGCAAAATATAAATAGCGCTTTTCATCCTGGTATTACCCCGTTACAGTATTATTATTTTATATTTTTCGTTTTTTATTTTAATTTCTTTTCTGCCGATTCAACTGTTTGTTTTATAAGCGTAGCAATAGTCATTGGCCCGACTCCGCCGGGGACGGGGGTATAGGCAAACGCTCTGTCTTTTACTTTACTGATTTCTATATCGCCAACGCCTCCTTTATGGTAGCCCGCGTCAATCACAATTGCATTATCCTTAATCCAATCGGCTTTTATAAATTCAGGTTTGCCGACTGCGCCTACAATTATATCCGCCTGCTTTATTAAATCTGGCAGGTTTTTAGTTCTTGAGTGGCAGATAGTAACCGTAGCATTTTCATTTAAAAGCATCATTGCAATAGGCTTGCCCAAAATAGGACTTCGCCCGACAACGACCGCATGCTTCCCTTCAATTGGCAGTTTGTAATATTTAATTAGCTCCATTATACCCGCTGGAGTCGCGCTTCCGTAAGCCGCTTCGCCCATAGACATCCGTCCAAAGCCAAGACAGGTTACGCCGTCCACGTCCTTATCAATCGCTATTTTATCAAAGCACGCACGTTCGTCAATTTGTTTTGGGACGGGATGCTGCAGCAATATTCCGCAAATACTTTCGTCGTTATTTAACTTTTCAATTGCCGTTAACAGCTCTTCCGTAGTCGTTTCTTCCGGCAGGTTTACTTTTAGCGAAGTCATGCCCACGCGTTCGCAGGCGTTTCCTTTCATTTTTACATATATCTCGGAGGAGGGATCGGCGCCGACTAAAATTGTGGCCAGTACAGGAACCTTTCCCGTTTTTTTAATTATCTTTTCAACTCTTAATTTTAAATTAGCTTCAATCTCTTTCGATAGGGTTTTTCCGTCAAGTAATACTGGTTTGTTATCCATTCTTTTGCTCTGTTGTTTTATGTTTAGACTTATTGCGTTGAGTTTTTAAGCGCCGCTCCCGTACAGGCTTTACGCATCTTAATTATAAATTTTAATTCAAATATAGAGCATATAGCTTTAAATATCTATAGTTATTACAACCAGATAGTTCGCAGCTTCCTAATAGCGGATAGCGACATATTGTTTTTGAAACTGTTTATTCATTTTTTTTAATTAGCGACAATAATACTCCTCGTAATTCCTCTGCTGAAAAATCATTCGTTAAGAAAAACTCTTTGTCTAGTTTTTCAACAAGCGCTACTGCTTCCTTAACAATCTTTTTCCCAACTGTCGTTATTGATACAGTTTTGGCTCTTGTATCTTTTGAGTGTTCTTTCCGTAAGATTAGTTTTTTTTCTATTAATGTTTTTAAAACATTTGAAGTCATCGACTTATCTAATTTAGTCAAATTTATAAGCATTATTTGCGTTATTTCATCGCATTGCATCGAAAGCCAATAAACGCCAGCGAGTAATACAAACTGAACATAAGTCAGGTTAAGCTTTGAAAGTTCAGTATTTATTTGACGTTGATGCAAATTAGATAATCTCACTAATAAATTTCCAACACTTAAGTCAGGATGGTCAAATCCAAAAATATTTTCAGTCTCTTTTTTCATAATGCAATAGTTTTAAGCGGTAAGTTGAAACCAATTTACCGCTTAGTTTTATTTTATAAATTAATAACAGGTAATTTAGTTGCTTGCCAGGCCGCAATACCGCCTGAAAGTTCTTTAACGCTAAACCCATTTTTCAAAAGGATTAACGCTGATTTTGCAGCCAGATTACACCAGACATCCCAGCAATAAACGACTATTGTTTTATCCTTTGGTAATTCAGAGATTCTATTCTCCAATTCATTTTGAGGTATTTCAATAGCGTTTGATATTTTAACTTTTTTTAAATGAGCCGGAGCATTTCTTACATCTACCAAAATAAACTGCTCTGGCTGTTGTTTACTTATTTGCAAATAGTCCATTGGACTAAGAGTATTTTCTACCCTTGCCTGAAAAAAATCATTTGAAGTCATAAATATATCCTTAATGTTTGTTTTATTTTGTCTTTGTGAAGATAGTTGGTATACATACAATATGCAAGCTTATTTTTCTTTCCTCTCAGCCTCAAACAAATAATTGAATTTTCCCTCTTTCACGGCAGCCAAGACCATTATAGATTGTAGGCGTAAATTGTATTATATTATTTGCTGCTTTTAACAACGTTTGTTCTATTTTGCAAATAAATTATTTAAACGCATGAAAAAATTCTTAATAATTTTAATTCTGTTAGCCGGTTTAACCGAGCCTTTTGCCCAATCGAAAACATGTAAGCGCATTGGATTAATGAATCCCACCGTAAAAAACCTTGAAAAAGTTTTATATTTTATTCACAAAGACCTTATACATGCCGATAGCTTTAAGATCATCGGGGTATTAAGCAAAGCTCAGCAGGAAAGCTTCAAACATTCTTACGAATTTGCCGCTAAGCATACTAAGGATCATATTTCATTTGAAGTAATTCAGAACGAAGTTCCGATTGATAGTTTGTTTTGCAATAACCAGTGTTCGCAGGAGTTCCTAAAAATATTTAACGAAACCGACGCGCTCCTCTTTTTTGGCGGAGACGATATACCCCCCAGAATCTATGGCGAAAAAACTTTTATCACTACGGAGATGATTCCTAAAGAACAGAATTGGGAAATCTCCTTTTTGTACCATTTGACCGGAGGAGCTCAGAACGCCGATTACTCCCCGTTAATTGAACGCCGCCCCGACTACCTTATACTTGGCATCTGCCTTGGCATGCAGGAAATTAACGTTGCGGCAGGCGGAACTTTGTATCAGGATATCCCTTTCCAGATTTATAACCAGACGAACTTTCAGGAAATAACTGCGGCGCCGCTTGATAACCAGCATAAAAATTTCTGGCGTAAATCGGATAATACTTTAGACGAGTTATCGGGACTTACTTTTCATCACGTAAAAATATTAAGCGACGGTCCGTTAAATTTTGCAGGCATTAATCAGGCTCCATACGGCGTAAGCGTGCATCACCAGGCGGTTAAAGACTTAGGTAAAAATTATAAAATTTCGGCTACCTCGATGGATGGAAAAGTTATAGAAGGAATTTATAACACTAAATACCCTAACGTCTACGCCATACAGTTCCATACCGACGTAACGGCTTTGTACGACGACGGCTCCAAATTTAACATAGCTCCAGATAAGGTTTTTGAGTTGGACGAAACAAGCAAACTTTTCCACATAGAATTCTGGAAAAACTTCAGCTCCCGCCTAAATGGGGAGAAGTAGAGAGAGTTTTATGGGAAGAATCGTTTTCTTGATAATAGACTTGTGTACGGATTTGTAAAGTGAAGACTACCAAATTACGCTAAACTTGAAGCAAGTTGGAAGGCTTATATAATATTCTGAAATCACAACCATTACATATAAGCCGTCATTGGCAATAGGTCTGGTAAATGGACCATTTGTATTTGTAATACCATTTGAATTTCTTTATTCGAATCATCAGTAATGAAAAACTATAGTTAAACCAATTATCATCACTTTTCCCTTTCCCAGTGATAAAATTCGGATGACTTTTTATCGCTTCTTTAGAGGGCTCTAAAACTAATGGAAACTCTTTACATAGACGTATGTTAGCGCTCTTAAATTTTTATGATAATTTCATATTAGTCTTTCTTTTTATTTCATTTGCTATATCAGCTCTTTTAACTCTAATAATCTCATCAAATACTTTTTGGATAAATCCCGCTACAAAATATTGTGAATTTTCCTCTGGCACAATATCTTCGTCTAAACAATCTATATAATCGCTTGCCATCATATAATGGTCATTTAGATAGAATATATAAGCGAAATGTTGAATGAAGATGGCTTCAATATCCTTTGAAAAAACATCCAGGTATTTTGTCCTATTAGGATTATAAATTTCATTATCATTTAGAAGCAAGTTGTGATAAAAATTATAATGTGTATGATCATTACATCTGGTTCTTATTTTTTTATAGCTATCGTCTTTCTGAAGTAAATCATTAATAGGTTTGAGTCTAGGTGAGTCCTTAATATATTTAGATATTACTCTATATTCTGGTATTGTCTCTGTACCTTTTCTCCAATTTTCAATTTGAGTAACTATAAAATTGTCTATGTTAAAATGGTCAATCAAGTAAAGACTGGCATAAATATTAATGATCGTTGAGTCATAATATTTTCTTAATAACGCATAGCCATCATTAATTCTACCTTTTAATAAAACATCTTTTATTGATCCTAGAGTACCCCTAAGCGAAGAATATACGTAGGTATCTAGATTTAGCAAGGACTTTGTCCCTTGAGAAGACCAAAGCATAATTGAAAAAGACAATGAATTATAAAAATCAGAATAGTTCTCAAGTTGTTCAAATATTTCATGCCCAGTGTAGTTTGACCCTAATTCATATTCTATTTTATCACTTAAATTCATATCACTGGCCTTTTCGCATTACATTTAATGAATTTCATGCACAACCTAGTTAATAATAGATAATACTATTGCAATAACCATTTCTAATATAAACATTTATTACGCATTATTTGCCCATACAGCAGCATGCACATCCTCTTCTTTTGGGCAGGCGATATTAGCGTTTGTCATAGTCTTCAGGTAAAGGCAAAGCGAAATCTTTCATTTTCTTCCTTGTAATCTTATTAGTGATTTTATAATTATCCCGATTTAAGAACTGAATCATTATAGGATAATTACCTTTTTTATTCACATTAATAAGTCCATTTTCAGTATAGTTATACAAGTTATAGAGCCAATAACTATGGTTCTTATAACTTACAAGAAACCTTGTTATAATCTCATAGTTTTTATCGCCGTCAAAATCGCGCTCTGGCTCATATTCGCCAAACATATCTAGGTAAGAAATTTTTGTGAAATTGCAATCTGGTTTTTGAAATAGATAAATTACGCGACAGTTCACGCCTAAACCACAACTCATATAAGGAATCATAAACTTCACATCTGGAAGCCCGTCTCCATTTATATCGGCAACCTGAATTGGTAAATCGCCAGTTGGTGCGGGTATCCCAAACGGTTCAAAAAAATTCTGGATATGTTTATTGTTTCTATAAATATCTATGTAAGAAGTATCTATATTATCATAGGTAAAAGTTATTTGAATTTTTAGCGAATCTTTATTTTCAAAAAAGTTTGGGATTGTCTTAGTGAAATATACTTCCCGCCTTCCTTCTGACGTATCATCCCGTATCCAGTCTCCATATTCCTTGTATGAAATAGCCGGGTATTTCGTAAAAGGCTCTTGGCCTTTCAGAACCCCAGTAATTAAAATCAGCATAAGCATTAAAGTTACTTTCATTTTGCATTACCCCAAACTGTTTAGTAAATAATTTCCTTTTTACGAACATCAACGAGAACCGAGCTTGTTTAGCGCTCCGCAACCCGCATAGTTTATGCTATGGAGATATATCTATTTATTACTTCGGCATAAAACGGGAAAGGTCGTCTTCTTTTTTCTCAACGACGGGAGGCGCAAACAGATTGCCGATTAAATCTTTTTCTGTAATATACGGCGCTAATCTTTTTGTTAAATTTGGATGCGTCGATACTTTTTCCGCAAACCATTTCCAGAATCCGTCTTCGGTTTTATCCTGATCTAAATACTCGTTAACGTTTACTTTTTTATAAATGCCTTTGCCCGAAGCCAGCAGCAGCAATCCGCCTTTAACCCCTTTGGGCGCTAACGTATAGCCTATATTATCGCTTGTGTACTCGCACGCACGCGAATAAGCCGTACGTAAAAATGGCACTATGCATGAGGGAATTAATATCAGACTCTTTAACATGTGGTTGCGTTTAATATGCCCTAATTCGTGCCCAATAATAAACTCTAAGATAGCCTCGTCCTGCTCGTAAGCCGCTTCTACTATCTCGGAATAAAGGACAATATAATTATGCCCAAAAAATCTTGCGGCAAATGCATTTAAAATACCGCCGGATTGCAATATATATACGCTGGGAACAGCTTTAAGCCTTAACAGCTCCGATTGTTTTTCAACAATGCTATAAATATCCGGGAACTGCTTTTTGCTTAATTTTACCGCGTTGCCTTTAATGTGCCCAATTAAAATACCAAATCTGAAAAACAGGTACACAATAATAAAAGCCGCATATGCATAACAGATATAAACTGATCTCATCGCCGGATTATCAGAATCAAATGTATTTACTATCAGAAGTCCTAATAAACAATACGCCACTAGACTAACAAATAATCTTACATAAAAATAAATGTTCTCCCTGCCGTTTACTTTGTAATCCATATTGAATCCATAATTTTATTTTAGAAGTTAATTGTTTTTTTATCTCTGTTATGCGAGGCCCCAACAACGATCATCCGCCATGCAATTATAAAAATAATTACAACTAATAACTTATATTTTATGATTATAAATATCAACATTTGGCGCAAATTATTTGCGCAGGCTACTGCGCCCCGCGCTGTTTTTGTAAAAGCGCTGGTAGCGGCGGTTATTTATTTTTTTCCTGTCTCAGTATATTTTCAAAACGGGTTCTGCTAATGTAATGGTCGGCCAAAAGCTTTCCGTCTTTTAACAGGCTAAATGTTCCAAATCCCGAAGGAGCTTTTTGCGCTTCTTCGGGCGTTTGCAGCTTTAATATAGTCAGTTCAATTCCATGTTCTGCGGCGGATTGTTTGATGTCTGTAACTGATTTTTCGTGCCAGGGACACTGGTCGGAATAAACCAAGTTCCAGCCCAGATATGTTTTCTGTTCTTTTGTCCAGTCGATAAACTTTGGAGTTTTGGCTTTTGCGTCAAATGATTTAACCATTAATTCAAAGCGGTCAAGTTTATCGGCGGCGCTAAAATTATTCTTTTCATAAAGAGTTTTATTGGCCATCCATGGACCCTCGCTGCACATGGCGCAAACGCCCGACTTTCCATTTTTCTTTGCGTCAGCTTCGCATTGTTCTATTAGATAGCTCCCGACTCCCTTTCCTTTCGCTTCCTTTGCAAACAAAGCAATGCACTGAATAAAGTAAAAGTTATCGGCCTTAACCGGCCGCCATGCCTGTTCAGACGGGGCGTATTCAATAAAGCCAATTTGTTTACCGGCATTGTCGGCGGCAATTTTAATTTTCAGTCCGTTATTAATTTTAGTTTTGAACCACTCGATCTTGGCGCTATAGCCCGCCGATTTTTTATCCCTGATACAATAGATTCCTGTTTCAGAAACGTTGTCTGCCGATACGTCTATAATGTTTATGTCAGTATTTTTCTTTGCCATTATCCTAATTGTTTTTATAATTTTAAGAGCATATCGCGTTGGGAATATGAATATATAACGGATTAATTTACTGTTTACAATTCAAACAAAATCCCCGATGTACGCATATTGTTCCTCCGCAGCTATTACAAAGCCATCTGTCATGTTCTTCTTTTATAAATTTGTCAAAACCGTTTGCCTTAATGTTTTCAAGATTATCAAGCATGCTCATTTTGTATTTAGTTCTGTATCTCTTGTCAAGTTGCTTTAGTCTTGCGCATGGAAACTTTTGACAGTCGTAACAAAATTTTGAGTCCAGCGTATTTAATATTTCACAATTTCTGATAACGCAATTAGCGCGGCCTTTTGGCTTATTATCATTTGGAGCCCAACAGCCTTTGCATTTGTTTTTATCGCGAAGATAGGCCAAGCATATTCCGCAGTTCATGCCGCAAGGCGCAATCTGACTCTTTTGCATTACATTGTTTTCGTTTTTCATAAGAGCTCTTTAGGCTTTGTATAATCCTTATTGCAATTTTTTTATTTCGCGCAGCAAATTCAAGACTATCTGTAATGGAATTTAATAATGTTTATTCTGCATTTAACTTTTTAACTAAAAATTACTCCGCCGTAATTCCTATTGTTTTCAGCCATGTTTCCACTAATTGCGGCCAGCCGGTAATGGGCAGTTTTGTGCGGCGCAGCCCAAACGCATGCCCGCCATGCGCATACAAATGCATCTCTACGGGAACCTTAGCGTTCTTTAATCCAATGTAGTAAACAAGAGCCTGGTTTACGTTATCCACGTAATCGTCCTCTGCCTGAAGCAAAAACGTAGGAGGCGTTTTGCTATTAATATTATTTGCTATATCCGGATTCAGCTCAAATTTTTCCTCGTCAATCCACAAATGCCCCGGATAAAGAGCTGCTGCAAAATCGGGGCGACAGCTAACTTTATCGGCTTCGTCAACAATGGGGTACGAACGCTTTTCAAAATGAACGCTTATATCGGCTACCAGATGTCCCCCGGCCGAAAACCCAAGTACGCCAATTTTGTTCGGATTGATATGCCATTCCGCTGCGTGGAAGCGCACAAGCCCCAGCGCTCTTTGCGCGTCTTCCTGCGCCATTGGGGCTTTTGGATAGACCTGGCGTTTAAGCTTTTTATCCCAGTGCGGCCCGGTAAAAGGAACGCGGTATTTCAGCAGCACAGCCGTAATTCCCTTAGACGTCAGCCAGTCGCAAATCTCTGTTCCTTCAAGATCAATAGCCAATATCTCGTATCCTCCGCCGGGATACACCATTACCGCGGCGCCAGTATTTTTTCCCTTTGGCGGATAGACAGTAATCGTCGGCTGCGAAACATTTTCCACATAAATCCAAGGCTTGCCGGCGACTAATTCCTTAGTTTCCGTTTTCGTAACTTCCGGGCCTGCCGCAGGCTGCGCATCAGGCGGAGTTCCCGGCCATATTGGAATTTGCTTTTGCCCCTGCGACGGCGGCCATGCAGGTTTTTGTTTGTTTTGACCATCGCACGAAAACACAAAACAGAGCGCAACAATCAATAGCGTTATTGCAACTATTAATCTTTTTTTATAATGTGATTTAACAAAGGTCATAATCGTTCCTATTATAAACATTTATAAAAGAATTGCATATAGCGTGTTGAGTTCAACCATTATATATTTTATAATAATCCCAGTTGAGTATATCTTTTACTTCTCTTGAACTGTCCGATTTAATAAATTCAGTTAATATTTTTATCGCTTGTTCCAAATTATCAGCAGTGCAAAATCCCTTTCTCCATTCTAAATTATTTTCTTTTGACGACCAAGGAAATACAACTTTCTTACCATTTTTTTCAAACCAAGCACACAGTTTAAAATAATCCCCTGGGTTGGGGATACGCGCTTTAAATGTGAATGTTGGAATATTTGATTTTTTAAATATTTCGATAACCTTATACTCTTCTATTTCATCATCCCTAAACTTTTGTTTGCCTATGGGACCCGCAACTTTTACAACATCTAGATAAGAATATCCTGTCTCAGGCTTAGGTATACTCTCTAAAATTGCTAACCCATTTTTTACTTTTCCATAAACCTGATTTTTAGTATCATCAAGAATCACAGCAACTAACCATTTGTCAGGGGTTTTCCAAAATTGCCTGTCTTTTTTTTTCAAAAACCAATCATTTATTTTTTTAGTAAATTCCATACAGCATGTCCCGTTTTTAAATTGCACCCATAAAATATCATACTCAATGAAGGTATAAATGTAGTTAAAATATTGATTATAATATTGGAAATATCATTTAAAATATCAACATTTATTGCGTATTGTCCGTATAATTTGAATAAATTAATACTTTTGTAAGGCTTTAAACATTAGCTAAAACTAGCTGTGATAATTATAGGAGTTTTAAAGAGAAACAAATATTATCCGCCCCGCCTAAAAAACTTTTGATGGGTAAAGTTCCTCAAAAGTTCTTTTACTAAATAATTGGCTGCATTATATTAGTCGTAAATATTCTGTTAATACTATTTTAATGCTTCGTCAATAACCGCTTCTAGATCGCCCATGTTGTAAGGTTTGCTGAAATATTTTTCAATAAGCTTATCGTTCAAAGCGTCTGAAATTTCTTCAGTAATAGAGTAACCAGTCAGGATATAAAATATAACGTTGGGGAATTCACTTTTTGCTATTTTTATAAACTCAATACCGTTCATGCCTGGCATTTTCATGTCGGTAAGTACTATTTTAATTTCCGGCGTCACTTTAAGTTTATCCAAACCTTCGCTGCCAGATTCAGCCGTAATTACATCGTACTTTGCGCCAAAATTAATTTCAAAAAGATCAAGATTCATCGGCTCATCATCGACGCAAAGCAAAGTAGTTTTTTTGTTCATTGCTTACCCGAATTATTTATTGGTAATTTAATTATTGCTTTAGTTCCTTTGTTTAATTTAGTTTCATACTCTAAAGTCCCCTTATACTCTTCAATAATGTTATAAGTAATAGATAATCCAAGCCCCGTTCCTTTACCAGGGTCTTTTGTGGTAAAAAACGGGTCGAATATTTTGGGCAGGTTTTCGGGGCTTATTCCGCAACCCGAATCTTTTATTGTAATAATTAATTCTTTATCTATCACTTTAGCGTCTATATCAATTTCCCCTTTCCCTGCAATTGATTGTTCGGCGTTTGAAAGGATATTATAGAACGCCTGATGAAATTTCCTTTCGTTGCCAATTAAAGCAGCCGGAATATCAGTATAATTTTTTTTAACGCTGATTCTGTTTTTAAGCTGATCGTCAAGGATAACCAGACAGTTATCAATAATAGAGCGTATATTACAATTTGTGGGCGGCAGATCATAACGCCCGCTATAATTGCTGAGGCTTGCAACTATCTCTGCTGCGCGTTTAACTCCAACATTAATTGCCTTTATTAAAAGAGCGACATTATCTATATGACCGCTCAAATTTTCCCTGAAATATCTTTCAAGTCCGTAAACACCGCCGTTAATAAAATTAAGCGGGTTATTAATTTCGTGAGCGATGCCGGCGGCAAAAATTCCTAAGGATGCCATTTTTTCTGATTGTACAACCCGTTTTTGGGCTGCTTTCAATTTATCGAGCGTTGTCCTTAATTCTTCTCTCTGCTCCATCAGCTCTTCATTAATTGTTTGCAGTTCTTCGTTGGCTGCGGCAAGTTCCTCTGTCCGTTCTTTAACAAGCAGCTCAAGCCGATCGCGATATTTTTCTAATTCGCTCTCAATCATCTTCTTTTCAGTAATATCAACATTAGAGATAAGAATCATTGGCTGATTTTTCCACTGAATTACTAAAGAGGAATACAGAAATACTATTTTTCTTCCGTTCTTATCAACCAACGGCATTTCAAGATTCTCTATTTTACCATTTTCATCCATCTGTGTTGCTAAAAATTTAGATATCTCAGGCTCCACAACAAAACCCAATTCCTCTGTTGTTTTACCGATCGTTTCAGCTTCGCTCAAATTATTAAGCGAGTAGAAGGCTTTGTTTGCTAACTTATAGCGATAATCCATATCAGTTAGAATTATAGAATAAGGAGCGTAATCCAGAATGTTTTTGAACAATTCTTCGCTTTCTTTAAGAGCTTCCTCGGCATGTTTACGTTCAGTAATGTCCGAAATAAAACCTTCGAGCCAGAGTAATTCGCCTGAGTCTTGGCGTACGCCGCACCCTTGTTCCCATACCCATTTCTCTTTTCCCAAAGCGTCAATAATACGATACTCCATACGAAAAGGCCGCGCGTTAAGAATACCGGATTGAACAACATTCCACACCATTTGTCTATCCTCTGGATACACTAAATTACCGTAAGAAATAACTTTAGAGTTCATTAGCTGCTCAGGGCTATAACCTGTAACGGCTATGCTTCCTTCGCTTACAAAATCCATAGTCCATTCTTCATTATTTTGGCAGCGGTAAACCATACCAGGGAAATTGCCAATAAGCGTTGTAAGGAATCGCTGATTTTCCCGCAGTTTTTCTTCAGTTTTTTTTCTCTCTGTTATATCCCGACTTATACCTAAAACGCCTATAAGCTTTCCATCAGCAGCATAAATTGGAGTTTTTATAGTTTCCAGTATCTCATTGTGCCCATCCTTAAAAGTAACTTCCTCTTCGTTTATTGTTGGTCCGCCGGCAGTCGCGGCAGCTCTGTCTTTTTCCCTGAAAAAATCAGCTTTTTCTCTATCTACAAAATCATAGTCCGTTTTACCTACAATCATGTTTTCTTTTGCGCCGAACATTTCTCCAAAACGCTGGTTACATTTAAGATACACGCCGTCAGAGTCTTTTAACCAAACCAAATCTGGAAGGATGTCAATTAGCGTGCGTAAAAGCGCTTCGCTCTTTTTAAGCCCTTCTTCGGCCTGTTTCTGTTCGGTTATATCCGTAATTGTTCCGGTAATAGCCGGGTTCCCCTGATGTACCATATAGCTGCCAAGAACTCTTACAGAAATCACACGGTTATCCTTCCTTACAGCCCTGAATTCATATTCCATAAATTCAACTTCGCCGTTTATACGCCTCATTATATTCCCGTTAACAACAGTTCTGTCGTCGGGATAAGTGATATCCATTGGACCCAGTTTATTTATAATTTCATCATACGTATATCCAAACATTTTGCAGAATTGTTTATTTACGTAGCGGAACAGGCCGCTTTGAATGATATATACGCCAACGATAGAATTCTCTACTACGTTACGGTATTTTGTTTCAGATTCAAGCAAAGCTTCTTCAGTGTTCTTTCGTTCAGTTATGACAAACTCTATTCCGTCAAAACATATTGAACCATCATTAAGTAATCTGGGCGTTGAAACAAAAGAAGACCAGCGAATTTTTCCCACTGGATCTTTTACCCGGGCTTCTACCTTAAAAGTTGAAAAGGTTTTAACCGCTTCTTCCTCGGCTCTTGTTAAACCGGGTATATCATCTTTGTAGATTCTTCCATAGATAAGCGTTTCATCAGCAATTGCTTCTTCTGGCGATACTCCATACAATAACTGCACAGAATCGCTTAAATACGTGAACTTTCTGGCGCCATCCGGCTTCATTACAATTTGATATATCATTCCTGAAGTAAAATTATTGCTAAATGATTTAATGCGCGATTCGCTGTCGTACAGAGACAATTCAGTTTTTTTTCGGTCAGAAATATCTGCCAGCGTAAATTGCGCTAATTGATTTCCTTTGTCTATAAAACTCTTCAACTGAACTTCGGCATCCCAAAGGCTGCCATTAGGGCGTTGATAAAGCCATTCAAAAATAATTTGTTCTTCGGATAACGCTTTTTCGACATAATATTTTATTTTTTCGGAAGAAGAAGTTCCGTCATACTGAAAAGGAGGCGATAGTTCGGCGGGCGTCCTGCCTGTAATTTCATCTTTGGCGGCATATCCATATATTTTTACTGCCGCTTTGTTGCAATCTATTATTGCATATGCCTTACAGTCTATTACAACAATTGGAACCATTGAATTTTCATATGCGCTTTCCCTTAAAGACAGGGTTTCCAGTTTTTTCATCTTAGATTCAAAAAGCCGCAATGCCATTTTAATCGCGGCAACAAGCGCCGTTTCTCCTGAATTTTTATCTATATAACCATACGAAGTAAGTCTTTCGGTTTTTTCTAAAATATTAGCGTCGGGACGCGCAGATATAAATATTAGCGGGATATCAAATTTTTCGAGTATAGTTTTAGCGGTTAGTATGCCGTCCATTCCGTTGCTCAGGGCGACGTTCATAAGAATCAGATTTATCTTTCTTGTTCCCTCAACAGCCTGAACTGCTTCTTCTTCAGTCTTTGCTACAATAACATTAAACCCATATTTACCCAGTAAAACTTTTTGATTTTGGGCTATGGCAATTTCATCCTCTACAAGCAGAATATTTTTTTCATCACACATAAAATATCCATCGTATAACTTTGTTATTGCGCCTGACTGCTTTTATTACATAACAACAAGTTCCGTATATTTTAGCAATTCATATTATTTATTATATATAATAATATTTATCTCAACAAATATCCATATCCTTTATTGGAGAGATGATAGAAATCACATCAACTATTTTTTTAGTTTCGTTCAGAGATTAAATTATTATGTATGCCTAAGTTTTGAACAAGAACAAGGGGAAACGCAAAAAGATAATTGACAAATAAACTACTAAACGGAAAGCGGCAAGGCAATTCTTTCCATTGCGGTATTTTTTAGTCTGTTTTAATAGCTACATAAATATACTTCTATTTATTTATGCGCATTTTGTTCGATAATAAGCAAAAGGGGTAATGTGTCGTTAGCAAAATCCGCAACGAAAACGTAAAAGATGTAAATAATAAAAGACAAGGTAAAACTGCTAATATGAAAAAGAGAAATAACAACTGGGTCTACGCAATAATAGTAATTGGATTTGCATTTGCTTTTTTTGACGGGTGCAATAGCGGCGATATAAACGCCATTGATAATCTGACAGGGAGCAAAGCCGCAACGACTCTTGAGCGAACAATCGTCCCTGTTCCAGTCCCCTCGACTTCCCCGGCAATTCATCCTTATGATATTCAAAAGTTTATGGCATATGGATATGGCGTTTGGCAATACGGCGCCGGACTTAGCTGTGAAAAAAGATTAGACCTTATGCCCGCTAATTATAACGGAGCGTCGGTCTCTAAATCAGCGGAGCTACTAAATTTCTTTGCTATGACTGACGTGCACATTACCGACGAAGAATCGCCCACGGAGGGAATATACTTTGGCATACGCAATAACGGCATAATTTCCGGCTATTCGCCGGCAATGCTTTATTCAACGCAAATGCTTGATGCAGCTATCAGGACGATAAACTCGCTTCATAAAAGCGCCCGGTTTGATTTTGGCATTTCTTTAGGGGACGTTGCAAACAACGGCCAGTACAACGAGCTCAGATGGTTTATTGACGTTCTTGACGGTAAGAAAATAAATCCGGATTCAGGCGATAAGGATAATCCAATACCAGGCTCCGGCAATGATTATCAGGATGAGTTTCAGGCCGAAGGACTTGATAATACAATCCCCTGGTATTCAGCTATTGGCAATCACGATCACTTTTGGATGGGCACAAATCCGCCGACCGATTATATACGTCAGGCCTACACAGGTTCAGATATCCTTCAGATTGGCGATATTTTTACGGCTGGAGGTATAAACCGAAAAGATTTTTATGTTGGCGTAGTGGACGGCAAAACGCCTTTTGGCTCTATCCTATGCTCAGGTCCAGTTGGCAGCGCCACGCCTCAGCAAATTACCGCAGACGCGAACCGCCGTTTTTTATCAAGAAGCGAATGGATGAACGAGTTTAATACTTCCTCTTCAAATCCCGCCGGACATGGTTTTAAACAGGCCAACATACTCGGCTGTTATGCTTTTGAGCCAAACTCAGACATACCATTAAAAGTAATTGTTTTAGACGATACTCAAGCCGATAACGACGCCGATATCCACGGCTACGGGCATGGCTCGCTTGACCAGGCGCGTTACGCATGGCTTATAAATGAACTTGATAAAGGACAGAATGAAGGCAAGCTGATGATAATTGCTGCGCATATTCCAATTGGCGTTAAGATGGAAGGCATTCTCGGAGCGTTTTTAGGCTGGAGTACGCAAGCCGCGGTAACAGAGGCTAATCTGATTGCTAAACTGCATACATACCCAAATCTTATTATGTGGATTGCCGGGCACCGTCACCTTAACACTGTAACAGCGCTTCCATCGCCTGATCCCGTTAATCATCCGGAATATGGATTTTGGGTAGTTGAAACCTCGTCGTTACGCGAGTTTCCTCAGCAGTTCCGCACTTTTGAGATTGCGCGCAATAGCGATAATACGGTTTCGGTATTTGCAACCGACGTTGATCCGGTTGTTAAAGAAGGATCGCTTGCAGCTAAATCGCGTTCATACGCTATAGCGGCTAATCAGATATTCAAAATGCAAAACAATCCATCGTATAACGCAGAGTTAGTTAAACAACTAAGCGCTGAAATGCAGAACAAAATTAAAACCTTAGGGCGCAAATAAAACAGATGCGCCCCTTAGTAAAAAGCAGATTAGCTATTTTTGAATATCATAAAAATATAACTGTTCCCCTTTTTCATTTACAAAACTGAATCGCATTTTGTTTTGCGTTAACGATACTACTCCAAAGCCAAGAGAAGAGAAACTATACTTTGTAAAGGCTTCATGCCCTGCCGATCTTGATTGAGAACCTCCGCCAACGCCAAAGTATTCTATTTTTGAATTCTCTGGCCGCGAATGCTGCAAATCGTGGTCGTGCCCCGAAAAGCAGGCGTCGATATGATATTTTTCAAATATCGGGATAAAAGTAGTCTGGATTTCCTTTGTGCTTCCATGCGTTGAAGAGGCGGAATATGCGGGATGATGAAATATTGCAAATTTCCACTTCGCTTTTGAAGCGCTTAAAACGCTATCGCACCATTTTACCTGGATATCATTTCTCTGCGTTTTTATGTTCGCTTCCTCTTTGTCCTTATAATGTTTTTCAATAAACGGAGATGAATCCAATATTACAAAAAGCGCTTCCGTTGAGTCTGGCAAAGCTTTAGTAAAGCTAAAATATCTAGCGGGCTGTATCCATCTTTTGCTATTTTTTGCATATTCAAGTTCTCCCTCAACGTTGCCTGCATTATCATGGTTCCCAAGAGCTATATACCAGGGTATCATCAATGATTGATTTGTGTAAACATTTTCAAAATTAACAAACCAGAGAGTATCTGTGGAGCTTGAAACTCCTTTACCGTGAAAGTTATCGCCGCATGTTACTACAAAGGACGCTTCAATTTCTTTTGCCGTAATGCCAAATTGCTTTGCAACTTTTAACTGCCCCGGAGTTTTTTTGTTAACGTCATTCAGACCGTCTCTCCCCCAGTCGCTAATTACAAGAAAGTTAAGGGAATTATTGCCGGGCAATAAAAGATTTTGTTTTTCTCCGCCAGTCTGAGCGCTTAACGGAGCTGCAACTAATAACAATAAAATTATTAATAACTCAAAAACAGAGAATTGTTTTTTTAATTTCATAAAGCCGCCTTTTAATTAAAATAATTTTGTGTAATTTTAAAACAGACCCGGCCTCAATTAGCCGGGTCTGTTAAAATGTGCCGCTGATATTTATTTACTTTATATTTTTTTTACGAACTATTTTATTTAGAAATATACAACTCGTTTGCCGGAATAATTTGCTTTGGGATGCCGGGGCCTTTATAATAAATATCAAGCCACTGTCCGCCGCCGCCGTTAAAATAAGTCACCTTTAATTCGTGCATCCCTTCTGTAAGTTCGACTGAACCGCTTTTTTCAAGCGTTCCATGGTCTCCGTCATTATTCACAATATTTTTTCCGTCAATAAATAATTTACTGCCGTCGTCAGAAAGAGTATAAAAATTATATTTACCCGGTTTTGAAATTTTAATATATCCTTCAAATTTAACCGCGTAATTCTCACCGCGATGTTCTACTTTATCAATCCGGCATTCATATACCTGCCCGGTTTTTACTGGAGTCAGGTTTTCAAATATAGGAAGGAATTGGACAAAGTTCAATTCATAACTGCTGTATTTAAGTCCATGCCCTTCATTGCTTTTAATTACTCTAAAAAAAGCTCTGCTTGTTTTGCTTTCTTCGTTAGCCCCTTTAAATGCTTTTGCTGAAACGACTGCGCTTTTATCTAACTTAAACGGCGAAGCGTATATAGGAGAATTTTTATCCGGTTCTGAACCGTCTAAAGTAAACCTGACGTCCCCATCCTTTTCGCTGTTTTTAATTATTACTTCCGGAGCTTCGTCAACAAACAAACCGCCTGCAGGAGCATAGAAATGTTTTTCCGGAAAAATTACAGGCTGCTCAAGCAATACTTTTTCTTCTTTCATTTCCGGAACAGGGAATCCTTCAAACGCATAGCTTACTGGTCTGCCGATACATGCATAAGATAATTTTACTCCCAGAACAAAAGCTACAGTAGCGGCGTTATCGTACTGATAATAAGGCAGCTTAAGCTCGTACCCCTTTTTAACTTTTGGCCCGCTCATAATAAAAGGGACTTCCAGTTCGTCCATTGAGTTGCCTCCATGTCCGTAACCTATGCCGCCGTGATCGGCGCAAACAATAAAAAGAGTACTTTCATAAATTCCCGCGTCTTTAGCGGCTTGTAATATAATGCCAAGTAGGGAATCCGCTTTTCCAACGGCATTAAAATATTCTGGCGAACCATGCCCGCTCTCATGCCCCGCTCCGTCTACATTGTCTAAATGAATAAACGTAAAAGTCGGTTTTTTAGATTTTATATAATTTGCCGCCAGTTCAGTCGTATTGCATTCGTCTTTTCCATTGACGTCGTAGTTAGGAGCAGATTTTTCATACAATCTGCCAAAACCATCCCAATGATATATCGCCCCGATTTCAGCGTCAGGCATCTGCTGACGGATTGTTCCAAATATTGTAGGGAACATATCTTCATTTGGCGCCGTAGTAACTGGATTGATTGAAAAATCGTGCGATTCCCATTCGTTTGACAAAATACCCGTCTGAATAAGATCGGCTCCTGATATTATTGCTTCCCAATTTGGGGTGCTAACTGTAGGCAGCACAGATCTGCCATGCATAGTATAAGCGCCGTTTTTCATTAAGAACTCCATGTTAGGGGTTTTTGCATGTTTAATTCCATTAGGACTCATACCGTCGACGCCAAACACAATAACATGTTTAATTTCTTTTATCTGAGGGAATAAAGAAACGTTTATTAATAAAAATCCCGCCAGTAATAATTCTGTAATTATTCGTATTCTTTTCAAATGTGATTCTCCTATTATTATAAATTATAATTCGCAAATACATTCGTCAATAATTGATATTGCTTTCTGCATCTCTTTTTGCGTTATGGTTAAAGGCGGCATCAAAGTAAGAACATTGCCCCCTGATATTTTAAAGCTTAATCCTTTTGAAAGAGATTTGTATAATATCTTTTCGGCTTCTTCATTTGCCGGCTCTTTTGTGGCGCGGTCTTTTACAAGTTCAACACCCATTAGCAAACCAATACCTCTTACGTCTCCTATAATATTGCGCTTAGCCTGCAGGCATTTAAACTCATGCAGGCTCCATTCGCCGAGAGTTTTTACCTTTTCCAGAATATTTTCTTCTTCAATAATTTTAATTGTCGCCAGACTTGCAGCGGCTCCAACCGGATTTTTTTCATGCGTATAATGCCCCAGCGCTATATTCCCTGCAACATCATATTCTTCTTTGGTAAGAATCCCCGCCATTGGTATAACGCCGCCGCCGAGCCCTTTGCCTATGCAAAGGATATCAGGCGTTATTCCGCTGTATTCATGCGCAAACATATAGCCGGTGCGCCCAAGGCATGTTGGTATCTCGTCTAAAATTAGAAGAGCTCCATATTTATCGCACAAACTGCGCAGCCCCTGCCAGTACTCCTTTGACGGAATAATAGCGGTCGTATACCTGATCGGTTCAGCGATAAAAGCTGCAATATCAGGTTCGTGTTTGAACACATATTCAATGTACTCAAGCGAATCCATTCCAGACGTCTGATCGTTTCCAAGAAAATTTCTGTACTCTGACGGAGGCGGGACATGTATTGCGCCTGGAAGCAGCGGGCCTATATTTGAAATAAATAAAGACTCGCCGCCAACGCTTATAGAATCGAGCGAAGCGCCGTGAAAAGAATCCCACCAGCTTATTGTTTTAAACCTGCCGGTAACAATTCTAGCCAACTTAAGAGCCATTCCAACGGCAAGCGTTCCTGCTGGCGCAAAGAGAGCTTTATTTAATCGGCCGTCTGTAAGCTCGGTAAGCTTTTTTGCAAGTTGAATTGCAGGCTCGTTTGTATAACGCCTTGGCGAAAATGGGAGCTTATCCAATTGCTCCTTTACCGCCTCAATTACTTTTGGATGTTTGTATCCAACCTGATGAACATTGTTCCCATGAAAATCGAGATATTTACGTCCCTGCATATCTGTTATGTAGCTTCCTTCACAGCTTTCAAGAACGTTCATGCATGGTGTTGAAAGAGACTGGTGTAAAAAATATTTTGCGTCAAGTTCTAAAAGCTCTTTTGTTTTTTCGTCAATATTTTCAGAAATCCAATTGTCCCTTAACTGAGAAACGTTTACATCCCCTTCGGTTTTGTCAGCCTTATTCACAATATCATTATTAGCAGTTTCCATATAACTTCCGTTTGGTTATGTTTTCTCGTAATTTTTTCCGGTAGAGCTTAAAACAAGTACTCATCATATAATTATTTTCTGTTAGCTCCCTAAATAAAATCTATTTTTATATTGCTAAGTTTTTACGGTTTTTCGCCGTTTCTTAATCTATAATTGATATCTTCAATAATTACTGGGAGTTCCGTAATTGAATCAATAACATAATGTGCGCCGGAGTTAAGAAACTTATTTCTTATTTTTTCTTTTTTCTTTTCAAGTGATATAGGATCAGCAGCGTTTACTTCTTCAATAGTCATTCCCATTTCATTACTTGAAGTTACAACGCCAATGCTCCACATAGAAGCGTTAAGTCCTTCTTCAATATCCGGAATAGTATCGCCAATTTTCACAATTGATTCTAATGGGTATACTCCAAGGTTAGCCGTATTTTGTAAAGCCATCCATGGAGCAGGCCTTCCAGCAGGGACTTCATTAGCGCATACAATTGAATCGGGCAGGAAACCCTGTTTTTTACTTTCCGCAATTACAACCGCAGTCATATCTGTATTATAACCTGTAGTTGAACCAATTTTAATTCCAGCTTTTCGTAATTCATCCACTGTTTCCTTTACGCCGGGGATTAACTCAGAGTATTCTGATAGAATTCCAATTTGTCTCGGGATGAAATCTGCATACAATTCATCCAAATCATTTTCGTTCCAGCTGCGGCCATATACTGACTGCCATTTTTCTGCAACGTCGCTCATATTCAATATTTCTTTTATGTGATCTCTCTTTGCAATTCCCATTGGTATTCTTGCCTGTTCAATTGTAATTTCGATATTACGAATTTTGAATACCTCAACAAAAACAACAGCCGGAGCAAAACATCCATAATCGACAGTTGTTCCAGCCCAGTCAAATATCACAGCCTTAACTTCCCCGGTATATTTTCTACAAAATTTATATTCCATTTATTCTCCTATACATGCTTAACGCATGTTAATATTCATTTCAATAAGCGTATCTTCCATAAAATGAAGAAGCGTTTCAATATCATTTTTATTAATTCTGCCAAGGGTTCCAATTCTAAAGCACTGAATATCGCTTAGCTTGCCTAAATAAATAACCTGCCCTTTTTCATTCAGCCTTTTGTAAAATTCTTCAAAGTCAAATGCAGGATCATTGGGATACAAAAAGGAAGTAATAATATATCCGGCCAGATCGTCGCTCAGATATTTTTTAAAACCAATTTTATTCATCCCTTTAAGAAGAGTTTCGTAATTTTCTTTATACCGTTTGCCTCTGCTTTCTACTCCCCCTTCATTTTTTAGTTCTTCAATAGCTTTACCCAACGCGAGCAAAATTTGTATAGGAGGCGTAAATCTGAACTGCCCTGTTGTTTCCAACCCCTTCCATTGATCGTAAAGATCGAGACTAAGACTTCTTGCGTAACCTTCTGTTTTAAGAAGAGATTCTTTTTTTGCTAAAACCAAAGAGCAGCCTGGAACGCTCTCAAGGCACTTATTTGCCGAGGTGACAAGAAAATCTATATTGTTTAATTTTAGGTCTATTGGCATAGCTCCAAAACTGCTCATCGCGTCAACATTATACTTCCTGCCATAGCGTTTAACAATTTCCCCAATTTCTGTAATTGGATTTATAATGCCTGTAGTCGTTTCGCAATGCACAACCCATACGTTTGTAATCTTTTCGTCATTTTTAAGCGTAAGCTCAATTTCTTCCAAATTAGGCGATTGATTTTCGTGATATACAAGGCTAACCGCGTCAATCTTTAGAACATCGGCAATTTGTTTTATTCGTTTACCATAAGCTCCATTAACAATAACAAGCGCTTTGCCGTCAGGCGGAACTGTTGAGCCGACTGTAGCTTCAACGCCAAATGTGCCGCTCCCCTGCATTATTATTGCTTCGTACTCGCCTTTTTTTACGTTTGCAATTTCTAAAAGAGCGTTTCTAATTTCCTGCACTATACTTATAAACTTATAATCCCTTGAACCAAGATCCCTTAACATAACTTCTTTAACCGTTCTGCTTGTTGTAAGCGGACCTGGCGTAAATAGAATTTTATCTTTCCAGCTTTCAATATCATTATACATTATAACTGTTCTCCATTTTTAATTTTTCCTGCTGAACCAGGATAGTTTTATTCTCTGTTTGTTTTCTATTTTTGAAATATATTATTGAAACTACAGTAAGCGCTGAGCCAATAACTGCCATGACATAACTTGAGTTAATGAAAAAACCAAGCCAGCTAATATTTGGCTGACCAAAATTTTTATACAGCAATACGCCTACGCTTGCAAAATAACCAAACGCATCCGCTATATAAATTAAGAAGCCCGAGTTCCCTTCCGATTGAAACGCCGCTATCATCCTGTCAAAAAGAATTGCGTTAAAAGGCACATAAGCCATATAAAGCCCAAAGCCTTCTAATATCATCCATACTAAAGGGGATATTATTTTAAACTGAAACGCGAATGTAGAAACGCCTGTAAGAAGCAATCCGCCAAAAACAATATAATGGTTCATAAGTAAAGCTTTATGATTGTCTTTAATAATTATCATAAATGAAAGTATGAGCAAAGTTCCAAACGCTATTGGCAATTCGCTGTAAGTAAAAATCATAGGCATATTTTTATAGCCTACAGAGCGCCATATTTCAACGGCAAAGTTATCCCGTAAATCTCTGAATGCGGATAGGAACATATAAATAACAGTAAGAGTAATTATTCCAAAAGCGAATTTCATAAAAAAGTCTTTTCTGTCTTTTTTATTCATTGGGATTCTTTTTGTTTTAAGTTTTACGTCTTCTTCATTTGGAGCGGGAAGCTGATTGAGAGCCCATACAAAAAACAAAAGCGGCAGCAAAAATAAAGCCCCTGTTATATATGGCATCTGAAATTCCGAAAAACCCCAATTAGTAATAACAATGCTGCCGACAGATTTAACAAATCCAGACGATACAATAAAACTTGCGCATAAGCCTACGCCAAGAATTTCAGTTAGTTTTCTCCCTTCTAAGTAACTGAAAATAAGACCCCATATCATGCCAAGCGGAAGCCCGTTGATAAACATAAAAATAATATTATATGGAGCCGGCACAATAGAAAAGAAGAACAATGATATTTCTGCAATGAGAATAAAAACTATAATTGTAATAGCTCTTTTGGCGGCTGTCATCTCAGATACTATTTTTATCCCGAGAAATTTTGAGAGCATATAACCAAACACCTGAGCGATTACAATAATAGTTTTAAAACCAATTCCCCAATACTCTAATCCTTCAAATCTTGCGGCAGTAAACGGTTTTCTGAATGCGTACATACATGCGTATGCAGAAAAGGCGGCAAGAATTGCGTACACTGAAAATGCTATGCTGTTTGTTCCGGCAAGCCAGTTTTTAATTTTTCCGTTTTGCATTTTAATCCGGTTTATTTTTATTAGAAAAAGAATAACGGAGAAGCTGCGCTTCTCCGTTATTGATGATGTCTTAAAGAATTTTACTTAAGCAGTAGAAGTTTTTTAGTCTGTTCGAATTTTTCGCCAGACGCGCCTTCGGCTGTAAGTCTATAGAAATAAACGCCGCTTGCGCAATTGATAGAACTGTTTTTTGCATTCCATACAACCGTATGGCTTCCTGCATCCATTTGCTGATTAATAAGCGTACTAACCTGCTGACCAAGAGAATTATAAACTATTAACTTTACTTTTGAAGATGAAGCCAGAGTAAACTTAATGTTTGTTGAAGGGTTGAACGGATTAGGATAAGCTTCGTTAAGCGAATATTTAACAGGGATTGTTTTGTCTTTAACGTCTACTAAAGTTCCTAATGGAGAAGTAGCAGCGTTCTTAGTGCCTAAAGCATAGTTATTATCAGACAACTGAACCCCTTTGAAAACAAGCTGAGTCCCATTTACAATACTCGGCGCTGAAGCGCTTACTACGCTAAACAAACCGCTTGTTCCTTTTCTTGCAAGAAGAACATAATTAGAAGAGTCTCCCGGAGCGCCGATATTCAAAGCGCTGAAATCGAAATTTACATCGGCTGTAACTGGAGTTTGCGTAGCGTCTAACGCCCACACTCTATTTGTTCTTAAAGCTACTAATCCGTTTACATTTGAGCCTGTAGCTCCTGCCAGATTATTATGACTGAAAATTGCAAACGGATTAGAAGAACCGTCTATTTTTTTTAATAAACTATTTTTCTCTTCCTTTGGATTTGCAAATACTTTAGAACGGGCGGCAGAGCTAAAGGTTCCGTTAATTGTTAACCCGCCTGAAACAGCCTGATTAACCGCGCCCCATACTGCTGTAATATCTTTACCCGGAGCGACAAGCGAATCTGCTATTGGAGCATATGAAACATTAAATGTAGGACTATTTACTAAAGTTGCCGTATGGCCATTACCGCTTGCGTCTGCTATAGTTAACCCAGAGCCTTCGTCAAATTTCCAATAACCAGTTAGGTTTTTATAATATGGATGAGCTGAAGTAACTGTTTTAAATTTCCACTCTTTCAGTACAGAAACATCAGGAACTACGCCTTTCCAGATTCTGACTTCGTCAATTTCGCCCGGATATTTATATCCGTCGGAATAATTGCCTGTGCCGTCTTCGCCCATATTAATATTATATTGAGTATCCATACTCTTTAAACCATTAGTTAGTGCAATATCAACCGTAACGATCGTATCGGTAATTACTCTAAAACTTTGGTTTGTGCGGTCTATTATTAAAGCAAGATAATGCCAGTTGCCATCTGCAATTTTTGGCTGAGTAACGTCATATCTTGTCGTACCGTCAGCAAAATTGACTTTCCAGTCATCCTGATGAATAAACAAACCCCAGCCTGCATTACCGCCAGAGCCCCAGTCTTTATTAGAAATAATTGAAGGATCTCCGTCAATAGTCAGGTTTGGTTTTGTCCAAACTTCTACAAAGAAACTTGTAGTCTCGCCAAAATCGAAATCAGGAGAATGAGGGACTGATATATAACGGTTAAAAGAACTGCCGTCTACATAAATTGAGCTGCGAGCCGTTGTGACTTCAGTATTTTTTTCGTGCGAAAAACCGCCCATTCCTTTAATCTCAAGAGTAGCCATAGCTCTGTTATATATTGCCAGATGAGCTACGTCCATTCCGTTATCTTCTCCCTTAGCGCCAGTAAAGAAAAGTAATTTGCCGTCTGCGCTTGCTGGAGATAATGAGAACCTGCCGTCAATTGGAAGAGCTCCGCCATTACGCAGCGAATCGCCGTCAAGATAAATTGTAAAACTTTTTCCTAATTGAGCTGAAAGTACAACTCTATACCATTCGCCTGCGGTTAGAGCTTTGTCAATAAATCCGGTTGAAGGACTACCAATTTTCCCTTCTTTGTTAATTACAATTTCTGCCGAATCTGTATTAGCGCCGTTTGTCTGGAACAATGCATATTGTTTGCCCAAAGCAGGTATTCTAATATCAAACGAAAGCGTATAAGCATTTACATTATTGCCGCCGCCATTATTGTAAACAGGAGGCAAAGCAGTATAGTAACTTCCCGGATCAAGGCTGACCGCTCCATCGCCTACAGCTGGACCTGTGATAGCTGTTTGAACGCCTGTTAATTGTAATTGTTTTCCTATTGTCGGATAAAGTAAACTATCCGCTTTATCAAAAGACCATTCCGAAACCGGAATCTTTAAGCTTAAAGCATGGTTGTAACCGCCAATGCCGTAAATTTCAGCGTCGGTTAAAGTTCTGTTGTAAAGCGCAATCGACGAACAGTCAATCGTTCCATCCTCGCCGTCGTTATCAGCAAAGAAAAGAACCTGGTTTGCGTCGTTAATTGAAGAGAGTGAAAATCTACCGTCTAGCTTTTGTGTCCCGCCATCTAGTATTAGCCGGCCATCAACATAGTATTTATACGAATGACCGAGATCAGCGGCAACAACAAGTCTGTACCATTGTCCCGCGCTAACAGTATCATAAGAATATCCTGTTGTTCCTACGCCTATATGACCGCCTGAGTTAATGAATAATTCAGCGTCGTCAGAAGCTGCATCAGTATTAGCCGCAAAGAAGGAATACCATGTTCCGCTTGTCGGCATTTTGAAATCAATAACCATTGTGTACTGATTAATATTTTTTGCAGTATCTGCGCCGTTTGGCGAAATATCATGGAAGCATCTTAAAAAGCTTCCTGTTCCTACTTCAATCGCGCCATCAGTACTAGTAGGGCCGTCGACTACTTTAAAAGAAGGCGTAGCTCCGTTTAACTGATCTTTAACAAGAGCATTGCCTACTGTAGCTTTTAAAATGTCATTTGAATCGTCAAATTTCCAATATCCCTTTAAGCCGTTTTGCGGCAGTTGAGCAAACGTAAGCATGCTCATTAAAGAAGATACGATTAAAACTAATTGTAATCGTTTCATGTTATTTTAATTACCTCCGTAATATTTTATTTTCCTATTAATTTAAGAGCCTTATTTAATGTTGACGTTATTTATTGCCTGCATAAATGCAGTATTGTCTTCCCCTGTCATTTGCGTACTATTATCTTGCTAAATTTTATTTATCGAAACGCTTTTTTTTATAGAGCGCTTGTGCCAACAAGCTTATATCTTCGCTAAATCATGTAAAAGAAACTCGCCCTGACTATAATTACTTACCCCATGCAGGATCGACTATTGGAACTACAAGTCTGCCAGTCCCTCCCTGATATGCCTGCAAAAAAGACCATCTGTTTTTAGGTTGCGAGACTTTCAAAGTATCCAGTACGGCATAGTTTATTTCTATCTTAAAAAGTTTTTTTAACGAATCAATTTTAGTCTGAAGCGTAGTTTTATCTTTTGCAATAGACGCGTCGCGGACTACTTTAATTCTTGTAAACTTATCAAGTATTGGTTTTTCGGTTTTCGACGTTCTGTATTTCTCCGGATGGTTATAAAAGTATTTTGTAATTTCCCCTTCAGTTACATTTACTTTATCTGTAAAGTAATGTCTGGTTTCTTCAAAGACCCATTTATCCATCCAGTCTCTAATATCTTTTTTCACCCATGTTTCGTTTTCATATCCTCTGTTAGAACCTTCCTGTGCAAGCAACAGGTCTCTTATTGTTTGAGCCAGCTGCTGGTTCAGCTGTTTTCTGAAATCATATTGACTATTAGGTTCTACTTTTATTTTTGAAACATCCAACAGATCTAAACTTTTATTAATTGTTAACGCCCCTCCTTCGTATTCCGTTAATACTCTGGTTCCATTCTGTTTTAGTTTTAACATGGCAGGATATTTTTCATTACTGCTTTTGACTGCGTCCCGGAAAGATAGCTGATCTCCAATTGGATTAGTTTTCCATTCGGCTAATGCGTTAGCAAGTATTATAAACGGCCCCCCTTTTGTAACAACGTTCTTAGGTATCATAAACGAACTTACATACTTGAAAGTTTCGTCTTTTAATTTATTGTTATAGACAATCTTTCTTACTGAAGGAGCATTTTTAAGGTAATCTCCTTCCATCACTGCGCTTCTGTAAATGCCTGTTACCTGAAACAAATAATAAACGCTATTAAGTAAAATCGGTTCTGATATCTGATCCTTTGGCAAATCTTTTATTACATTCAGCAAGTCCGGCTCAATATCAAGCCATGATAATTCTTTTGTCTGGAATACTGTAGAATCAACTTTGATTTCGGGATTGCTCTTTATAACTTTTTGCACGGTATTCATAAAACCGTTTTTACGCATTTCTTCCCTCAGGCGAACTGCTTCCGGAAATGATGAAGTCGGCCAGAAATTAAATTTAAAACTTACGCTTGATTTATTTATTGCGTCTTTTATTTCATCCGGCGATACTGTAATTTTATCTGCAACTTCATACTTCAATATAGACTTGACCATCTCCTCCCCTATCAACTCGGTTCTTAATTCCTGCACTCGCTGAGTATTATCCAAATTTAGTTTATATCCTTCCTGCGCAAGAAGCTTTTCGTTGATCATATAATTCAGGTAAGCTCTTTTCATTTCCGTAACGTTATCGCCTGGTTTTAAATTTGGCAGGCCAAATTCATAGTTAAGACGAAAATCTTTAACTGTTATTTCCGAATCTCCAATTCTTGCAATAACTACATCATCAGGATTCACTTTTCTATTCATCCAATACCATATGCCGCAAAACAACGCGATGCAAACAATAAGAGCTATGCCGCTTATCCAATATTTTCTATCTTTTATGTTTAACTTCATTTATAATCTTAAAATATAATGTCTACTGAAATTCTCTGACTGTTGCTTAAAATTCCCCAATCGCTCCATGCATAATCAATTCTTACTCCGTACGATTGATCCTGACTGTACCAGTCAAATCCGCCGCCAAGCGAAAGGCCGGCGACTGAATTTTTCTCGAACAAATTTTGATAACCTCCCCGGAAAAAGAACATATCTGCAAAACCATATTCCAAACCAAGGTTTATACTTTCAGTTGCATTACTTGGATGGTTAAGGTCTACTGCGGCTACAAGGCTGCCAAAAGAGCCGAGACTCTTCTGATAAGAAGCTCCGACTCTGAATAGAAGCGGAAGAGGCGTAGCCTGCGTTTTATAGCTTACCGGCACGCGGTCAAAATTTTGCACCGATGCGTCCGGATCTACTACGTTATCAAGATCCCTTCCTGTTAACTGTAGCGTTGTTCCGAAATTGCTTATGCTAAAACCAAGTTTCAAACCTTCAACCTGAGTATTGTAAAAGATGCCAAAGTCGGCGGCAAATGCGCCCCCGGACTCATGCCATATTCTTTCTTCTATATACTTGGCAGTTAAACCAAAAGAGAACCTGTCAGTTAAAGCCGTTGCAAAACTTAAACCGAGAGCCAAATCCCTGGCGTCATAGAACTCGCCTGTGCCTTCAGGATTTTCAACTGTGCGTACAGGCTGCTCATCAAAACCTAACGTATTGAAGCTAAGTCCTACAGCCGAATTTAATGACGGAAGAGGAACAACAGCGCTGATATAATCGTGCTTTGAATCTAAGAACCAATTGTTATGCGTTACATGAATTTGCGGATTAGCAAGCCATACTATGCCGGCCGGGTTCCAATATAATGCAGAAGCGTCATTTGCAATTGCAGTATAAGCGCCGCCCATAGCAAGAGCTCTTGCGCCTACGCCAATTTCAAGAAACGAAGCGGCATTTGTTCCAACGCCCGATACCTGTGTCTGGAATGTAGTTCCTCCTGTTTTATCCTCTGCGGATAAAACATTAGTCATTATAAAAAAGAGGATAACATATTTGTATATTCTGTTCATTGTTTTCCTGTAAAATTATGTCTCACTTTATTACTGCCAGTCTTCCGGTTTTCTTTCCAAGCCCCTTAGCTTCTACCACGTAGAAATAAACTCCAGATGATATCTCAAGTCCGTCATTAGTGCGCAAATCCCACGCCTGGCGCGCGTTATTTTCTGATACGTCATGATCTAATTTTCTTACAAGCCTTCCGGATGTTGTAAAAATTGATATTGTGCAATGCGACGGAAGATTTACAAAATCTATCCTTCTATTACCTCGTCCTTCTTCCTGGTTTATAACTTTCCGTTCAAGCGTGCTTACGCCTACATATGGATCTGGCACGGTGTAAATCTTTGACATATCGCCGCTGACCTTTTTAGCGCTTATACTATTGCCCACCATTGTAAACTCAAACGCGTCATTCCTGTTAAATGCTTTACGCGGCGTCAGCTTTAGAATATCTCCTTTTGCAGGCTGGACTTTATCGTTATCGCCCAAATATGAAGCGTATGCAAAATCGAATATCCACATTCTTTTACTGTAGTTTGTATTTGATACAAACTGTATTCTGTCGCCTGATTTTAATTGACCGCGGGTAGCAGCCAGCGAAGAACCTTCGATGTATCTTATTTTAACTTTGAATGAACTATCAGGATTTGTTACATCCCACACCTGAAAGTTTGTAGCTATTGCGTTTACTGACGTATCGGCTCCCGAATCAAGTATCCTTATTTCATAATTCCTTGGAACCGCGACTCCGTAATTTTTATCTGTCGTTGAAGTCGGCGATAAGTTTGAACTTCCTTTAGTCCATTTGAAGCAGGTCGTATCAAACGCGGTTGCCTGATTAGATATGCTAATTTTCAAACCGTCTACTAATATTTCTTTTGCGCGTTCGTTATTGTCAGGATCAGAAACGCCCATTATGCTAACATTTAACGCTTTATCGTAAATGGTTACTAAATTTGTTTTACCTGTATAATTTGCGCCAAAGTCTTCATAAACTCCATCGTCGCCAAACTGCACATGGTATGTTCGTCCATCTTTAATGCTATTTGGACTAATCACCGAAACTGAAATTGAACCTGTTCCGCTCCCCGAAACATGACTGATGCCAGCGTCAGATAAATGTGGACTCGTCCATCCAGCGGCAACTTCGCTTGGAGTTACTATTACAGTATTCTGATCTGTTGAAATCGGCACGCCCAGAGTATTTATTTGTATATTTGAAGAACACGTAGTAGGCGAAATTGTCTGAAGCCCCTTTTTATCAGCTAATCCGCGAGTATAAAAATCGTCTGTATAGCCTTTATCTACTGAAACTATTGCGTAGTAATAAGTTCTTCCGTTAGTTACGTCATTATCAACATAGTAATGCTTTAATCCAGAATCGGTTCCCATATTATAAGATACGCCAAGACTGCTTGAAGCTCCTATTTCGCTGCCTATTGGAATAGGGTTTATTCCTGTAAGTCCGTCTTTCAAATCATATATTGCAATCGCCTTAAAAAGAAACGGATTTCCGAAAGCGTCCGATATAGTTTTTATATCTGCGAATGTTGGGTCTGTACTTTTATAAACATAATAAGCTTCAAAGTCTTTTCCGTAGATAGGATCGTAACTGCTTTCAGCTCTATCGTCCCACTGCAGAAACACCATTTTATCTCCGGCAGTAGCAGAAACAGTCGGCTTTCTTGGAGGTTTTGCAAAATTATAATCGTTATCGTAGATAACCTGCATAGTTCTTTTATTTCTGGTTATATCGTCAACGTCGTTGCCAAACAAGCAGGCAATAGCGTAGAACTGAGAGTTATTTTCTCCGGTCTTAAGTTTTATATAACCGCTGCCATATGAAAAAGAAATATCCCTTTGGTATCCGGCTCTTGTGTAAAACACTCCTGGTTTTATTTCAAGGTCCCAGTATTTTTTTTCATTTGCCATTGTGTTATCGCAATCGCGCAGATAGAATGACGTTAACCCAACCTGATCGGATTCCACATTATCAGTAACGCCAAAATGAGGTTCTCCCTGATCTGGTTTACCGTTCGCTTCCGTTCCGTCTTTATCAGGGCCAGTATAACCGTCCATTCCCGGTCCAAGGCCGTCCGAGCCCAAATCATCGTTAAGAGGCTCCCAGTCAAGTATTCCATTTCCATTTAGATCCTCGCCTGGATCAAGCACTCCGTTAAAATTTTTATCTTCGTTATCCCACACGCCGTTATGGTTAACATCATCCCAGCCGACCCAGTTATGGTTTTCATCAACGTCGTTATATTGGCTTTCGTCAATATAACCGTCGTGATCGTTATCTTTTCCGTCGTAATCAATACCGGGACTTTGCAAAAATGCAAAACCAAAATATCCCGTAGGTAGTCCTGCATTAGTAACGCCTGTTTTATTCCATGCATATGTAATTGACGCTAAAGAATCGAAGCTTGCGTCATCGCCGGAAAGGTCGCCGCCCATATCAGGATCGACCAACATGCCAACTACAGCTTTTTCAAGAGGTTTACCGTTATTAGTTATTTTATAAGTGCAGATTAAAATATCTTCCGCTAAAGGATTAGCCCACTGATAAGAACGAGCCGTTACAGTAAGCCCAAGACCTCTTCTTCCATTAGGCCAGGCCTGCTTTGATGCGGCGTCTTCAAACGGGAAGTAATTATACTCGTCATTTTCCCGGTCGTCCATAACATAATATGTTTCCTGATCGGCTCGCACATATGCTCCGTAAGCGCCATTCCAGCGGCCGTCTCTTGATGAAGGCAAATCGTCTTCTCCCGCGTTTCTGGTATCGCCGATAAAAGATTTTGCCGGCCAGTGAGTTGGCCATGTTTCTTTTTTATCGCTAATTGCAAACCAGCCAAGCGAATTTATAAGACTCAAATCAAGCTTGCCGTTGCCGTTAAAATCTTCCTGAGCCTGAAGGATTCCGTCGCCTTCGCCAGAATCATGAGAATTTGGGACTCCGTCAATTCCCACATCTTCGCTTATACCGCCCATATCCCAATCGACTGAATTTGTCTGGTGGTTGTTAAAATACTTTGGCAGAGGCATAAACGCATACCAGTGAGATTGGTCAGGGGACTGTTGTACGCCGCTTCTGCGGTAATTATCCGAAACTACATCTACAGTATCGCCATTAGCGTCTACAACTTGCGCAGCTACATAAAATACTGCGCCATGCAGGTAACCGACATTTTTTGATCCTTTTGGCCAGCCCATAAACGGACACCCGGAAACGTAGTGATAGCCTAATAAACCGGAATTACTAATTCCTCCGTTTACAAGATTTCCGCTAACTATAGCATATCTAAAATATTTAGAAAGCCCCTGGGTTGATAATGTTTGGTATACTGAACCCGTCTGGTTTGTTCTTGAGCTTTTATTTAACTGCCCGCTCGCGGTTCCTTCTTTTTGTATCTCTTTTGCTTTTGCCTTATCATCGTTCTGCTTTGCATATAAAAACAGAAGAGGAGCGCTGATAATTATTACAAGAAATAACTTTATGTATATCCTGGCTAATAATTTATTCCCAAAGTTTTTCATTATTATTGTTCTTAGTTTTGTTTTTATCATTGTATTACTCTCTGTATAACTTGCGCTGTATTATTAAAAATTCACTTCTACGCCAACCTGGATTTTCCGGGGGCTTGAATAATATTCCGGATGATTATCAATCTCGTGCAAATTAAAAACTCCTTCCTGCTCAAGTTGTGCAACTACAAGAGCTTTGTTTGCAAGCAGCCGGGCGTTATAATCGGCAGTTCCAGAAGATGAATAAACAGTACTTTGATTTAAGTGATCAAAAAGGTTATCAATTTTTAAGAATACCATGTAATTGATGCCGCCGAAACTAAAATTCTTTTTCGCTTTTAAGCTTACGTCCCAGCTGCTTGGTTTGAACGAACTGTTTTTGTATTCAATTGCAGGCAGATAAGATTTATCTATAAATGTCGGACTGTAAGGATTTCCGCTTGATAGCGAGCTAAGTATAGAAAGGCTCCAGTCACCCGGTTGTTGAAAACTTACTATTACATTTAATGTATGCCTTTGATCCCAATCCAATGGAAGTATTTGCCTGTCTACAAAAGTTTCCGTTTCTCCTCCCATTGACGAAGCGCTTTGAATTAGCTGTATAAGGTTCGGGTCAGACGAACTGCCGTTGGAAAATGAAAGCGTATAGTTTATTGATCCGGTTACAAAATCATTACCCCCTTTGTGTATGCCAACGGTTATTCCTTTGCTGTTGCCATAGTCTCTATTAGTATATTTTTCATAGCCGACAGCGTCTACAGTCGTTATTTTTTCTAATCCGAGTAAATTTCTAAAATCTTTATAGTATGCAGTTACATCCACGCCGATTGATTCTGTTAGTTCCTGCTGAAGCCCTATTTCATACGAAACAGTTTTCTCTGGCTCCAGATTTGCGTTTCCCAATACTCGTCCTTCTAACTGCAAAGCTGTTAAAGTATATAACGGCTGGTTATACATGTACTGAAAACTCGGCATCTGGAAAAAATGTCCGTACGCCGCATGAAATGCTCCGTGCGCTGATATAGGAAACGATATTCCCAAACGGGGACTGAATTGATATTTTACCGTAGCGTTCTTCATGTTCTGGCTGGAACCTAACATGTATGATTCAACTTTATCATTAATAGGACATTTTTCATTCGGATCGAAAAGATCGAATCTAACGCCGCCGTTTATTATAATTTCTCCAAGTTCAATTTTATCCTGTAAATACGAAGCGAATTGCATTGGTTTAATTGTATAGTCTCTCCATAGCGTATACTCGTCTTCGGTATAACGGCGATACTTTGTAGTATCAAACAACGTATTCCAATTTTTCCAGTAGTCTGAAACGGCCGCCCAGTATTGACTAAAGTTCATACTCTTAGGATCAATTAATTCTTTGCTCGGCCACATTTTTGTTTCCCAGTCTTTGGTCTCGATATAGCCCCATGAATAGGTATTAATATCATGTCGCTTAAATTCAAATCCGGCCTTAAAGAAGTTTATTTTATCCGCCTGCCAGTTAAACTCTCCGGTAGCTAAATATTGTTTTCTATAATTTTTGCCGTCTTTACCTGTATAAAAACCGCCTGTAGAACCGAGGGAAAATCCGTCTGCGGATGTGGAGATTAGCTGTATTCCGCTGTCTCCCGGATACTCTGCAATTTTATTATCTTTGCGGTAATAGCTGTCCGATGTATTATACTGATATGAGAATGTCAGACTGTAAAAAAAGTTTGTCGATGGAGAGTGTTTAAAAGTTAAAAAATGTTCGTGTGAAAAACTTGTAGACGTTGTGCCGTCGTCTGGCTGATACCTGCTTGCAGAGCTGCTGCCTAAAGAATACCCCACAGAACCGAACATTTGGTATAATATTCTTACTGCGCTCATTGGAGCGTAATCAAGCTTTGCATTAAAATTAAACGAATGGCTTTTGCTAAGCGGGCCGACAGATAAATCTCCTGTTCTTAATGAATCGGGCACATATATTGCCGAGCTCTGCGACGTCTCATCCGGGTTATGCCCCTGAAACCACTGTTGATATGCGGCAATCTTCCATCCGTCTAGAGTGCTGAATCTCTTTTCGTAATTATAATAGCTTTCGCTATAATTGTATCTGCCAGACGTAAAGAATGATAATTTATCCGTTATAATTGGTCCCGTCATACTAAACTGAACGTCTCTTTCCGAGAAGGGACGAACTTTATTAATTCCGATAAACACGTCTGTTTTATTGCTATAGTAGCCTCCAGTATATGCGTTTAACGTAGCATGATAATTATTAGAAGGGCCTTTTGTAACAATATTAACAATACCTGATTGCGCAGAACCATACTCTGCGTTAAAGGTTCCGCTGATTACTTCAACTTCCTGAACCATCGAATTTTCGATAGCCACGTTATTTCCTCCGCTCTGGCTGTAGTCGTTATTTACTGGCACGCCGTCAACCATGTACGCTACTTCTCTTCCTCTACCGCCTCTAAAGTGAAGCTCGCCGCCCTGTGTTACAACGCCAGGCTGCAACTGAATAACTTCCTGTAAACTTGTTACGGGCAGATTTTCAATTGTCTTTGTATCTATTGAAGACTCGCTATAAGTTCTGTCTTTTTGTATAGCTTCTCTTTTTACGCTTACTACAACTTCATTTAATGATATAGCGTTGGAGGACACTTTAATATCCTGCAGATGCGTTGTTTTATCCATACTTACGCTAACGTCTTTGATTTTTGTTCCGGCATAACCAACATACCGGATAGTCAAAGTATAATTATTAGGAGGGATATTGATAATCATAAAATTACCGTCTTCATCTGTAGAGGCTCCCAGTTTTGTTCCCTCTACAATTACAATTGCGCTGGGAAGCGGCTTCCCGGTTTCGGAATCAATAACGCGTCCCGTTATTTTTCCGGTAGTTCCTCCGTAAATAGAATTAACTACAAATAATAATGCGCACGCTAAATAGAAAAAAAATCTGTAATTGAATTTCATTTAATATCCTGTTTCATTTGATAGTATAATTCATATATAAATTTCATAAAAGGCTACGCTCCGCCGCGTATTTCATTTTCTGATATATACATCAGAGTTATTTTATTAGCGGTAGTTATTTCAGTTAGCAGCCCTTTCTAAATAACTTTAACCTTAACCTAAACGGGTAATAATTTATTGCCATAGGTTTTCTTTTTGCTTGCCAAATATAGTTAGAATACTTTGGTCTAATTTTATGGTACTGTTATCTTGGTATTACTAAATTGTTAAGGCGCTTTTTTATCTCCTTTTTTTTAAGCGCGTTTTGAAAATCATATTTGTTATATGCCCAATACGTCTAATCCCCGCTTTTGCAGGGATTAGACTAAATGTTTATTTATCAAACAGATTTTTAATTGAAGACTGACGGAGACTTTTAAAGACAAGTAGATTCGTAAAGATTTGCTTATACAAGGCAGATTACTAAAAACTTATGATATTTAATTAATCGATATCAGTTCAATTATTTAAGCAACAGCATCTTTCTGCTGTAATTAATTCCTTCTCCCTTAAGGGTGTAAAAATAAACGCCTCCGGGTAAACCGGAAGCGTTAAAATCCACATTATATTGGCCGGCTTTTCTCTCCCCTTTTATAAGCCCGGCAACATTTTGGCCTAATAAATTATATACGTCCAGCGTAATATAATTATCCTTTTCTAAACTGAAATTTATTTTAGTCGACGGGTTAAATGGATTTGGATAATTCTGTTCCAAATAAGATTTTGACGGAGTCGTGTTTTCATTTTTAACGTCGTTTACAGTATTAAATTTAGTCGCATTCGACCAGCCGCTCCATTTAAGGTTATGGTCTCTGTATCTTACTCTGTAATAAAGCGCTTTGCCAGTTGTAAATTTGCTTTGATCGAAAGATAAAGCCGTTAAATTAATTCCTTTATTTCTATCAATCGGTTTGTAATTAGCGTCTACATTATATATGTCCGTCCAATGCACCATTGTATCAAGCGTTATTTTAGAGAATCCGGAATCATCTGATATTTGTATTCTTGTTGTCATCAAAGAATCCGGCCCTTCCATCTTAGACGTATTAAAAGTTATTTTTCCGCCAGAGGTTACTGGCGCATAACTTACCGGAGTTGAAGGAGCCGCCTGATTTACTTTATGATACCAGCTATCAAGCTTAACTGTATTCAACGGATAATTTTCGTTGCCCAGACTATACATTGAGGATGAATAAATTTTATTTGCAATATCAATTTCAACAATCTGAAAACAGTGATGGTCGTAAGCTATTTGCACCTGCTGGAAGTCCTTATTATTCCCGCCCCATCTATCAAGCGCTCCGCCGCTGCCGCCGCCGCATACAATTCTGAAATCGCCCGCCTGATCGGCAGATTCTGATTCAATTGAGCCTCTTTCAAATCCATGCGTATGACCGTATGATAGCTGTTGAACTTTTGAGTATTTTTTCATTATAGGGAATATCGTTTGATTAATATAATTCGTAGCAATGTCATTTGTTATTCCGTCCACCCACAACTCCGAAACTGGCAAATGATGGTTCATGCAAAAAACAAAATCTATCGACGGATCATTCTGCGCCTCTTTTAATTTTTTCTCAAGCCATTGGCTTTGAGTCGTCCCCGCTTCAGGGATTATATTTGTATTCATCCCGATGACAAGAGTATTAGCCGCCCTGAAAGACCAAAACTTTTCATTTAAATCGCTTGGAGCAGGATATGCGGAGGCTTCATCGTAGTGCATGTATTTATAAAAAATTGGATTCTCTCCTTCGTGGTTTCCTATGGTAATCATAGTTGGAATGTATGGAGATAAATATTGCATAGGCGCAAAAAACTGATCTGTATAGTTTGATATTGCTCCGCCGCTTACGACTATATCTCCCGTATGCAGAACAGCGTTTATCTGGTTTTGAATATCTTTGCCGTAAAGCTGTTCAATTTTCTTTTTAGCTTCGCTTAATACTTTTATTGGGACGCTTGTATCAGGGCAATGGGTATCGCCTAAAATAAGGAATCTCAATTTGCCGGTAAACCCCGGAGCAGGCAGCGTTCTGAATGAATATATTTTAGATTCTCCGCTTCCGCTTACAGCTTTATAATAATACTCAGTATTTGCCTGAAGATCAGACAACTTAACAGTGTGCCAACGGTAAGAAGCGGCTACAGTTTCGTTTGTTCCAGTTGCGCTTTGACCTAACGAAGTCGTAAGGCCATAATCAACGCGCGTAAATGCGCTTGACGTATCGTGCCAGCTTACATACATATATGTTGGCGCAGGTTCCTGCAAATAAGGGACTAATAATAGCTGCCCGTTTATAGCCGGGATAGCGTGTCCGTATCCTCCAAGAGCTTTTGCTTCATCTGCTGAAAGCGCGTAATTCCATAAATCAATTTCTGCGCAGTCAATTGTTCCATCCTCGCCGTCGTTATCTGCAAAAATTAACGTAGTTGGTTCAAGACTAAATCTATCGTCAACGGCCTGCGCGCCGCCTGAATTTAGCAGCTGACCGTCTAAGTAATATTCATATTGAGTTCCGTTTTTAACTGAGATAACAAGCCTGTACCATTCATTCGGTTTTACTGCATAAGATGAATATCCGGTTGAGCCTACGCCGACATTTCCTGTTGTATTAATAAAGCAGTCTCCGTCATCGCTATTGGCGGGGTTTGTCTGAAAGAAACATCTCCACGCTCCTATATCCTGAATTCTAAAGTCGAATTGAATTGTATATTCGTTAACATATTTTTCGCCAGTCTTTGGTTTTATTCCAGAGACCATTTTATAATAATTTCCTTTCGTTCTTCTGATAGCTTTATTCCCCGCAGCCGGACCGTCAATTATAGTTTGCGTACCGGATAGCGTAAGAGCATTACCAAGATTCGCTTCCGCTTTAAGAGGGTTGGCCGCGTCGTCAAACGTCCATTTGCCGACCAGCGCTTTATCAGACGACTGCGCGTTTGTTACTGAACTGATACAACAAATAACGCATAGAAGAAGAACAAGCTTAATAGTAGTTTTCATTTTCACTCAGAATTTATAAAACAATATTTTACATTTAAGATTAATATCGTTGTTAAAATAATAATTTTAATTGGCTGTTTTGCTGGCAGGCCTGTTATGAAATTATAAATTAAAAATGCTAATGTTATTAAATTATGAATTCTGGTTTAAGAAAATTATTATTACTATATTTTACAAAGCAGCGCTACTTTATGCTCGACATGGAAAAGGCATAGATATTTAATGTTTGTTACTATTTAAGTTTGATGTGGCGAATTTTATGCAGAAGAATTGCTTCGGCTGGATTAACGTTTCTGGTTTGAAAAGCTTGGATAGCAAGGCTGCGAATAATTATTTTCTTTACGCTACCCCTTCAATAATTCTACTCGATAAAAACATAAAGATCATTCCCAAACCATTGTCGCTTGAAGAGCTGAGAAATATATTTTAGACGTCTGTCCAGAACAGAAATGATGAATTGAAGCAATTAGTTTTTGTTCAAATGTTTCTTGAAATGACATATTTGAGAATATAATTAAACAAACTCCCCTAAAACTAAAATAATGTTGTACAAAAAAAACAAGTCATGTTAATCTAAGTGTTATGTAATTTAGTTAGTCAGGAAATCTATTATTTCATCGCCATAACTGACTAAAGTACTTTTAGTCCCTTCTAAATATATTCTGATATTTCCTCTTTCCGATATGAATGGATTTTTATAAATCATAGATTTAAATGGTCTTGAATCACGAGTAGATTTAACAATAAAAGAGTACATACCATGAGATATCCGATCCATAACAAATGGCTCCATGTGCCATTCTTCTGGATTGTTCATAAATACTATTAAAACTATTTTACTTCTATTACCATGTATGCCAACAAACCTTTCTAAAATGTTATTATAATATAAATCGCTGAAAGAGTACCCAATGATTAATAGACTTGGATTATCTATAACTGATTTAAAGAAGTAATTATAATAGGCAGAGTATGGTAACGGTAATAATTTATCTGTTTTTCTTAATCCGGTTAGTATTGGACCAATCACAATTGATTCTTGTGATTGAATTCGAACATCTGAATGACTTCTCCATGTTCCTTTTGCTAAGGAATACTCATTATACTTATATAAATCTTCAGAGTTTTCATCAAATCGATAATTATTACGATCATCGATATTATTATAGCCATATTTTATACTTCCGTGAAGATTTAAAATTTTGTTTGAGCCAGTAATAAAAAACTTGTTTAAATCAAATCTATTCATAAGCCCATTAGATAATGCGTAAAATCCGTCGTCTGCATTTGCACGATTAGTTAATGAATCAAAACAATAGTCATAGTTTAATGTTGCAATATCAAATTTGTTTGTTGATAAAGCTTTGTTCCAAAAATCTGAAAACCATTTGTGTTTATTAACAGGATCAAATTTCTTGCAATAATTATAAATACGATCACCTACTACACTTAGAAGATCATATTTAGCGGTTAGAAGTAAAACATCATTAAACCACTTTTTATCAATTGGAGCAGTAAATGATGAAATTGAAGGACGATGTGTTCTAACTGTCCCCAGTCCGAGTCCAGATGAATAAGAAGACAACATTTCTAATGTATGAAATATTTCCTCAAAATTTGTCTTGCTATCCTTACTATTATTATCCAATCTTGTGGCTACTTCTTTTATAAAACTAATGCTTTTTAATATTGGAGGCGGATTTGTCGAATATCTTTGTTTTTTCTTTTTAACCAATTTCATTAATTCTAAACTTGTGGGCCCACCTATATCTATGCAAGCCCCCGCACCTAGAAAAGCAATTATTCTCCGTACCATAGTTTATTACCAATTGTTTAACGACATTGTCGATAAGCGACACCCCAGAACAGGAATACCGCTTAAAAGTACAACGCCAATAATTTAGCAACCAGCGTCAGTACATTCCACTAAACAAGCTGATTGCAAAAAATTTATTTATATGCGACCTAACAGCAATGCATTTTTCATAAAGCTTAAAAATAGCACAACTGCTGATTTTTAAACGACATTCATTTAATTCGCTGATTATGTAGCGTTCTCACTTGTATTTAAATTTAATTTTGCTTTCAATACAGTTAATATTTCATCTAGATGCTTGTTGTCTTCAAAATCAATTGCACAAGATGAACCATTATAAAATTTTTGCACAGAGGAGGACAAACTAATAACTCGATAATTCTTTATGATATTTTTCACTTCATTTTCTGGAAGCATAACAATAATTCTAATTTTCTTTTTGCGAACCTTTATGAAAGCAATATTTCTCTCTGTCCGAATCGAGATGTAATACCTTTGGGGATTAAAAATAAGCTTTGAATTTAGAGCGAGTATTTTTGATTTTAATGATGAATACATTCCCTTAATATCATCAGTAACATTATTCAAATGATCAAGTTCTGTATAATTAGATTGTGATTCACTTTCAATTCTTTTAATGGAATCGGCATCAGCAAATTGAATATCTCTAAAATCTGGATTTAATGAAAAAAGGAACTGATTGTTGGAACAGAACTTTTTGAGTATGATTAATTTTACCATTTTGCCCCAGGTATCAATATAAGTATCTATTATTTCAGGTAACTCCTCTTTTTCGTCATCAATAACAAGTAAAATATTTTGTGAGCTCTCAACGATGTCTTTTATTGATTTATATATTTCCTTTTCTCCAATGTTCTTTTTGAATTCACGTTTTAAATTTGTATCCGAATCAATCGTTGAAAATAATTTTTCAATTAATTCTGATTGACTTTGTTGATTTTTGAAGAATGCAAAAAATTTAGTAACTTGGGGAAAAATGTGTTTATAAAAATCGTGAGTTGAAAGTTCAACTTCCACTATATAGAATTCTGGATTATCAGGCTCGGTAAAATCAAATAAGAATCCATCTGGGATTGTTGCTCCAATAAATTTAGAATCAATTTTCCTTTTAGATTCAATGAAAATTGATTTATTGCCAAAAAATAGTTGCGAATTTTGTATTACATCTACTTCGATATCTTCTTCTTTTTGATAAGTATATTCAAAATATTTTTGATTTTGATTAAATAGAACCATTACTCCCTCATATTATTTTTAAACTACATAATAATGTTGTAACCAAAACGCTGCTTAAAACTACAAAGCGACACTAAAAGCCAACGTCAATAATCGATCAAATGCCGCAACGTTTAAAGCAATCGCTTTAAGTTGCAGGTTAGACGGCAATTTATATTTAATGATAAGCGCCAATTAGAAAATAGAACCAAAACTAAGAACTATTTTCCATTTATTATCTTCTTTCTTTAACTGCATCACTTTTGGGTCTCTGTCTTTTACATTATAAGTAACAGAGGCTCTATCATTTTTAATTTCAGTATTGGCTATGTTCCATGTAACTTTCATATCAAGCTTTTCCATTGATTCCGAAATTTTGTTCATTTGCTCCCAGACTTCCGCGGAAGTCATAGATTTCATTTTATTTGCAGGCAGGAACATCATTGAATTACTCGAACCGGTAGAATCATATTTTAAAGCCATTTCTATAAGCATTTCTTTTGATTTATCTAAAGATTCAGTTGAAATTAAATCAGATGGAACTGATAATCGGCCAGATGCAGAATTTAAATATTGCATAACAATCGCTTCAATATTTTCCTTCTCGCTTTTTTCTTGGGCATAACTCATATTGAATAATAATAAAGAAATGACGACAGCAGAAAAGATAAGTTTTTTCAAAATTACTCCTTTGAACTTTATTTTAACTATTAATTATTCCGCCAAAATTCTATATAACTTCACGGCGGAAGGAAGCTATAGTCAAAACTTCTGCGCATATTTAAGCCGCAACTAAAATTTCTCTCCTAAAGACTTCAGAACAATTTTCTCTAATAGTACTTATAAATAAAATCCGGCTTATATTTTCACCCTGCACAAACAATCTCTACCCAATCGTTTCTGCCCCTCGGTTTATGTAAAAGAGAGAGGTATTTTTACATTGGTATTAATCTACAAAACATTTTTGTAAAAAGAATCAGTAATCCTACTGATTCTTCAAAGAAAAGCTAAAAAAAACGAGTAAAAAGCGTCATTTTTTGAAAATATCGCTGGTTTTCTTCACTACTGCAAACGACTTGAATTCTAAATTTGCCGCGCTTGCCCGTTAAAAAACTTTTTCCGATCTATTAGAATTGGATGGGATATGGAGAGGTCTATTGTTATAGCAAACTGCAAGAACGCGTTGCACCGTAAGCCTATAATAAGAAATACCCCTAAGCCGTTATATGTTTAGGGGTCTTGCAAAAAAAACAGTGATTATCCGCCTCGCCTAAAAATCTTTAATTTTAACCCAGAAACGGAAATTATTGTTTGCCGTGACGTATAACTGATTTCACAGGGCGGAAATATTATTCAGCCCTGTGAGAAAAGACAAAATTATTTATTAGAGCTATTATTTTAGCAATACTAGTTTTGTTACCTGCGATTGAGCTCCATAATTTACGCGGCAGAAATAAACGCCGCTGGAAATGGAAGAGGCGTTAAAATAAATAACGTGCTTCCCGGAATTCTGTTTACCGTTAAACAAAGTAGAAACTTCGCGTCCAAGCACATCAAAAATCGTAACTGTAACTTGTCCTTCTTTGGGGATCGAATACCTTATCATTGTTCCCGGGTTAAAAGGATTTGGATAATTCGACTCAAGTTTAAAACCTGAAGGCGCCGCTGGAGAAGTCTCAACACCGTTTATCTGCGCTGGTTTTCCGTAGATTTCAATCTCTTTTATTGCATACCCGTAATTAGCGTCATTTTTACCCTGGCAAAGCAAACGTAAATAACGGCCGTTGGATGCGAGGCCTGCAATGGTATCAACTCCTCCAACTCCGTTAGTTTTGCTATAAATATTATCAATTGCGCGAATTTCGCTTAGCGCCTGTAAGCGATATACTGTAGCAAAGGGGTCGCCCCAATTTATTACAACTTTATTGATTTCGTAAGTCTTGCCCATGTCTATACAAATCCATTGCGAAGCAGCAGAAGAGCTTTGCCAGCTTGTGGTAGTATCTCCGTCAATAGCGGCTTCGGCCGAAAAGCCTTTCAAAGCTGACGATACTACGACTGAGCGATTAAAAGCGCGGTTTATGAACGGCGATTCCAAAAAATTCACAGAAACTATACTTGTATCTGTAACGTCGCCTTTGGCTATTAAAACGTAAGAAGTTGTCGCAGTAAGGATAACTGTTTTTAACCCGTTTAATTCAACTGTCTGTCCGTTAAGCGTAACTGTGGAGCCTTTAGCCGCCGTCCATGAAAAGGTACAGGTGTCTGTGGTTCCAATCTCCACAATAGGTTTATCTACCTTAAAAGCTTTTATACTTCCCGGCGCAAAGTACTGAACAGTCAGATTCATTGTGTCTGTAACGACGCCTTTTGTCGTAAGAGTATAAGTTGTTCTGCCTGTAGGAGTAACAACCATTGAATCTACTTCTTTAACGGCTGTTCCGTTAATAGACGCCTGGCTTCCGTTTGTAGCGGCCCAATAAAGCGTGACGGATTCTCCTTTTTCGTATGAAGCGGCGGAAGAGCTAAAGTATCTGATTATGCCGCTTGCGCTGCTGTCTATTGCCTGTTTTGCAACGCTTGCCATAACCCCGTATCCGCTATCATTAGGATGGACGCCATCCGCAGAAAGATCGCTTCTGCCTTTAAATGCCGTATTGTAATCAATAACAGAAGTTCCAGCCAGTTTACTTAAAGAATCAATTAGCGGAAGGACTTCATCATGCACGACGGAATCTGTAATACCCGCAAGCGATTTAAAAACAGGCGTGCACCGGCATACAAAAACCTGCATACGCGGATTTGTTCTTCTGAATTCTTTTATCATATCCATGTAATCGGAAATGAAATCGCTTTTGTACTTCCAGTTTTGCGATTTGCTGTCGTTTGTTCCAAATTCAAGGACCAAAATTTGAGGTTTAAAATCTTTTGCATCCTGGAATGCAGTACCTTGGCTCCAATATGGATAATCGCCTTTTCTTAAAATTGTACTGCCGCTAACGCCAAAGTTCTTAACGTTATAACGAGAGCCAAAAAGCGCGCCAAGCTGCTCAGGATATGACCGGCCGGTTGAACCGCCAACCCCATAAGTTATACTAGTGCCCACGCATGCTACCCTAATTGGCGCAGCCTGCGGAATTATAGGAATATTCAGCGCAAATATAATGAGTAGGCTGAATAAAAAAATACTCTGAATTTGTCTGTTTAATATCATCTTATAACTCTTTTGAATATGAAACATTATTTAAATAATACCAAAAAATTAACTAATTAGTTTATTAAATTCAACTATTGTATATATACAAGATTTATTTTAAATTTGGTTGTATATATACACAATTTATCTTATATTTAGCTGTTTCTCTGTGATTTTTCAATTATTTATGTAATTATTTTAGTTACAAATTCAGCGGCGCTCTCGTTTTTTGACAAATAATTCTCAGACTTCACAAAAAACGCAACTGATACTTAACAATAAAGGCAGCAAGTTCTTGGAGCCATTCGCAGGATAGAATATGATTATAAAAGTTTAAACCAACGATTGTCATAATTGGCTATGAGTTTCTCTAAAAAATTATTACAAACCGATTTAACAAGTAAACAATAAAGGAATCAAGTATGCAAAGTGCAAAACTACTTTTATTTAGCGCGTTCTTTTTTTTCTTGCTCTTTTTCCAATCCTGGGCTACTGCTCAAACTAATATTACACAGTTGAGCGGCGGAACTATTACTTCACAGTACGACGACTCGCCCAGCGCAGAAAAAGATGTTAATTTAATTGACAACTCAACTACTACAAAGTATTTGACTTTCCACTCAAGCAGCTGGGTTATGTTCAAATCCGCTAAGGCTTATATCGTTAAAAAATACGCTATCTCTTCTGCAAACGATTCTCCCGAAAGAGATCCGGCAAGCTGGACCCTTGAAGCTTCAAATGACGGGACTTCCTGGACAAGCTTAGACTCAAGAAAAGGCCAGTCTTTTGCCGCCAGATTTCAGCGTAATGAGTTTGCTATTACAAACACTACGGCATATTCTTATTACAAACTTACCGCCACTTGTGCAAGCGGAACTATATTACAGTATTCTGAATTTGAACTCTTGATGGACGCATTATCGCACGACGTAGGCATTACTGGCGGATCAATTCCATTTACTCATCCTATTACAGCCATTACGCCAAAAATTATAGTAAAGAATTTTGGTTCAAACACAGAGACTTTCCCTGTCACTTGCAAAATTTCATTAGATGGTACTGAAGTATACAATCACACCGTAACGGTTTCAGACTTAACAGCGAACAGCGCTAATACTGTCTCATTTCCTGAATGGACTCCAACTTCAGATGTGACCTATCAGGTTATTGTTTATACAAGTTTAGACGGCGATTTGCTAAAGTATAACGACACTTTAAGCTTTACTGCAAATACAAAGAAAAAAATGTATATGGTCGGTTATGCCCACTTAGATCTCCAATGGAATTGGGATCTTGGCACTACTGTCAGAGTATACATTCCTAATACCCTTGAAAGCAACTTCCCACTTTTTGATAAGTATCCTTTGTACAAATTTACTTTCGAAGGAGCCTACCGCTACATGCTTATGAAAAAGAAGTATCCTGCAGATTACGCAAAGCTAAAGACTTATATTGCCAGCGGTCAATGGAATGTAGGCGGCAGTATGGTTGAAGCCTGCGACGTCAACATGCCTTCGCCTGAATCTTTATTCAGACAAATTTTGTACGGCAATAATTTCTTCAATGAAGAATTTGGGAAAACCTGTGTTGATATACTTTTGCCAGATTGTTTTGGTTTCCCATATACTTTGCCTACAATTGCCGCGCATAGCGGACTTAAAGGATTTTCTACCCAAAAATTTGACATTTGGGGCGGCTTCAGATCTACGCCGTTTTCTATTGGCAAATGGCAGGGCGTTGACGGCAGCACTTTAATTGCAGTATTGAAACCTGGCCCATATAGCGACGACCCACAAATAAGACCTGCCGATGTTAACGCGCTTGGCGCAAAAACTGGTTTATACTGGGGATATGATTATTATGGCGCAGGAGACATGGGCGGCGCGCCTTCTGAAAAACAAGTTACTACTTTAATGGGCATGGTTAATGACGCTAAATCTGATATTACAGCCGTTCCGGCTTCTTCAGACCAGATTTTTAGAGATATTACCGACGCTCAGGCAAGCAAATTAGATACCTACAACGGCGAACTTTTAATGACGCAGCATGGAACTGGCTGTTATACGGCTCAGGCTAACATGAAAACTCTTAATCGCCAAAATGAACTTATGGGCGGCTCTGCAGAAAGAGCTTCTGTAATGGCCGAATTATTTACCAATACTGCATACCCAAAAGAGACTATAAAACAAGACTGGATTAATTTCCTTTGTCACCAATTTCATGACGATTTAACAGGCACTTCAATACCAAGCGCATATGCTAATTATTCTCTGCCTGATGAAAAAGCTTCATTAGCTTCATTTACTAAAATCCGCGACGATGCTAATACTGCAATCGCTGGAAAATTGAATACTCAGGTTGCCGATCAGTCTACTACTGTTCCTGTTGTAGTCTACAATCCTATCGCTTCTTCCAGAGCAGATGTAAGCCAGGCTACTGTAACATTTAGCGGCGCAGTCCCTAAATACATTAAAGTCTATAATAAAGACGGCAACGAAGTTCCTTCTCAGATACAATCTGTCTCAGAACAAACATTAACTGTGCTTTTCTTAGCTACTGTTCCCGGGAACAGCTACTCAGTTTTTCAGGTGACAAAATCTGATACTCCCTGCGCTTTAGCTACTGGTTTATCAGTATCCAAGGACTATTTGGAAAACAAGAAATACAAAGTTAAAGTTGACGACTTTGGCGACATTGTAAGCGTTTTTGATAAACAATTAGGTAAAGAATTGTTGGGAAGCTCTTCTACTTTTGACGTTCACAACGATAAATCGCAAACATGGCCTGCATGGGAAGTTCTATATTCCGACGTTACAGCTTCTCCCCGCTCTAAAGTTAATAGCAGCGTTGTAAAAACTGTTGCCGATACTGGAGCCGCTCAAGTATCCATAAAGGTTACAAGAGAAAACGAAGGCTCTTCTTTTACCCATTATTACATTTTAACTGCTGATTCTATCAGCTTTGTTAAAGTTGATAACACAGTAGATTGGAAGTCTACTAATTCAAACGGTTCATTATTAAAAGTTTCGTTCCCATTAACGGCTTCCAACTCTAAAACCACATACGATTTAGGTTTGGGCGTTATTGCCCGCGGCTTAGACGCCGCTAATCTTTATGAAGTTCCAGGACATCAGTGGGCTGATATCAGCAATCCTGACAACTCCTACGGCGTTGCAGTTCTTAATAACTGTAAATACGGCTGGAATAAGCCTGCGAACAACATTATTAACTTAACGCTTATTCACACGCCTAACGGAACAAGCTATAATTACAAAGGCGACCTCTACGTTCATAATTTCACTTATGCTATCTACGGTCACGCAGGCAGTTGGGCGGACGGAAATGTAGTCAATGCAGGCGAACGTTTGAATTTGCCTCTGGTAGCTTATCAAGCTACTTCCCACGCTGACGGCGGATTAGGAAAATCTTTCTCATTCGTTTCTTCCGATCCTTCTCAAATTGCCGTAATGGCGGTTAAGAAAGCTGAATATGGAGACCAATACATAATTCGCGTTCGTGAAGCAGCGGGTAAAACATGGCAGAACGTTCAACTCCATTTCCCTGGAACTGTAGTTTCGGCTAAAGAAGTTAATGGTATGGAACAGGATAAAGGAGCAGTTTCGTATGACTCCAAGTCTGTTACTTTTGACATTGGCCCTTATCAGCCAAAAACATTCTCAATACAGTTCAGCAATAATATTAGCGATGTTAAAGATACAAAAACATTATTATCGCTGTATGATCTTTCACAGAACAATCCGAACCCTTTTAATCCTTCCACTGTAATTACATACACAATTCCTGTCGGCGGATTGGTTAGCTTAAAGGTATATGACGTTCTTGGGAAAGAAGTTGCAAGTCTTGTAAACGAATCGCAAAATGCAGGCAAGCATTCAGTTCAGTTTAATGCTTCTCATTTTGCAAGCGGCATTTATTTCTATACATTAAAAGCCGGAAGTTTCAGTTTAACCAAAAAGATGACGTTAGTTAAATAGTGGCTCCCCTTTAATAGAACTTAATTGTTTTATTAAAGACTCTTACTAAAGACCGTCAGTGCACTCATGAGCTGACGGTTTTTTTTATGCATACCTCAGCAGGAGCAATAGTTTGCCATTAGTCCAAATTACGCGATAGGAAAGAATTCTAATTCGTAGCGATAGCGGAACAATTGCATAACCATATACAAAATAAGAAGTTGGGGACAGAATAAATTCAATAGTAATGCAAGCGAAGCATACTACAAAAGATTAGAAAATCGAGTTCGTGGACAAAAAAATGCCTCCTTGGGGCGGGAGGATATTGTTGAATACTGACATTCCCATTGAATCATTACAGGCTGGTAAATTTTGAATTTCATATATTGATATTCAGGCAAAAGCTATATAAGTTGTCTTTTATAAAAGGAGAGAGTATATGAAAACGGCGCTATTATTTATTTGCGTATGTTTTACTGTCTTTATTAGTTCTTGCAGCAAAGATGACAATCAAATTACTGGCGGAGACCCGCCTTCTGCGGGGGAGTCTCAATTTACGCAACGTAAGCTGGCAGTCCAGGCGGCTCCAGATAAAGCATTAGCCGATACTACAACTTCGCTGAAAGTTACTTGTTACCCGAGATTTACTGGCGCTGGCTGGATGTCTATTAATATCGGGACTACATCGCAGATTTTTTTAACTGTATTGGAGTATCCATATATAGATACATTGAAAGAAAATCTACAAATTCTTATTCATACAAAGTTTCAGGCTGGAATACCTTGCAATAAAGAGTGGAGGTTCAAATTTCTTTACAAACCTTATGGGAACTATCATATTACTATGCTTGCAGCCTATGATTCGATATATGTTGCAGATAGCGCAAAAATGTATAAAGTAGATTCTCCCGAAATGAAAAGAATCATATGGATAGAACCGGACGGAATAAAGCAAGATTATGTTTTGTCATCTGTGGATTAAAATTAATTTTTGTTAAATACTATAGATTTGCCATTGAATAAAATTGAAGATGGTTCCAATTTTGTTGAACTTGGCATAAGTTTCAAAGCTGATAAATGGCGCCGCCTTTTATTAGACGCTCCCCTTATATTTTCAAATTAAAAAAGTAATGTTATCGGACAAGGCGATAAACCGAATAACGTATTCAATCTTCCACCGCTTTAAATTATTGTCCAGTTTTTTGGGGTATGCTATAATATTTAGTAATTGGGGGGAATCAAGTAAGCCTTAAAATGCCGCGAGCATAAAAACGCATAGAATGGTTTATGGTCTGTTGGGAAAAATTCAGCGCTATTTCTTTTTCTATCGTTTAATTTGGGATAAAAAAATCAGCCGGTTTAATTAAAAACCGGCCGACCAGCTTTAAGCATATAAGGTGGAGTCTTCCTTAATAAAGCTTGCTCAAGAAAAATAATTTACAATAGATTTTATTAACGCTGTTTGTTAAAAACAACTCTTAGCGTTTTCAATGAATTACCTTTTATTTTTAGGTTAATAGTTTTCCCTTCCGCCTTAATTGGCTGAACTTCTTCCTCAAGGAAATTGGAAAGGAACGCCTTGTTTACAGTTTTAGGAAGCTTTAATTGAACGTCTGTATCCTTACCTTCCGTTTCGTAAAACTGGATCATCACAGCGTCAGAGCCAGGCTCTTCTATTTTCTTTACCGTCGTAATAATGATATTCTTTGGCTCAACGCTCATAAATGAATAATCAGCCGGCAAACTCCCTTTATGATTATCTGTCAAAGCTGTAATCAAAGGATAGTTGAATTCGTAGCCTTTCTGTATTGTGCTTTCTAACGATTTTCCTTTATGAATAAAAAGAGCATAATCCATAGAATGATTTCCCATATCGGCCATTTTATCCGGATACTTTGGCGAACGAAGCAGAGAGAGACGCATAACGTTGCCCTTGATATCGTAACCGTATTTTGCTTTATTCAAAATGCTGACGCCCATATTATCATCCGAAAGATCAGCCCACTTTGCTCCGGCGACTTCCCATTTGGCTTTGTCTAAAGAATTATTAGCCGTAGTAGCGCGTTTTATTTTGCCATAAGGTATTTCATACGTCGCACTTGAATCGTACGCGGCTACAGGGAAAACTGTTTTCAGCATTGTCTTTTCTTCCCACCATTCGGCGCTGGTTGTAAAATCAACTCTGTCCGTCCCTTTATACAAAATAATATCCTGCGTAAAAAAACTGGAAGGAAAATCTTCCGTAGGGAAAGCCTTTACGACTCCCGGATTAAGATAATCTCTATATAATCTTAAAATGCTTCTTACTGGCCCCTGCTCAAGAACTTCCGCCTTTCTGAATTTAGAGAAATATTCTTTCCCGGTAAAACCAATATTCCAGGCTTCATATTCTTTCGGTTTATCTTCAAGCAGCTGCAATTTGTTTCCGTATCCGGTAAGAATTTCTTTTCCGTTCTTCTTATCATAAATACTTTTTACCCAGCCAGTAGAGTCAACCGACGCCTTGAAGAATTCATTTTCTATACTTTGCTTGTCGACTTTTACATTTTCAACCGCAAGCTGGCTTTTTTTATCTTTTAAGCCATATACTTTATAACCCAGCGAAGGGACATTCTTAGCTTCAAAAATAATGCTTCTTTCATATTTTGATTTAGTTATTATCTGTGAAGCTATTTCTTTACCCGTTTCGTCAATTATTGAATAATCTTTTTCGTCCGCATAAGGCAAAGCTAATTCTGCAATGTCGTTTCTTTCCCATGATAGAGGGTTAAAAATAACGATAGGTTTGCAATGCTTCATAGAGGATGTATTTACTTCCGCCGAGATATAATCTATAGACGAACCAAGAACATGCTTGCCAATTTTTTCTGATTCTTTATAATCCTGATTAGCGTCTACATAAACTTCGCGAATACTGGAGCCTGGCAAAATATCATGGAACTGATTGAATAAAACGTTTTTCCATGCCTGATGCAGATCGTCTGATTTATACGATTGTCCGCTAAGAGATGAAAATGCGCTAAACTTTTCAGCGTTAGATAGCAATACTTCGCTGGAACGGTTCCATTTTTTTATATCCGACTGTGTTGTAAGGGTTCCTCTGTGATACTCAAGATACAGTTCGTCCTTCCATACAGGTAAATTTGTAAGGTCGTTTGTACGAAGATATTTAATATAATCTTCCGAAGTCCCAAATTCTATCTTTGGATATATAGTCAATTTTTCGAACTTGTCAATTCTGCCCATCATTTCAATTGAAGGACCGCCTCCATGGTTGCCAATTCCAAACAGAACCATCATTTTAGTAATGCCTGTGTTTGCTTCATATTGGCGAAGCTGATCTGCAAAAGAGTAAGGATCGTTTACTGTGCTAATATAATTAAATGGGAAATACGTTAATACTCTTGAACTATCAGGGCTTTGCCACCAAAATAATCTGTATGGAAAAACATTTGAGTCGTTCCAGCCGATTTTTTGAGTAACGAATGCGTCAATTCCTGCATTGTTAAAAAACATTGGCAGGTTGGCGTTATACCCAAACGAATCCGGGTTCCAGCCTATTACTGCTTTTTTACCAAAATGCTTTTCAAAGTACTTTTGGGCATATAAGAATTGTCGATACCAGGATTCGCCGCTAGGCAGATTACAATCCAGCTCGACCCATTCTCCTCCTACTATTTCCCACCTTCCCTCTTTTACTTTCTCCTTAATTTTATCAAAAAGAGCGGGGTCATTTTTTTCAATCCACTCATAATAGGCCGCAGCGCTTTGCGAATATGTAAATCTATCTCTTGCTTTAAACATATTCATAACCGACGAAAACGTATGATCGCAAACTTCTACAGTTTCCTTTTTACGCCAAAGCCATGCGGCGTCTATATGCGCGTTTGCTGCAAACTGAATTGTAAATCTCTTTGCATATTCAGAAATTGGTTTTAATTCGTCTTTAACCTTTTCAACCGATTTTATAAATTTATCTCCCTCTCCGTTTTCAAGCGCAGAAAGGTCAATATGAGTTACGATGTTTTGGAGCAAAGCGTTCAGGCGCTCTTTTTCATTTTTATCCATTTTGGATTTATCGATACCTGGATCTACTGTAACATTATTGCTCGATTGATGCGTATCAAAACTTAAAAGTTTCTGCCCTACTTTTAAACTTATTGTCAGGTCGGTAATAATATTGTTAATTTCTTCGCTAGTGCCAGAGCGTAATTGCGCGCGGTATATCTTCATAGGGCCGCCGGTATTAATTGCCTTAATCAGAATAACTACTTTATCGCCCGGCTTGCTGTTTGCAGGAAGCGTAAATTCTCCGTGTTCCGGAAATTTTCCCTTAGACTCGCCATTGATAAACATATATCCGTAATCGTCAACGCTTACTTCAAAAGTCAGATTTGAAGGCAAAGGTTTGCCCGCCAAAAAAGTGGGGAGCGTAATTTCCTTTCTCATCCAGCAGGAATCGATGAATATATCTTGACTAAGAGCAATTTTATGCCATTTTGAATCGTCGTATCCCAAAGCGGAAAGTTCTTCCGGTTTTGCAGAAAAATCAGTCGAATACTTCCAGTCTTTAAATGGCGCGTTGCCAAACACCGTCAATTTATGGATTACATTATCGACATTTGTCTGAGCTTGAATTATTTGAGTTGTACTGGCAAGAATAAGAACTAATAATAGTAATAAAGCAATTTTCCCTTTCATTTTTCCTCGCAGAATAGTTTTTTGTTGTTTAATTAATTTCGGAAATGCTTAATAAATATGCGCATATCTTCATAATTGATCTGGCGGCATAAACATATTGCCGCATTGTCTTTCTATTTTTTTTATCAAAATTTTATTGCTGTTCATCATAAAGTATATATATAATGGCAGAAGGCGCTTAAAACAATTAGGTTCCAATGTATAAACGAGAATAACTTAAGCGCCCCTTATCTGCCGTAAATTTTATAGAGTAACTCTATAATAGAAATAAGCTGTTTATTCTTATTTCACTTTATCAAGCGATTTTAATGCAAAAGCATAAGCTCCAATAATAATAGCTTTACTTGTGCCTATTCTCGAAATTCCTATTCCTATTCTTGCTTCGGAATCATACTTGATTTTTTGCTGAGAGCCATAAACTGTAATTTCTTTTTGAGCGCCAGTAACGAACTTATCGCGCTGGATTACATCCTCAAGGTTATAAACATTAGCTACTAATCTTTTAAATGTTGTTCCGTCAGGTCTCGTAAAATTGCCGTTCATTTCGTTCACAATTGCAGGCAGGAACACGCTGGCTGCGCCTGATAACCCTCCTCCTATTACTACAAGTCCGTCAATCAATGTTATAGCGTTGGCAATTGCATCGCCCGCAGCTTCAGCCATTTCATTAAAAGCGGAAATAGCGGCGTCTTTATTTCCTTTAACTGCGCCTGTCGCTATCTCATATATTTCTTTAGGAGTAGGAGTATCCTCAAAAGCTATCTTAGCGGCGCGTCCGAAAGCCTTTTTTACGCCGCTGATATTAACATGCTCTTCAATGTGCGTCTGAGGACATAATTTATCGCGCAGGAGCCATATTTCTCCGGCAATTGAATTATCGCCTACAAATAAATTCCCATCTCTAACTATGCCCGCGCCAAAACCGGTGCCAATAGTAAGCCCAAGAAGATTTTTATAACGTTTTGGGCTTCCGGCAGATTCAAGCAGATTGTTCACAGCAGGAAGAAATCCCGCAATAGCTTCGCCATAAGCGTATAAATCGCCGTCATTATTTATAAATACCGGAATTCCGAACTTGTTTTCCAGCATTGGGCCAAGAGCTACTCCGCCTTTAAATGCCGGCAAGTTAGGCAAATCGCCTATAATACCGTTAGGATAATCGGCTGGTCCAGGGAAAGCAAAACTTATTGCTACAGGGTTTTCCATCAAACGCGCTTTTACCTGTGTAAAACCGTCAACTAATGTTGCCAGACACTGATCAAGATTATCTGCATGCGAAGGAAGAACTATATCTTCAACTACCTGCTCGTGATTCTGCATAGCGGAGAAAACAAAATTTGTTCCCCCAGCGTCTAACGTCATTACAATTCTTTTATCTTTATCGCTCATTTTTTTTACCCGTTTAAATTGATACTGTTTTAAGATTTTTAACTGCTACAAAAGCCATGTATACTAAAGCTGCAAGCGGCACTATAAATCCAAATGATACTGTAGTTTTATCTGCTACTAATCCCATTAAAGGCGGCACAAAGGCTCCGCCGACTATGGCTGTAACCATCAGACCTGAAAGTTCGTTCGTTTTTTCTGGCATAGCGTCTACTGTAATTGAAAAAACAAGCGGAAAGATATTTGCAAAACCAAGACCTATCAGAATTACGCTGAACAAGACAACTACCGCAACGCCTGTAAATAAACCAAGCATGGCAATTATAGAAATTACAACTGTACATATAAAGAATTTTCTTGGCGAAATCCAATTAAGTATTATTCCGCCTAAAAATCTTCCTATCATTAGCGTAGTAAAAAATAACCCAGTGCCAAGAAGACCAAGCTTTTCTATTTTTATTCCGAATTGCGATTCTAAATAAATAGGAATTCCTGAGCTCATACAAACTTCGGCTCCTACATACAAGAATATAGTAGCGACCATCATTGCCACATATCCATTCTTAAGAAGCGCCAGGCAGGAGGCAAGAGTGACAGGATCTCCGCTTTCCGATTTTTTTTCCTGAACGTTCAAAGTAGAAACTGCAATAATCGTTATTATTAAACACACAGAATAAATCGGGAATAGTATCTTCCAGTCGGCGGCAAAATATGCAGCTGCTACAGCAGGGATAACCGGTCCGGTTAAAGAACCAATAGCTTTTACAAATTGGGCTAACGAAAGATTTCTTGAATATTTGCCATCCGAAGATACGTCTCGCATAATTGGATTACCCGCCACCTGTAAGATTGTCGCTCCTGCGCCTAACAATAGTACGGTTAAGAGTAATAAATAAAACTGAGAAAGGCCAAATATTGGAATTACAATGCCAAGCAGCATAACAACAAGCCCGGTAAGCAGAATAAACTTTTTCCCCTTCTTTGCCTGAATAATGCCCATAGGAACTGATAAAAGTCCGAACATTATAAAACCCATAAAAGGAATTAAATAAGCCATTGCGTTGCTTAATGTAAATTCGTTCTTTGCAAGCCCTACAAAAGGTCCTACTGCATCGCCAAAACCCATTGCAAGAAATGCAAGAAACACTGGAAAAGTCTTAAATTTCATTTATTACTCCATTTTTTCATGTAATTAATCCGTTAAAATAGACTTACGAAAATTATTTTGTTTTACTACCAACTTCAGTCGAATACGAATAAGGCAAATCTTCTTTATTTGTCCCTCTTTTTTTGTTCGGTATTCCGCTCATTTCAAATTGCAGTTTTCCGCCCTTAAGAATACTTTCGTGAGTTATATAATTTTTACTGTAAGCTTTATTATTTAATTTCGCATCTTTTATGTAATAATTATCTTTTGAATTATTCTTTGCCTCAATAACGAATTTCTTTCCGTTTTCGAGCGTAAGAGTAGCCTTAGCAAATAAAGGAGTCCCTATTACATACTGATCAGTGCCAGGACAAACCGGATAAAAACCTAAAGCCGAGAAAACATACCACGCAGACATTTGCCCGTTATCTTCATCTCCGCAAAGACCGTCAGGATATGGCGTATATAATAAGTCCATTGTTTCTCTGACGTGTTGTTGAGCTTTCCATGGAGCGCCTGCATAATCGTATAAGTAAAGGCCATGATGCTGAGGTTCGTTTCCATGAGCAAATTGCCCCATTCCGGCAATAACCATTTCGGTAATTTCATGGATCTGAGCTCCGTAATACGAATCGTCAAATGTTGGAGCCGCAATAAACAAAGAGTCTAATTTCTGGACGAAGTTTTCTTTACCGCCCATTAAATCAATAAGTCCCTGTGGATCATGGAACACACACCAGGTCCAATGCCAAGAGCAGCCTTCCGTAAATGCATCGCCCCATTTATCCGGGCGGAATGGACTCTGCCAGTTACCGTCTAAGTTTCTGCCGCGCATAAAATTGGTCGATTTATCAAATACGTTCTTATAATAAAATGCTCTCTTTGCAAACGTATCTACAATCGACTGCGGTTTGTTCATTAGTTTTGCAAGTTTCATTATTGTAAAATCATCGTAGCTGTATTCAAGAGTTCTGCCTACATTTTCGTTTACATTAACGTTATAAGGGATGTAACCAAGATTGTTATAATACTCCACGCCTTTTCTGCCGACTGAGCTTAAAGGCCCTGCGTTTTTAGAGTTTTTCATTATCGCTTCAAATAACGTATTTATATCAAACCCTCTTATTCCTTTAATATAAGCGTCTGCAATAAGAGAAGCTGAATTAGAACCGATCATACATTCTCTATGCCCTGGGCTTGCCCATTCAGGCAGCCAGCCGCTTTCTTTATAAGTGTTGGCAAGTCCGTTCATAATTTCGCTGTCAATATCAGGGTACATAATAGTAAAGTAAGGATATACCGCCCTAAAAGTATCCCAGAACCCATTATCCGTATAAAGGAATCCTGGTAAAACCTGACCGTTATAAGGGCTATAATGCATTACTTGTTTGTTAGCGTCAATTTCGTAGAATTTTCTTGGGAAAAGCAGCAGCCTGTATAATGCAGTGTAAAAAGTTACGTTCTGGTCATGCGTTCCGCCTTCAACATGAGTTCTAATAAGTTCTTTACTCCAGGCGTTTTTTGCGCTTTCTTTTACCTGATCAAACGATTTATCTCCAATTTCGCTTTTTAGATTTAGCGCCGCCTGATCATAACTAATAAAGGAAGAAGCTACTTTTATATTAACGTTTCTTTTTTCATTCCCTTTAAATTTGATAATTGCGCCGACGTGCGTTCCTTCTTTTTCCAAATTATTTTTTGCAATTCCTGCGCTATCCCAGGTTGATACTTCTTCAAAATCCGTATCAAAAGTCAGCACAAAATAATTATGAAAATTTTCCGGAACTCCGCCGCTATTATTACGGCAGTATCCAATAATTTTTCTTTCTTTAGGAATTATTTTTACATAAGAGCCTTTAAAGAAAGCGTCTAACACAAGATATGACGGAGTTTTACCAGGATAAGCGATACGGAAACTGGCGGCTCTTTCTGTAGGAGCCATTTCAACCCACACGTCATAATCGCCAAGATAAACTTTATAATAATAAGGTTTTACTGTTTCTCTCTTGTGCGAAAACCAGGAAGCTCTGTCATCCTGTTTATATTTTAGTTCGCCTGTTACGGGCATAATTGAAAAAGCGCCGTAATCATTTATCCATGGGGATGGCTGATGAGTTTGTTTAAACCCTCTTATTTTCTTAGCTCCATACGAATACTGCCAGCCGTCCCCCATAGGGCCGGTATAAGGAGTCCAGAAATTCATTCCCCAAGGCAGAGCGACTGCCGGGTAAGTATTGCCATTTGATAATTTAAAATCAGATTCTGTCCCGATCAGCGGATTTACGAAGTCCGCAACATTTTCTTTTGTTACTTTATCCTGCGCATTCAATGCCAATGCGGCAAGGAAAAAAAGCATAAGCATTTTTCTCATTTTTTCTCCAGCTAAATTGATTCTTATTTAGGCTTTAATTCTATCTGTTTATCACATATGAGGAGCAAGAACTCTTGCAGCATCAGCCTGCAGGCTACTCATGTCAACTGTTTATTTTGATTTATCCGACAACATATACTGTTCCAGCTCTTCGAGTGATTTCCCTTTTGTTTCTACAAGGTATTTCTTAAAAAAGAAAAAGCTGACAAGCGTTGCGATAGAATAAAAAGCGAATATAGGGCCTACTCCAAAAGCTTTTGCAGCTACAGGGAACAAAAATGCTATAGCGGCATTAAAGCACCAATGCGAAAACGTTCCAATTGAGCTGCCTCTTGCTCTTACATTATTTGGAAACATTTCCGATAAGAGTACCCAGATGACTACGCCCTGCGAAGACGCAAAAAAAGCGATAAACCCTACCATGAAAATAAGAAGCATATAGCCTCCAAATGCATGCATAAAGAATGTAATTGAGAACAGTCCTGAAAAGACAAACATTCCAACCGCGCCTATTAATAGCAGCATTTTTCTGCCAATTTTATCTATGACAGACATTGCCAAAACAGTAAAGACAAGGTTAGTTACTCCCACTAATACAGTTTGCATTAAAGCGGAATCGTCAGAAAAACCGGCATATTTCAAAATTGTTGGAGCATAATACATAATAACGTTTATACCGGTAAACTGGTTAAACATCCCGACGGCTATGCCGATTAATACAAGTTTAAGGTACGGCTTACGGAACATAACCGAGAGATTGGGAGTGGTTTCATTATTAATCGTTTTAATTATTTCATTAATTGTTTTATCCGTGTCCCCCTTTGGATTAACGTCTGCAATTATTTTTTTAGCTCTGTCAATTTTGTTAATTTTAATAAGCCAGCGGGGACTATCGCCTACGGTGAAAAGGAGCGCAAAGAACAAAGTAGCAGGAATACTACCGGCAAGCAGCATATAACGCCAATTGTTTTCGCCAGTTCCAATCAATACATAATTGGAAAAGAATGCCAGCAAAATACCAAGAACTATTGCCAGCTGAGCCGTGGCTACAAGCCGTCCTCTTTTTTCAGACGGAGCAATTTCCGTTATATACATTGGAGAAAGAACTGAAGCTCCTCCTATTGCGATGCCTCCTATAAAGCGCGCAACTATAAAGAATGAAAAAGAAGGCGCAAATCCCGTCCCAAGAGCCGAGAACAAAAATAATAACGCAGTAACAAAAAGCATTTTCTTTCTGCCCCATTTGTCAGCCGGCTTGCCGACAAAGATGGAACCGAATATACATCCTATCAGCGCCGAACTTACCGTCCAGCCCACCAAAACCTCTGAAAGCTGAAAATACTTTGTAATAAATGGAATGGTTCCAGATATTACAGCCGTATCAAAACCGAACAACATTCCCCCTAAAGCGGCAACGAACGTATAACGAAACAATTTGCTATTCATATATAAATCCTCACTTCAATAGCAGTTATTAATATTTAACAATTATATTTTTACAATTTTTTTGCGGCGATATCAGATTAATCAATTGGGATAAGCTTTATTTGCTTATTACTCCTTCAGTATACCATTTTGCATCATGCCCAAATAACGGAAACGAAGGAGCCGCATTCCGCAAAGGAAAGTGCGTCTTTTTTACGCTTATATTTCCGCCTGCGTATTCTACCTTTTTAAGAGCCGCACGGTTAATTGTAATTTCATATTTTTTTATTACCGTCTTGAGATGATCAGCAAGCTTTTGCTGGAGTTCATTATCAAGAAGCCTGGAATAAACTTTGTCTTTTACTTCGTCATATTTAAGAACAGAGGCTTTTTGTATTTCTAAAAGTTTAACTATTGCATAGCTGGTATCTTCAAGAAAAACCGGCCCTTTAATTTCGCCTGGTCTCATTTTGAAAATGTTTTTGCCAAGGCCGCCCCAATAATCTTCAGTTATAAAGATTCCGGGGGCGTTATCATTAATTGTTGTTTTGTTTAAGCTGTATTTTTTAGCTAAAACAGCAATGTCTTCGCCGTTTTTAATCCGTCCAGAAAGTTCTTCCGCAAGAGTTTTGTCTTTTACTATTAACGGAATTATTCTTCGTTTTTCTGGTTCCACATAGTTGTTTTTTGTTGTGTCATAAAAAGCTACAAGTCTTTTTTCATCTAAATGAATTGATTTTGTAACTTCATTTATAAAGGCATACGCAAGCAGATTATTCTTCCACATATCAGTCTGATAATTGACGTAATAGGAAGACTCATAGCCTTTTTTAACTGCCGCGTCGCTGATGTTATCCATCAGAATAATTCTCTGAATAATCTCCATCAAACCTTTTTTTAGATCGTTAGGATTTTTATAATTCATTGGATAAGGACTTACGATAAGTTTTTTCCAAAACTCGCCGGCTGAGATTGTTTTTCCGTTTTTCAGAAATATCAGCGGAGTATTTTGTTTTTCTTCAGAGCTTAATTTCTTAAATGCAATTTCCTGTTGAATAGCTTCAGGCTGAGGAGCTTTCAACTCGCCATTTTTATAGATAACGGCGTCAAGCTCGCTAACAACAAACTTATATGCGTCCGAATTTACGCTGAAGCCTTTATCTTTCATAAGTACGCTCAATTTTTCGCTTACTACAGATAATTCCTTGCGGTTTCGAATAAGTTTATCTAAAACAGGCTGCCAGTAAATAAAATTTTCTTTGGAATAATTTGGATGAGGTTCTGTTTTTTTAAGCCTGAAAATATAATACTCGTCGTCTACTTTTATCGGTTTTGAAATCTCAGTTCCTTTTAATGAGTAAACCGCATCTTCAATATTTTCCAGCGATTCCGAAAAGGCAAGTTCTTTAACTCCATCGGCTTCACGGGCTTTATTATTTTTTATATCAAGAACCGTTTTTTTTGCTTCTTTTTCATTCGGAGCCGTCCAATATTCAACCACTCTTTTTTCTATCAGCTTTTTATAAGCGGCTTTCATTTCCTCCGGCGTAATCTTTATCTGGCTCCTTACTTCAGCGTCCATCCATTTTTCATAAAGAGCTTCTTTATGATATTCGTCGATAAATAACTTCATCTGCGGCATTTCCCCAAGGTTGTTGGAAGCCGCTTCTAAAGAGAACACCGTTTCTGCAACAAGCGTACATAATATATTCTCTTTAAGTTCGTCAACCGAATATAAATTATCAGCTATAGGAACGCTGTTAAACCTGCTGCTAAATTCGTCTATTCCAATTTTCCTCCCGTTTACCTGTAAAACTATCTCGTTTTTAGTTTGACAGAATAATGTTGAAAAAGAAATTAACGCAAGTATTAATACTGTATATCCGGTTTTCGACTTAATTATTTTGTTATAATTTAATTTCACTTATTGCTTCTGATTTTTTGCGTTTATAATAAAATTATTTATTAATTATCATCTTTTTTGTTATCGCCGCCTGACCATTGTTTAACCTGTAAAAATAAACTCCGTTTGCCATAATAGCGCCTTTGTCGTTTTTGCCGTTCCAGGAGACAGTATAACTGCCTGAATTCTGATCTGAATTTACAAGTGTTTTTATGTGTCTTCCAAGAACGTCGAATATCTCAAGCTTTACGCGTCCTGATGTATTAAGCGAATACGATATTAATGTTGACGGATTAAACGGATTTGGATAATTTTGAGCGAGACTAAAACTAACCGGGGTCTGTTTTGTTTTATCGTTAACGGAAGTTACTTTTTTGGGAACTAATACTGACACATTATAAACCGAAGCGTCATAAGTATCATATTTATTTCCATCAGCAATTGTTAAATATAAATCCTTCCAGCCATTTTTAATATAAGGGGTAAGCCCAATAGATAACGTCGTTTTATTAGATGCGTCATGAACCTGAGTTCCCAGTTTGCTCCAGCGGTAAAGTTCCGTCCCGGCGCTATCAGAGTTTGACGACGCCGAAATAACATATTCATTTGCAACTGTAATATCAACTTTTATATCTGTCTGACCGCCGCAAAGATTTACTAATTGGTCGATCGGGAAATGATATACAAGTTTATCCGGCGTAACAGTCCATCTATGTGAAGCGTCTACTCCTGTTCCTTTATTTGAGCTTGCTAAATAATTTTTTTCAACGCTATTATCGTTAGTTGCAAACGTCAACGCCGAATCTCTCGGCGCCAGATTTTTTTTAATCAGAGCTATAAATTCAGTAGGAGTAACTACGCGAACTGTGCTATCGAGCAGCTTTGAACAAGTTACAATATCGTCTACAGAGTTTGTCCAAACATGCACTGGGACTAAAGTATAAGACGAGCTGGAATAGATGTTTTTTGAAGCCGCGTTTAATTTAGCAGCCAGAGAAGCCGGAGTTTCATATGTGCCGCTCCAAAGGTTATATTTCCCATGGACTACCGGTTTATCGTCTACAAACTTGATTTTGCCAGCGCCTTGGGCATAATTAGAATAATAATAAAACAAAATCCCATCAATTTGAGATTGATCCATAAAAGGCTTCATATACTGATCGCTATCGTCATTGCCAATTATGTTAACTATTCTTAAATCTGCTCTTTTCATATAGTCATTCGTCATGGAAGCAAATTTTGCCTCATTACCTAATGCATCAGGAAAAACATAACCAAGCCCGGAAGGCGAAGCGACAAAGTTATCGTTTCCTGAAGCTCCTACTACCGCATGGTCATATAAATACTTAATTGTTGTTGGCGCTAGCTCTGTTACTGCCGGAGCAATAGTCCATCCAATATTTGTTTTACCCCGGTTTGAACTTCCGTACCATTTCGGGTCGGCGGCCATGCTGTTAAGTATCCACTGAACATTATCTCCGTCTGACATAAGGAAGCATACTGTATGCGCTGATTGAGGCGGATTTGAATCAATTACTGGTTCTTTCTGCTTTACTTCCGTATAAAAATTACAGAGAGTAGACAGGTTGTTTGCATAATCAGAACAATTTACCATTAAATTATAAGGCGAAACCTGTTTAACAAGCTGATACTCGTCAAAGCCCCATCCGTATAAAACAGCTCCGCCATTATCTTTAAAGGAACTAAATATTTTTGTTGTGTTATCCGTAAAAGACGTATTCCAAAATGTCATCATACCGCCAAATACAGCCATATCCGAAAGGTTGTTCATTTTTGAATAATCATTAAAGACTAAATTTCGTTTATTAATTTTATCTTTATAATTATCAAAAAACCAATACTCGTCTTTGCCTCTCACATCTGCTAGTTTGGGAATTTTGTAATAATCAAGAAGAGATACATTTTCGGAAGTTACGGCAATTGCATTTTCAACTCCACAAAGCGATATTGCCACATTTAACGAGTTATCATTAGAATTACAAATCACGTAGCCTGGTATTTCGCTTTTAAATCTTGCGATTAAGCTCATAAAACTTTGATCATAATCTAAAAGCACCTTGACGCCATAATTATCTCGCAAATCATCCAGCCAATTTTGATTAGCAGAATTTGTAACTCTAAAAATACGCGGCTTAGTCTTGGCAAGAAGCCCTTGCAAGGTTCCTACTGTAATCCATTGGTTTGCAGTCACATAACTTTGGGTTATCCTATATAAAGTGTCAGGTCTTTTAGAAACCGGGTAAGGGCTATCAGCCATCCTAAACGGTTCCTGCGAATAAATACTGCATATGCCGAATAACAAAAGGAAAAATATTTTTTTAATCATGTTTTAATGAGCTATGTTTTTTTTGATTAATTTTACAAATTCGTCTGGAGTAACTACCCGTACGTTCTTATTAAAATAACTTATTGCCGTTACTACGTCGCTTACATTTGTAGACCATACATGAACGGGAATAAGCGAATAAGCGCTTTGAGAAGTAATATCTGTTGATAGAGAATTAATTTTTTCAGACAATGAAATTGGATCTTCAAACGTGCCTTTCCAAAGAGTAAGCCGACCGGTAATAATTGGTTTGCCATTGATCCATGTAATTTTCCCTTTGCCGCCTGAATAGTCGGAATAATAATAAAAGAAAATTGCATCTATCTGATCTTGACTTGCAAAAGGAGTTAAACAAGTCGAGCTCATTGAATTGCCAATTAAATTAACAATACTTAGATCTGATTTTTTCATAAAATCATTAGTAAGCTTAGCATAGGATTCTAACTGAGGATATACTTCAGGGAACATATAGCCTAAGCCCGAAGGGCCTGCCACAAAATAATCTCTGCCGCCGTCTTTTGTTCCGGCATTATCATAAAACTTTTTTAAGATCGTAGGAGCTACTTCGCACATAGCCGGAGAAATAGTCCAGCCAATATTTGCATGTTTGCGATATTCGCTTCCAAACCAGTTTGAGTTAAAATACAAAGTTCCAATGTCCCATTGTAAATTGTCGCCGTCCGTCAGAAGGAAGCATACTGTATGAACGTCTTTTTTAACTGTAGTGTCAATTACATGCTGTTGCTGTTTTGTTTCTACGCCAATATTTGAATAAACGGAAAGATTTGAACAATAATCTGCGGCATGCACCATAATTGAATTTTGCGAGGCTGTCTTAACAAGATTAAACTCGCCATCCCAACCAAATAAAGCCGCATTTGGGCTCAGACCAGAAAAGACTTGCGATGATATAGAAGAATTTAAAGTCCCATGATAATACATCGATTTAGCGAAAGCCGCATAATCGCCTAAAAAGTTAAGTTTATCGTTTGTTTGTAAACAAATTATATTTTTATTTATTTCGTTATTATATTTATTATAAAACGTGGCATAATCCTGATTAGTAACATCTTCTATTTTTGTAAGACCTAAATCTTTTAATGTCTGTTCATCTAAACTCGTAACCGCTATGGCTTTTTTTATACCAGACATTGATAATGCGACATACGCCGCAGGTTCTGTAAGAGTAGTAATTATATAACCGCTTACATAACCTTTAAACTTGTTTATTAACCCTTTGAAATCTGATTGATATGTATAATCCGCTCGTATTCCATAGGTTTTTTGTAATTCATTTAACCAAACAGCGTTGCCATCCGAGCCTTTGAAAACAAATATCCTTGGCTTACTTTGAGCTACTATGCCTTGCAAAGTATGGATTGCAAGAAGTTGCGAATCAGAAAAATTAGATTCATCTACAGCAAACAATGTATCAGGGCATTGCGAAACTGGATATGGGCTGCCCGATATTCGGGTAGGCGTAAAACTAGTTTGTGTAGAGTCTCCTTTATCAACAGGGTTTGAACTTGCGGTACAGGAATAGCATATTAAAACTGGGACTAAAAATGTAAACATCAAGATGTTCGATAGTAATGGCACACTTTTTCTACTCTTCAGGTAATTCACTAAATTTTTCATTTTTACACACATTTTGTTAAACATACGCCGTAAATATTAGAATAAAATTGTTTTAATAGTATTATTAAATAGTATTAAAAATGTTATTATTTAAGGAATTGCGGCAAATTCATCACTACTTTTTAAGCGGCCGCTCGTATAAAGATAACGCTTATTATAAAATCAAGTATAAATAAAAAGCAAGCGGAGATTATAATGTCTCCGCTTGCATAGACTAAATAATTACTTAAGCATAATCATCTTTTTAGCAACTTGCATTTTGTCTGCAAAATTGATTCTATAAAGATAGATGCCGCTTGCAACTTTTCTGCCGAAATTATTGTCGCCTTTCCAGGTAACCTGATACTTTCCGGCTGTTTGAACTTCGTTAACAAGAGTTTTAACTTCACGTCCAAGAATATCATAAACGGTCAAAGATATTCTTCCTGAAACTGGTATGTCATATTTAATAGTTGTTTCAGGATTGAAAGGATTAGGATAATTCTGATAAATGTTAAACTTATCAGGAATAGTAGAACTTACTTTCTTAACGCCAGCAACTACGTCCTGTAATGTTGTCAACGCTACATTCCATATAGAAGGACCCCATCCGTCTGAAGGAATACCATCTGTAAAGAACAAGTAAACATCACTCCAGCCTAAATCGAAGTAAGGTTTCAATTTTGTTGCGATAGTGATAGTATTTGAACCGTCTGTACATGGAACTCCTTTAGTGCTCCATATTGCAATCGTATCTCTTAAGCTATCAAGACCCTGAGCTACTGATACGCAATATTCATTGTTTATTTTATATGTCACGATAATATCGTCTACGTTATTTGATTTCTTCAATAAATCTGCTTTGTTGAAGCGATAACAAACATCAGAACCGCCGTCAGCCCATCTGTGGTCATTACCAACGCCTGAACCTTCGTGACCTGTTACTAAATAATTAACTTCAGAAGTAACCGCACTGCTTGGAACAAATTGATCAAATTGATAGTATCCTTGGATGGATTGTGAAATAATGCCTGCATTATAAAGAGCAGGACCCCATCCGTCTGCAGGAACGCCGTCTTTGAAGAAAAATACTACATTATCCCAGCCTGCATCCATATAGCTTTTTAGTGAATACTTGTGATAACCAAGATTTGAACCGTCTGTGACAGGAACATTTTTAACGCTCCAACGTTCAAGTTCAATCTGATTGTCTTTTTCTGATTTAGCTACAGAAACGACCCATTCATTTTGCATGTTAACATTAAAGAATAATTCAGTATTCGGTTTCATATTTGCTTTAAGAGCTTTCAAATCAAATTTATAACCAAATGAACTATTTCCGTCAGCCCAACGATGAGTGCTGTTTGAACCTGAGCCTGAGTCAGCTACTAAATAAGCAGCGTCGCCATTTGAACCTGTGCCAGGAATGAATGAAATAGGATTTGTTGTTGCATATACGCCTTTGTAATAAACGCTTATTTTATCAACTGAAGCGCCCCATCCATCTGTAGGAATACCGTCTGTTAAGAATATATATAAATCGGCTATGCCTTTTTTCTGCATTGATTGAAGAGATACTTCTACGTCCGTTACATTAGAGCCGTCAGTGCATGGGACTCCTTTTGTTGACCATACAGCTAACTGTGTCTTTAGACTATCAATACCCGATGCATATGAAACCACATATTCATTTTTTATATGAAAGCCAATATATACGTCTTGATTAGGAACAGCAGCAAGAAGTTTTGCTACATCAAAATGGTAAGCGATAGTATCTGTATTGTCTGCCCATCTGTGATTAGCGTCGCTGCTGCCCGGATACTTAGCGACTAAATAATCCTTATCGTTAGAGCCAGGAGTAATTATTTTTATATAACCTTTTGCAAGAGTATCTGTGTTAACTGCTCTTTTATCAATAAAGTTTGTTTTAAAAGCCCATGAAGAAGGGTCTATATCTATATCTGAATTTAGCCCTGTTCCAAGAGCGGCTCTTGCAGTTTTAATCTGAAACGCAAAAGGATTGTAAGCAGAAGTATCCGGTTTGTAAATTTTACTAACCGAATCTTTTACATAAATACTTGTATAAGGAATTTGTGCTTCTACATTATAACCAGTAGCGTTTTTTACTACTTTAACAGTAGCGCCAGGCACTGAACCTTTTACAATATTTGTTTCGTTTATTATAGAAGTAGCTTCGTTTATTGCCACTACAAATCTGTAATCAGGTTCAACCCTATTGCGGTATCCGCTAAGCATAGAACCGTCAGCAACTTTAATAGATTGGTGGCCTTTACTATTAAGCGAATCTGTAACAGTATAATCGCCTATATAAAATATTAAACTATCTCCGGCAACAATACCTTTAGAATCTAAGATTTGAGCGCCGACATAAATGTCATCCACGTCAAAAGCGACCGCAGCTTTTCCGCTTAAATCATTATTATCCGCAATAGTTCCTGTAGAAAAAATGTTAGTTCCGCCTTTCTGAATTGGAGTCCATGTTCCAAGAGTAGACCATTCGCTAAACGCTCCGTCTACATTAATTAAGCCTGTGTTGCTAAGAACGCAATTGACTCTGTTATTTGGAATAGATGATCTGTCTGCCTGATAATAGAGCCCTAACTCTCCGAGGCTGGGACCCATTCCGTCTTGCGGACGTCCGTCAAAGAAGCTTAAATAAATATCTGTCTGATTAAGATCAAGATACTGTTGAATTGGAATTTCGGCCCATACTTCTTCCCCGTTTGAAGGAGGCCAAGTAGGATCGTTAGTATATTGAGCTACAACTTCGCCCTGATCAGAAGAAGATATAGGAACGTCGCTGATCTTTACAAGATATTCATTCCAAACGTGAAAACGTATAGTCAACGGAGTTTTAGCCTGAACATCTTTGAATAAATTAAGATCGATATGATAAGCAATCATATTTGTGCCGTCGGCAAATCTATGATCGCCTGCGAACTGTCCCTCGCTGCTAAGGAAATACCTATCAGCTTGATTATTATCGCACCGAAATCTAAAATATGGAACCCACATCTTTTGCGCTTGTATAAAACCTGAAGCGCATAGGATTAGTACTAGAGCAAAACGTACCCACTTTTGCATAACGATTCTCCTAATAATTAATTTATATTTAGTTGTTTATGAATAATTACGATTTAATAATGCATCCTTCATTACGCATCTTAAATCAATTATAAATAAAATATCCGTAACCAATAAATAAATGTTCTAACTCCTACTCCGCTATGATGCGAATAATTAGAACGTCAAACTAACCGAAAACTGTTGTACAGAACCCAGATATTCCAGTTTCATAAAGGAATAATCAATCTGCGCAAAACTCAATTTAATTCCGCCTCCGCATGTCAAACCGAATGTTGCGTCCTTTACAAACATTGACTTATAACCTACTCTAAAAAAGATCGTATTTAGAAATCCATATTCTCCGCCCATATTAACGCTCTGCACGTTATCGTTCGGATGGATATAGTCTGCGGCTAACAAAATGCTGTGATCGTCGGCAAATTGCAGCTTATACGATAACCCAAACTTAAAACTTAAAGGCAGCGCCCATTCTTTTGTATAAAGACTGGCCATTACCTGATCATTATTGCCAGACATTGTTGCGTCAATATCATGGAACACAATTGCGTCTGCGCCCTGAATCTGAAGTTTTGAACCAAAGTTCTGAATTGCCATGCCAAGTTTAAGATTTTTCCAAGGGAGCTGATACAAAATACCAAAGTCCATAGCAATTGCAGAAGCGTTCATATGCCATATTCTTCGGTTAATATATTTGAAATTGGCTCCAAAGGAGAACCTATCGGTTATTCTTTTTGCATAACCAACGCCAAGAGCTATATCGGCCGCGTCGAATTTAGTGCCGAGACCTTCTGGCTCGTCCACTGTACGTACTATCATTTCGGGGGTGGAAAATGACGTTATTGAGGCTCCAAAGCTGCCTACGTCGCCTAAATGCAATACTGCATCAGCATTAACGTATTTCATTCCGCCGAACCAATCGCTGTAATTAAACACAACGTCGTTGCCGCCATAATTGTCAATGCCCGCAGGATTCCAGTACAAACTTGAAGCATCTTCGCCAACGGCTGTATATGCTTCACCCAGCGCAGTAGCGCGCGAACCGGCTCCAATCTGAAGGAAGGGAGCGGCGGTAGTCCCTATTTTTGAGACTCCCTGACTCCATGAAATTGAATTCCATGAAAATATTGCTAATATTATTATTATTCGCTTGAGTGTCATCAGTTCTCCAAATTTTAATTAATTATTGCGAATGTGCCGATTTTAGAACCTATACCCGGGCAATCTATATGGAACACATAAATTCCAAATGCTACTTCCAAACCTTCGCTTGTAGTAATATCCCAGGGTTCGCTTCCGTTTGCCATTAAACCAGTATGATGAAGCGTTTTTATCAAAGTTCCGTTTTGCGTGAATATATGAATCGTACATTCAGCCGGCAGATGAATAAAATATACTTTCCTTTCTCCTCTTCCCTGCAATGTAGAAGGTTTTTCCCAAGTTGCAGTCAGGACATAAGGGTTTGGCACTACGGCTATTTCGTTTAACGAAGTTCCAGCAACTTTTTTCAAATTTGTAGCTGTAGTGTTTACTTGGAAAATATCTTTTTTACCAAATGGACTATCGCTTACAAAATAATATTTGTCCCCCGGTTGTGGAACAATTGGAGTAACTGTAGAATCTACAGGAGCAATAAACTGGAGCTTCCACGCCTTTACATATTTTTTCTCACTTGTTAAAGCAAGAACAGATATTTCGTCGCCTATGCCAATTTTATTATCTCCATTTACATCCTTCGAAAAAAGGAAATCAAGCGTGTCTAGCGTATTGGTATCATATAATTTGAAGTAAACCTGATCTGTTTTCTTAAATGGATGATATGCAGGCGCATCTGTTACTTCAAGAGTGAAATTAGCAGGAATAAGACCAGTAGAGCCTTGTAGTATTACTGCCTGAAGATTTGTTTTAACTCCTCCCGCCCAGTCTGACGAAGCCAAAACTTTTTTTAAAGTCGGCTTTACATTCTGGAAGTTTAGCTGCAATCCATCAAATATTGTCGACGGCCACGTGCTGACTGCACTACCCGACGTATCAGTTGGGAGCGTGTATTTATCAATCAATACTGCGCCAGTTGTTTTATTTGTAACGCTGTACTGTGTAGTAATTCTTTCTCCAAGCGTATTTACCGTATCTACAAAAGTTATTTCATACTTATTTTTGTCTAGAATTTTATCCGGATCAATCGCATCCACTTTTATTTTTCCCGTAGTTCTTGAACCCGCAGTCTGCTTAACATATCCATCATTATCTGCATCGGTATGCCCTGCATTATAGTTGGTCGCCTGCGCATTTGGAGTCACAATTGCAGTGTTTTGGCTTTGGGACACAAGCGTTCCATAATTATATGTAAACGAGAATGGACTTTCCGAAGGAGACGCCTCAACAAGATTTCTGTCGTCTAGCCCTGTATAATAGCCTTTATCATAAGCTACTATTGCATAGTAGTACGTAACGCCGTTTTTTGTTGTAGCGTCTTCATAACTGTACTGAAGACCGCTGTCGTCGCCCATATAATAATGTATTCCAGTAGAATATTGCGAACCCATTTCCGAACCTAAGGCTACCGGGTGCATTCCTTTAACTCCGTCCACAAGATCAAACTGAGCAGTAGGCTTATAATAAGTTATATTGCCATATCCGTCTGTTATTACCTGAGCTTCTGTCAATTGAGCGTCAGTTCCTCTATAAATTCTATATCCTTCAAAGTTAAGACCATAAACAGGGTTTACAGATCTTTCAGCTAAGTTATTCCAATAAAGAGTTACCTTATGATCGCCAGCAACAGCTTTCAATTTTGGCTGTAACGGCGGTTTAGTAAATTTATAGTTATAATTATATATGTTTTGCGAAGTAATTGCGTTTCTATAAATTGTTTTTTCGTCAGCTCCGAAAATCCAGCAAACTGAAAATCTCTCTGTCTGCTTTACTTTTAAATTAAAAGGACCAGAAGCGAAAACCCACAGGTTATTTTGATCCTGAGCCGGGGTCTCAAAAGTACCTGGCTGAATTAGCGTCCAGACTCTCGACTCCTGGTTTATTTTAATAGATCCGTATAAAGGAGAATAAAATGATGTTAATCCAATCTGATCGGACTCGTCTTTATCAAGCGTTCCAAAATGAGGCTCGCCCTGATCCGGTTTCCCGTTGCCTTCTGTTCCGTCTGCATCTGGACCTACGTAATTAACGTCCGTTGGTCCGATACCATCTGAGCCAACATCGTCAAATTCAGGATCCCAGTTCCCATTTTCATCGCCAGTCCACCAAACGCCGGATTTTACTGCCGGGACGTCATTTATTGTTTTGTAGCCATAAAATGAAAGGAATTTGGTAGTATCGCATCTTGCAGAAAATTCCCTTATTATATTATCTTTACCAGTAAATTTAGTGCCAGCGCCGTTGTCTCTTCTTTCGTCAATAAGACCGTCCCCATCATTATCAATTCCGTCGTCGCTATTGCCGGGACTCTCCAAATATTTCCAGCCCATGTATCCAGGTAACACATCTGTATATTTTGTCCAGATACCCTTATCCTGATATGCATAAGCCCAAACCATATTCTGGGATCTGTCATAATTATCCATATCGTTAGTGCTGCCCAGTCCGCCGGGATGCGTATCGGCAAAAGCGCCAAAATAAATATTTTTGTTATATGCGGTTTCGCCAATATTTGTAATACGGAAATGGATAAAAATCTGATCCTGCGCCAAAGGATTAACCCACTGGAACAAGCGGGTTTCACACTGCAAACCTAAGCCGCGTTTTGTAGTATCGCTTGCAAAAGGATAATAAGGATACTCTGAATTGTAAAAATCGTCAGTCACATACATAGCTTCATCGTCTGCATTAAACTGATTTTTACCAAAATAGCCATTCCATGTCCCGTCCCATGTATTGTCTTTACCCGGCCATGTAGCCGGCCATGTTGTAGCATCAGAGCTGTGAGCTATATATGAAGTCTTATCAACTGTTCCATCTGAGCCAGTAAACGACCTATTTTCATTAGCATAACCCGGCAAAGGATTCCACCAGTACTCAGTCCCATCAGGAGCTTTATTAGCATCTCCACCAAAAGACTCAGAGATTACATGATACGTTTTTCCGTCTGCGCCGGTAACTTCGGCCGCTACAAGCATTGTCATTTCGAGAATATGACCATGTCCAGTGCCTTTAGGCCAAACGCCGGAGTAAGGATCGCCGGATTTACCAAAGATGCCCCAATTTCCAAGTATTGACTCCACTCTGTTAGAATTCATTACAAGCGTTTTTCGGTATATTTTTTGCCCTCGGTTCGGGTCTATATAAATACCGTCTGAAGTTTGCGCGTTAACTAGAACAGGAATGGAAATACTAATCACAACAACGCAAAAGATCAAAAACTTTTTAATTCCCATTATTTCTACCTCGATTTATTGCTTATTAAAACTCGATATTAAAGATTAACTGAAAAACCAACTTTAACTAAACGCGGTCTTGGCTGCGACGATGGATCAAATCTGTACTCATAAAGCGAATTCAGATAATTAAGTTTTGAGTGCGCAGAAAGTTCCAGCTGCGTCAATTGAGGCATATATTCGTCCAAAGTCTGGTCTAATAGATTTTCTACTTTCATAAAAATTTGCGCAGTTATACCAGCTACAGTTATATTTTTATAGCATTTAAGATCAATGTTAAATTGTTCTTTTCTTCTGCCTAAATTAAGCAGCTGCGTATTTTCAGTTAAACTGTATGAAGTAGTCGGCGTATACGGAGTGCCGGAGTGTACCTGCGTAATAGCGCTTACGCCCCAGTCATCGCCGCTTACATTTACAACCCAGTTAAGCACGTGTCTCTGATCCCAGTTAAGAGGCACAAGCGTTTTAGTCGACTCGTCTTTATTAGCCGCGTCATAAAAAGCCTGTTTTGGATCAGAACCGTTTCCATCAGCCACCTGATAAGTATAATCAATATTGGAAGAAAGCAAACCTGTCTGAAGCAGATCAAGAGCTAATGTAATGCCCCAAACAGAACCATAGTCTTTGTTTGTATATTGACCGTAGTCTACAATGTCAAAAGTTTGGTAAAGAGAAGCGCCTGCTAGATTTCTGATGTCTTTATAATAACAGGTCGCGTTAAGTATAAGAGAAGGGTTTAGTTTTTGTTGAATACCGATTTCATAAATAGTCGTTCTCTGAGCGTCTAAATCCGCATTTCCTACAAAGGATGAAAATGTTCCTGTGACTTTATATCCAGGATTTTCATATAAACGGCTAAATTCTGGTATCTGGAAAAACTCGCCATAAGAAGCGTGAATAGAACCGCCGTCAGAAATAGGGAAGGCCAACCCTATACGAGGGCTGAACTGCTGTTTTGCTTTTACCCAGCGGTATGCTTCATCAAAGGATTTTCCTCTTTTGTTTGAAGGATCGGTCATATCTCTTGGCACATAACTTTTTGCATCAAAATAATCGTATCTTACGCCTGCATTAACGATGAAATCTTCAATTTCGATCTTATCCTGCAGATATCCGCTAAGTTCAAGCGGTTTTTTATCATAGTAATTATGAGCAAATGAAGTAGCCGCATCGTCTACTTGTAGCTGCCAGTGTGTGGCTTCTTCTCTTCTTACTGTAAACGACTCGTCCTGCAGCTCATGCGTCCTATATTCAAAGCCCATCTTCAAAAGATGCTGGCTGTGAATCTGATCGGATATATCGTATTTTATTGCCAGAGTATGGCTTTTATTATATTGGAATGACGGATCAACTGTGCCAACTCCAAAAACGTCAGATGGAAGATCTACCTGTTGATGTATTCCGATGTTATATCTTGAATCGTACGGGTCTTTGTATTTTGACCGTTCATATTTGTAAGTATAATAGGACAATCTGAGTTCCTGAACTATATTAGAACTAATAGTGTGAGTCAATGATAACAAATTGTTCATTCCCCACGATTCGCTTGTAGGAATATAGTCGGGTTCATATTTATAATAATGATTGTATCCCTGCCCTTTAGAATAATTAGCCGAATAGCCATAAGACGCTTTCAGTCTTGGGGCAAGAGCCGAAGTAATTTTTCCCTGAAAAGTATAACCGTTAGAACTATTCATAGAAACAACTGAACCGTCTCCTGTAGACTGTACTACCCAGTAGTTAGGATCCGCGCTGTTAAAATTACAAGTATCGCCAGGGGTGTGGTTCTTTTTGCCATATAGCCATCCTTCTTCATCATAAACACGGAAGGAGGAAAAGAAAGTAGTATTATTAAGAAACGGAACCGGCCCTTCAAAAGAACCTTCAGCATATTTTTCGGCAAGAGGATTGATTTTATTGATATTCATAAAAATATCATCATGCCCGGAAATAAAGTCTCCGGAATAAGCTGAAATAGATTCCTTATAAGACTTTCCGCCTTCTTTTGTTACAATGTTAACAATACCAGACATTGCCCGCCCGTATTCGGCATTGAATGTGCCGCTTATAACTTCGAGCTGTTGTACAGTATTATTTTCTATAGAAACGGCAAGACCGCCGCCAAACGGATTACTGACTGAAATACCGTCTACAATATATTCGACCTCTGCAGATCTGCCGCCTCTTAAGTGCATTCCGCCGCCGGCGTCTTTTGTCATACCAACTTGCAGAGAAAGAATATCGTTTAATGTTTCAACAGGCATTTTTTGAATTTCGCCTGCGCTGATTTGTTGGGAAGTAGCAGTCAAATCTTTTATTATTCCTTCCTTCTTTGCAACAACTTCTACTTCGGCAGTTTGAACTCCAACTGGTGAAAGTGAAAAATCTACGTGAGTAGTTCTATCAAGATTTACCACAACTTCCTTTTCGATTACCGACTGGTAACCAATAAATGAAGCTTTAATTTGGTACTTGCCAGGAGAAACGTTGAGAATAAAGAAAGAACCGTCAACATCTGAAGCGGCTCCCAAAGATGTATTTAAGATCAAAATATTTGCCCCAATTATGGGTTCACCTGTTCTGGCATCAACAATCTTTCCCGATATTTTGCCAGTTGTTCCGGCAAAAATAGTATTCACGGTAAGAAATATGATCAGGCTCAGAAATAGAGTAATTTTTCGCATCAATAGCATCTCGATTTTATTTATGAATATTAATTATTTAGTTAAATTACTTACGAAAATCTGACACTTTACTATTGAAAGGACTAAAGCTAACTGTATCTATGTATTTGTTGCATTTTGCAATATTCACTATTGAATAGCATCTATTCAGCAAATGCTTTTATATGTATATATACAATATATTACGTCCTTTTTAATTTTCCAAATTATTTTTTTGCTAATATTTTTTGGCTCCTTGTAGCGATACGACTGTAGATTATATATCCGAATAAAACGCGGCTGGCATGTATATTGTATATATACTCTTGAAGCAGAAGATCGTCCCTAATCAAAAAAGGGATAAATAGAATATCTATTTATCCCCTGTAATTTGACTAAATGAATAGAGATACTTAAAGACTTATTTTGAAGGTGTAGAGCACAGATTTATTGACAAATCTAATTACAAATTATCAAAAACCAACAAATAGGATTTAGCATCTGGTTTATTTAATTCTTTAAAGAACGCAGCTTTTACTAATTCTCCTGATAAAACCCTCCCTTTCCATCAGGAAGAATAAGCTTCGGCTCAATTTTTACGTGGACTATGGGAGCGTTTGGATCTTTTATTTTATTTATTAGTATCTCCGCCGCTTTTCTGCCCATCTCATCGTTGAACTGCTCAACTGTTGAGCACACAGGCATCTCGTAACTGTTGTTATATCCAAATATATGGCAGTTTTCAGGCAGTTCAATATTGTTGTCCTGCAATTTCTTTTGGAACTCAATCACCATTAAATCGTGGTTAAAGCAAATTCCAAGATTTTTATACATTGAGCAGTACTTAAGAAAATTATCAGACAGCTCTTCATATGACATAATGAGCTCCTGCTCTTCGCTTCCGTACAAAATCTGAATGGCTTTTTTATAACCTTCAGTTTTTTCGATAGACGAAGATACTGTACGCAGCACTTCATCAGGTTGAATGTAAATAATTCTATCGCAAAGTCTATTATATTTAAGATAAGAGCACACTTTCATCATGCCGTCTGTATTATTGATTACTACGTAATCAGTATCTATTTCCGGCACATATCTATCTATCAAAACAAATGGGATTTTCCTTTCTTTCAGTTCAACTATGTGGGAATAGTTTGTCCTATAGTGATCTTCAAGAAAAACTATTAAACCGTCTATTTTTCTGGCGATTAGCTTCTCAATCGTTTCTTTTTCTTTTTCGTGGCTCATATTAGAAATTGCGACAGTAAGGCTGATTTTTGCTTTTTCTAGACGATGCCTTACTCCTGCAAGAACGTCAAGAAATATCTTATGGGAGCTGAAACCCTTTGGAATGATTAGCGATACTTCTTTTACGCTTACCTGAGGGACGCTCCTGTCTACAAATACGCCTTTCCCTTGTCTCTTAGTAATAAGTCCTTCCTGTTCCATTTCAATCAAAGTTCTGTTTACTGTAGCATAACTATAGCCAAGATTTTTTATTATATCTCTCACAGTAGGAAGCTGATCATTCTGTTTAAGGTCGTTTTTATCAATATATTCTAAAAGCTCTTCTCTCAAAGCTTCGTATTTTTTTTTACTGCTATTTTTCTCGCTCATTTACATGCCCTTAATATATTTGGTCATTTTTTCGCTACATTTTCGTTTAATCTAATCTTATAAATTATATAAGCTATAAGATCGTCACATTATTTATTATTCGCCTTTAATTTCAGCGGTTTCTTATATAATTTTAGTCTTTGGGGGCAGGTTTCGATACCAAAACCAATACATCCCGGTAAGACAAAAAACAAATACGCCCAGATTTATATAGAACTCTCCATATGATCGAATCATAAACTGCATTGGCAAAAGGAATAACGATACCTGCCAGCCAAGCGTAAACGGGACTGCAATTAGTTCGTTTTTATGTTCCTTTTCCATAGCTTTTCTGACATCCGGAGCTAATCTTTTCTTATAAGGCTTCCAAAATCCAAAGGGTCTTGTGCTTTTATAAAAATTTTCAACTACTGCGTCATCGGCAGGTTTTGTTAAATACGTGCCAATAATTGTAGCAATTAACGATACAAAACAAGCCGCGCTAAATTCCTGCCATTCAGGCGCATGAGGAAAATATTTTGCGCATAGGACAGCCATAATAATCCCAACTGTTGTGCCAATAGCAAACCCACCGCCATTATACCGCCACCAATAGAATTTTAACATTGCCGGTATTGCAAGACCGCCGCCAAGTCCCATAATCAGCCAACCCCAAATCTGGTTTATACTATGCAAATTATAAGCAAGTATATAACCGGACGAAACCAGCGCTACTGTAAAAAAATACGAGGCCAGGATTAATTCTCTGTTGTTTGCCTTCGAGCGGAAATATCGCTGATAAATATCCTTTGTAAAATATGCCGTAGTGGTATTTACATTTGAATTGAACGACGACAATGCAGCTGCAATAAACGCTATAAAAAAGAACCCGCGAACCCCTATCGGTATGTTAAATAAAATGACCGCAGGAACAATTCTTTCTGTATTTATCGTTCCGTCAAAACTCACCAGATGGAGCTTTGACTGCCAATCATCTTTTAACATCCCTTTTAACCCGTTAATTAATTCTGCCGGGTAATTGCTTGGAAAGTTCATTATATTCGTTAAAGATTCAGTCCAATTCTCTCTTGTAACATTATGAATATGGGCTTTAATCAGCACAGCGACTTGCGTTATAATTGTTTGATCCGGGAAGAGCCCGTTTACCAGAAATATTCCAAGCACGGCAAAGCCAATCATCATAGGCCACCTGAACATCATAAGAGAGGCCCACAAAAAACTTAATGTGCCGCACTCCCGTTCGTTCCTGGCGCCAAAATACCTGGGATCAGCTCCAGCCGATGAAATACCGAAGAAAAAATTTCTTAACAGGTAAAAAAACGCAAACAACGTTAAATCCTGATATGCCTCATAACCTTTGGGCATTTTAACTTTCCAGCTTAAAAAAGAACGCGTCCACTCGTCATTACCTGTAACTTTTTCTGCAATTGCAGAAAGGTTTTCGCTTCCGCCTATTTTTGAATATGCCATTGCAGAAATCAGGATAATCATAGTAAATAATATTACAGATTGGAATAGATCCGTATAAACCACGCCATAAAATCCCGAAATCATTGTATATATGGTTGCAATTGCAATCATAAAAAGAGCGCAAGTTTCCGGCGAATACGGGAAAAACATTGACGTAAAAATGCCAAGCGCTTTAATTATATATGCCAGCATGCCAATTGTGGTTAAAATTACCGCCACCAGCGAAAATATTCGCGCAAATTGACCGCCCCAATCGCTTCCAAACCGGTATTCCATCCATTCTGCTCCGGTCATACATTTTGATCTGTAATGCCATTTGCCCGACCAAAGCAACATAAAACTAAGAATAAGAACCGCTCCGCCTCTGAATTCTATATATAATCCTCTGGGACCAAGCATATAAAGAAATGAAACTATAAGCATGGTTCCGGCCATATCAATAAATGAAGACATTCCTGAAATGCCCATTGCCCACCAAGGGACTTTATTAGCTCCTAGAAAATAGTCTTCTAAGCTTTTTGACGCTTTTTTCTTTAGAAAAATGCTTAAACCAACAAGAATAGCCAGATATAACCCAATTACCATGAAATCTATAAGATTTAGGTACTTCATTTATGCCCTATTATTATTCGTATGTCCGGATTTCCGGTAATTTTACAATATATAGACAATAGATTCATTTAAATTTAGCAAATAAATTGTATATATGCAATCACAAGTCTGGTTTTTGTGATATATACATTAGCTTTACGGCTTCAAAAACAAAACAAAAGGACGTATTTCTGGACGTTACTACCCAGTTATTTGAAAGCTTGGCATGCATAAAGATTTTTGGGGAGGGAGGAACTTTACCGTAAGAAATAGGATACGAAAAACCCCTAAGCCGTTATATACTTAGGGGTCTTGCGGAGAGACAGGGATTCGAACCCCGGAAGGACTTGCATCCTTAACGGTTTTCAAGACCGCCGCATTCAACCACTCTGCCATCTCTCCGTTGAATTTTACGTTTTTGCTTTTTACGGCAAAACCATAATATATTTTAGTTTACAATAATAATTAAAATTATTTTAATTACAAAACCATTTTTCTGTTTTTTAAGCTTACGACTTTATTAAAAAAGCTTTGCCGTTTCTTTTTTTATCTCGTCTAATTTTTCGCGGCTTATAAATACTTCGCTAAAAATCTCTATCAGGTTTTCTTTTGTTATTTTATTAAAGTCTTTTTCTAATGGAGTTATGCATACGCCGCCAAGGTCTACAGAGGCCGGACTTAATAATATCTGGTCTTCTCCTTCGCGGAAGTAGTGCGACGGGCGATGTTTTTCTCTCAATAAAAACAAAATACGCCAGCCTTTTTCGCCATAAAAAGCGAGTATATTAAGCATGGGTTCCGCCTCAACAGCGGCAATTTCTTTATATTTATCGTAAAACTTATCTAATGCAGCCGCTAACGCAGCCTTATCGGCAGACTCGAATGAAATCATTTTTCTTAAGGTATCGTCTATTGCAGTTATTGTTATATCGCCGCCTGCATAAACTGGCTGGCCAAATTTACTCTTCAGATTTTCATACTCGCCGTCTATAGGCATAAAATTTTTATCGCCAGCCTGAAAATGGAAGTGGTCGGGAGCCGAAGCGCCGCATTTAGGTCCGTTGTAAAAAACAGTATAGTATTTGCTTAAATCTTTGCTTATATCAATCAAGGCCGGAAAGGCTCCTTTTATAACCTGCGGTTTGTGCTCCAATCCAGGTATTGTAAAATGTTCTGGGAAGATAGGGAAAGGATTACATAATACAATATATTTTTCCTGATACAATATTCCTTTTTGCGCCGGAGGCAGATTCTGCGGACACAAAAAGCATTTTCTTTCTTTTATAGATTTTGGATCGACTTTTGCCGCGGTAGATACCATTCTGCCGGGATTAAACTGAACTTTAATGTCAAATCCTTCAAATTCAAATTTTTTAACCTTAATCGATTTCAGGCTTTTATTGCCCGAAGCTAAAAGATCCCACTCAATTATTTGTTCGGCTAAGAGTTCCTTTGCCGCATCGCCCAGATCTGAGCTCTTAGGTTTAAATATATTTTCCATCATCTCATTATATTATTAAAAATAAACAACAGAAAAATAAGCATTTAAAGATAAAAGCAAACTTTTATATCTATCTTAAAATTTTTATATTCACTTAACGTTTTATAGGCATTATCAGCCAGATTATATTTATGAAGATTTTAAATTATATTTACGATATTATTGAAAAACGGGGCGCAGGCTATTTTATCCTGATTGACCCGGATAAAATTCCATTTGAAGAAGCGGGACGTTTTGTAAAAATATGCGAAGAATCAGACGTTGACGCCTTTCTGATTGGAGACAGTCTTACGATGAACGGAGGCTTTGATAAATATATAATTGAAATTAAAAAAAATACGTCTAAGCCGGTAATAGTGTTTCCGGGCGCAGTAACGCAGGTTTCGGCTTCTGCGGACGCCGTTTTCTTTTTATCTGTGGTCAGCGGAAGGAATCCGGAACACCTGATTGGCAAACATGTTTTAGCCGCGCCAATGATTAAGAACGTCGGTCTTGAACCGATACCTGTTGCGTATATGCTTATTGAATCAGGCTCTGTAACTACGGCTCTTTACATGAGCGGCAGCCAGCCTGTGCCAAGAAACAAGCCGGAAATAGCGGCGGCAACGGCTTTAGCGGCGGAGTACCTCGGTATGAAGCTGATTTATCTTGAAGCTGGTTCCGGAGCAGATAATACAACTCCTAATGAAATGGTTAAGGTTGTTTCTGATTATTGCAGCATCCCAGTTATAGTTGGGGGAGGCATTAAAACGCCGGAATGCGCAAAAGAAAAAGTAGATAACGGGGCAAAAATAATTGTAACTGGCAACTTTTTTGAAGACAAAAAAAACTGGTCTTTAATTAAAGACTTTGCCGCGGCAATTCATAAAAATTAATTTAGGGTATAAGCTTGGATAAAAGAAAATTTATTATCGAGTCGTTGGTTGAAAGTTCAGAAACCAAAATTGCAATTCAGCATAAATGTATGGATTCTATTCTTTCTGCTGAAAAGCTTTTAGTTAATACTTTTAAAAACGGCAAGAAACTGCTTTTGTGCGGCAATGGCGGCAGCGCGGCCGACTGCCAGCATTTAGCCGCTGAATTTGTTATCCGGCTTAGTCATAAACTTGACCGTCCTTCTATCCCGGCTATCGCTCTTACAACCGACACGTCAAATCTTACCGCAGGCGGCAACGACATCGGTTTTGAAAATATTTTCGCCCGTATTTTACAAGGTCTTGGAGCTGAAGGCGACGCTTTAATTGCTATTTCTACTAGCGGAAACTCTCCAAATATTATCAAAGCTGTAGAAACGGCTAAATCAAAAAATATTAAGGTTATTGGATTTTTAGGCGGAAATGGCGGAAAACTTTTAGATAAAATCGACGTTCCTATTTTAATTCCGTCGCATAATACTCAACGCATTCAGGAAGGGCACATAACTGTAGGGCATATCTTATGCGAATTGACCGAAGACGAACTATACGGCTCTAAGCAGTAAAGCTAATGCAGTTTCAATAGTCCTCATTAAATATCCGAAAAGTATGTCATGCCTGCGGAAGCAGGCATCTCCTAAACGCCTGGATTCATTATACCGCAAAGGAGATTATAAACATAGATGGCACGATAGAGAAGGAATTTAATGTATAGCGTTAAATTCCTCTGACACATAATCCGGGTCAAAATAGAATCCGGAGGATTCTAATGTTTGTAATATTTACGGGAGTGAAAACCCTACGACCCCGACGGGGTCGTACAAAAGCGGATTTAACTGGGCTATATACCTGTAATCCCTTCGGGATTAAACCCCGTTTAAACCGTCCCTAAAGCGTAATACATGCTTAATACTATTTTACTTTCAGTTTCACGTTTAGCAAAGCAAATACTTCGTTCAGTTCGGTTGACTTATCTACCGGAAGAAAAATCCATTTCCCTTCGTGCGCAGTTGGGGTATTTTCAATTAGGGATTTTACGCTGTCAGATAAACCCTGGCTTAAAGCCGCGTCAAGCTGATTTTTATTCAGAATAATCTGCGCCATAAAATATTTTTCGCCGGGATATAGAGCTATAACCGATTTGCCCGATTTAATAAAACGCAAAGCCCAGCCATAGTTTACTCCGTAGAATTTCCACTCCCCTTTTATTTTTAAATCAATCGCAAGGTATTGAAAAATCGTTAGCCACTTCTTTTTAACTGCGCCAAGAATTTTTAAGATTTCTTCATCGGCTGGTTTGCTGGTTTTGTCAGTAAAATATCCTTTACTCATTTAACTATCTCCTTCCGTTCAAATAATTAAACTACATTCCTATATTAATTAAAAGTATCCCTACAAAGATGACGATAACCGCGACGACTTTTTCCATCTTGAACTTTTCTTTAAGGAACACAACCCCAAATAGAATTGCAAATATTATTGCCGTTTGCCGCATAGGAACCGCTATGCTCACGTCAATTTTCTGCAAGGCAAGGCGGAAAAACAGAAACGAAAACAGCAACGCTATTCCGCCAATTAAAAGTATTTCCCAGTTTTTTGAAGTATAACCCATAAAATCTGCGCGGCCTGATATCAGCATATATATAATCATGTTCAACGACATAAAGCCGACTAGCAGACCAAGATATGCCGACGCCTGAAACGAAGAAACACGGTACTTATCAAATATTGCTCCAAACGAATATACAAACGACGATAATATCGCATACCGCGCGCCTTTATAATCCTTATTAAATTGAAACATTTTTTTTAGTTCAGTTAAAGATATTTCTTTCATCTGGACCATCATTGCGCCCAATACAGTTGCCCCTATGCCTGCGCCAGTCAGTATGGAAATTTTTTCGCCTAAAACGATAAACGCCCAAATTGGGATAAACAGCGGACTTAAAACTGTAAGCGGATAGCTTGTAGATATTGCTCCCCCCTGCTGATACGCTTTATTAACAAATATCTGATACAATATATAAAAGAAAGACGCCCCATAAATATAAGGCACGTTATTCCAGGGAATTTCAGCATATCCTTTTAACAGAGTCATAGCTACAACAGACAACAATCCCGCCGCCAAAAGTATTCCGTTTAAGAAGTAATGATCGCCCCCGTTTTTACGCATTAAAAAATTATAAAACGCGTGCAGCGCCGAAGAGATAACAATAAGAGCTAAATATTTAATTTCCATATTATAAGTAGGCGCGCGCGGCAGAATAGCCGTCACATAATTTTATTTCCCAAATTTTAAATGAACCATATGCATTATATTTAATAAATCGGATAGCTTCATGGCTAATTTTATGTTCAAAGGGAAAGAGCCTTTAAAATATTTAAACATTAAATAGTCTTCTTTTAACTCTATTCTATTATCCCATTTTAGTATCTCCGAAGCGCGATCAATTCCCCATTTAAGGTATGAACTTTCGTCCATGCCGCTGCTTTTTATTACTCTTTTATTTGCCACTGTAATTCCCCTGCGAGAGCTGGCGTCAAAAATAATTTCAGAGCTGGCAAAATTATCGGCCAGTTGCAAAAAAGAATTTTTAATTTGAGCTTCTTCAAAATAATACAATACTCCAGCCGCAATAAAGAAAACATTATCATTAACGGCCAGCTGTTTGAACCAATCGAAATCGAGAAAAGAAGAAACGATAAACTTTCTCCTGCCGGTTTCTTTAATAAACTTTTTTCTTAATTCAATTGAGTCGGGCAAATCCAAATCGTACCAGCGCAGCAAGCCATTATCCACGCGTTCAAAAGTAGTATCCATTCCGCAGCCAATATTCACTATTGTCGCTTTAGGACGCCGGGTCAAAAAATCCTTTACAGCTTTATCTATATAAATACTGCGCGCTATCCAGGCAAGCTGGCTTAAAGGACTTGTATTTTTACTTATTAAAGAAAAATCATAATTTATTTTCCCTACTATTTCAACTGCAGCGTTATCTACCAGCATTGGATTAGATTTTTGAGTTTCTACAGCCCGGCCCCATAAAGGTAAAAGCATAGTTTGCTGAACCGGGCCAAGCTCTATATCTATTTTAGTATTCATATAATACCTGCATATTTATTATTTATAGACCACAAAAAATAACCGGCTAAACGGGAGAATTATTTTTTTATTAAACTGAACCGGATAACTTTTTTTGCATTCTTCAAGGACGTCGTTTTCAAAAGCAATTTTCTTATCTTCGCGGGGCAGTTTATTAAGGTATGGTTTCATCGCCGTGCTTCTAAACCACTCAATAAGCGCTTCATGCGATTCAAGTTCATGGAAATAAATTGTTTCCCACATTTCAAAATGCGCATTAAGCGAACTAAGAATAATATAATAATAATCGGCATTATGGCACGTTAACAGTTCTTCGCATCCATCCGTATAAGAACTCCACTTAGAACTTGCGGCAACTTTTTCGATAGCTACGTTAACGGGCATTGTTTTAAAATCAGGGACCTGAACGGCAAGCGCGCCGTTTTTATTAACAATTGAAAATAAAGAAGGAATTACTTTATTATGATTAGGTATCCATTGTATTACCGCGTTAGAAAAAACAAGATCATATTTCCTTTCAAGATCGAGATTAACCGCGTCTCGTAAAAGCCAAGTCTGGTCAGGGTAATCTTTCTTTGCCTGTTCAATCATTGCAGGAGAATTATCCATTCCCGTTACTTTGCTTTGCGGCCATTTTTTAACAAGCGCCTGCGAGCTATTACCCGGTCCGCAGCCAATATCTATTATGCTTTTAGGATTTTCAATTTTAATTTTAGAAACTAAATCAATAGAGGGTTGCGTGCGTTCGTCTTTATATTTAAGATATAATTGAGGATTCCAGTCAATCATTATAGAGCCCCGTAAAGTTGGAATAATTTGAATTTCTGTATTATTTAATTGGTTAAACCGCTTTTAAAATAAATGAGCGATTATAAATTTAAATTAACAAATCCGGCTGCAAAAATAAAGTTAAACAGCAATCCGCCAAACGACTCCACAGCTGTCCAAAATAAAACAGA
>DBTY01000045.1 GCA_002307295.1 Ignavibacteriales bacterium UBA1304
AAGGAAAAATATGGAATGGAGACGGAGCTACATGGAAGCAGTCTCTACAATATTCATCTCCCGGATATGGATTATTAGGATTCATGGCAATATGGGGTAGAGCTTCTAACGATATATATGCGGTTGGGACTTATGACAGTTTAGTTCATAACAAAGACAATTTCCATGGCTTAATTTTTCATTATGACGGGAATAACTGGCAAAGGGTCAATTTAGTGCAGAATAATTATCAGTTTTGGAAAATATATAAGGAAAATAAAGGGAATGGCAAGTATTATTTGTCTGGAACATCAAGGAATTATGTAACAGGCGAAGATACATTAAAATTCTTTGAATTTGACGGGAGTAAAATAAAGGAAATTAATATACAACTTTTTTCAGGCGCAACAAGCAGTTCTATGACCCTGATAAACGGGAATATATATTTTGTAAGAAACTCAGACGTATGTCGTTATGCGAATGGAGCATTTACAGTAATTAAAACAATTGCGGGAATAGAGCAGGGATATATTTTAGGCGGTAGAAATGAAAACGATTTGTTCTTTGCAATGCCCGACGGAATAGCGCATTATAATGGATCAGATTTGCAGTATGTATATAAAAAGCCAGAATCGTCATATTATATATACGACGCAGCAATATTTGAAAACGAAGTTTTCTTTTTGGTAGATCAGATACAGGAAAAAAGTTTTATGGTAAAAGGAATATTAAAATAATGAGGTAACCGCCCAAAAAAACAAGGCGGATGGCGTTAGAGCCGCCATCCGCCACAATTAGAACTGCCTCTGCAGACCGGACATCTGAAGATTTCTGTTATTGAAATCACTAAGGCATTTCTGTTTTTAAAAATACTAATTTTTTCAATAAAAGGAGTTTCAAAATGAAACTAAAATTTCTTGTTACTACGGTAATTATGGCTCTGTCTTTTACGGCAATGGCTTTTTGCGATACAGATGCAACTCTAACGCCAGGAACCCATAGCTTTACGCTTACTCCTTATAGCGTAGTAGCGGTTCAGTATCCAAATTATGCTACGGGTCAAGGCAATGGAGGCAATAAAATTGGGTCTTATACATATAAAGATGCAACTACTGGCAATAATACTACAAATACATGGCATACATATTATAAAATTAAAATAGACATACCGTCGATAGCTGAAAGCGTATCAGATATAAAGATAGTATACAGCACCTCCTCATCAAAAAACTATAAATTCAAAATAGGAGTAATAAGCGGCGACAATATAATTGGCGAGGCTTGCTATGACGATATTACTAATATGACTGTATTATGCTCTGACGTAAGTTATGGCAGCGGGAATGCTACATCAGCAGCTCTATCAGATAAAATATCGAAAAACAAACAACTTTACGTATTTTTTGCCGTTATGTCCGAAAATGAATCATCAGGCGACTCTTACTCGACATTAGATTTATCAATAACTGGCACATATTATATTTCGCCGGCAAAAGTTAATCTGACAGTGCAGAATTACCCTGCGGGCGGGCAGGTTGGCGTAGGTATAGATGCGGCGGCTCAAAGCGTTGCAAGTCCTTACAATAATACGGCCTTTCTTGAAGGAAGCGTTGTAAATATAAGCATGATAGATCAGTCAATTGGCGGAAGCTATAAAGGATGGGATGCAACCAGTAGCTGGAAAAAATCTACTACTGGCACTCCAGCGTTTTATGCTAATACCAGACAAGCAAACTACACTGCATTACGCGCAGAACCAACTGTAGCGTTTACAGCAAATTTAGCGCAGGCATATAACTTACACGTGCAATATGGTAGGACCGGATTTGGGAAAGTAATAGTAACCAAAGAAGGCGCAGCTACAACGATTCCTGTTTCCACTCGTGCGCAGGATTTTATTGCCGCTCCGCAAAACCCGATTACTGTGTATGCGCAAGCCACAACTATAAATGGAATAGATTATGTGTTTGATCACTGGTCGGACGGAAGCACAGATAATCTGCATCAGCCTGTATCGTTGAACAGCGATATGATCCTCACAGCAACTTATATTGGCACGCCGAATACAAGCGACATGAATGTTACAAGTAATGGCGCTCAAATAGGCGTTCATCCAACAATTTATTGGACGGATAACCCAAACCCAAATGTAACATACCAAATCTATACGGTATATGGAGCAAGTAGCTCAACGCAAACGCCTGTTTTGCGCGCAACAGTTGGAAGAGGAGTCCAATCATATACTTATACAGGAAATGTGACGGGAACAAAAGGGAGCGATAATCTGCTGTCACTGTATTTACGTCAGGTATATTCTGTAGAAAACACATACAGTACTATTTTGGGCGGAAATTTTTATTTAGTAAATGGCGATGTTACAGGAGAAGGTCCGGGCCAAACAGGGAAAATAGTAGCAAAAGAAAATCAAAATGCAGTAGTAACACAATACGCAGTAGCCAACTATCCAAACCCGTTTAATCCGACTACGGTAGTAAATTATCAGGTTCCGCAGGCTGGGAGAGTAACGCTAAAAGTATACGATATAATGGGGCGTGAAATAGCAACCCTTGTTGACGAGAATAAAGAAATGGGCAGTTATAACGTAAACTTCTCAATGGATAAATACCGTCTTTCAAGCGGAGTGTATTTCTGCCGTATGATAGCAGGTAAAACAATGATTACAAATAAAATGATTTTGTCTAAATAAGCTTAGACTTTCAAAGCGGCGCTAACGGCGCTTCCGTTTTCCTTAACCTCCAAGGGTATTCTAACTAATACCTTGGAGGTTTTTTTACATGTCCTTCCAGGCGGCGCTATTAGCGCTTTCGCCCTGGAATGGTCGGCTCTTACGTGGAAGCGCTATAGAAAGCAGAGGCAAATAAATTACTCATTTGCGCAACTCGCCCGATAGAAATTGAAAAGCATATAGAGCTGCTTGTCTTTTATTCCGTATAGCTTAATTTTCAATATCAAAAAATAACCGCAATAATAATCCCTTATTTACAGCTCTGAATATGAAAATATTTAACATGGGTTCGCCAAAAATGAAAAAAGATTCACTTATGCTGAATTATTATAAACGTCAATATTGATTTTTTGCTTAATGATGCCTATACTACCAGACTGGATAATTTTTTTACAGTAACAACAAATGCAAAGCTCCTCCAGGCAACATCTGGAGGTAATAATAAAAAAAGGAGTAAAGAAAAGGAAATAATGGACATAATTAAAAATCTGTTTATGGGTTCCGGAGCGGCTACTGCAATTACGTATATCTGCCTTACCGGATTTATTGGGATAATTATTGGTAAATTTGAAGTAAAAAAAATAAGACTTGGAATAGCCGGAGTTTTGTTTACTGGATTAGTATTTGCTCATTTTGGGGCAAAACCTGACGTTTCGGTAATTAGCTTTATCAGAGACTTTGGTTTGATTTTATTTGTTTATGCAGTTGGTATTGATATCGGTCCGCGTTTTTTTAATACATTTAAAAGCGAAGGACTTACGCTTAACTTACTTGCAGCTGGCATTGTAGTTTTAGGATTTATCATAGCATTTTTACTTTGCTATTTTCTTAAAATTCCACCTGCAGTAATTACAGGTATTTTATGCGGAGCCACTACAAACACTCCAAGCTTAGGCGCAGCGCAACAGGTTATAGCCGAACACGTCGGCGGATCTGCCGCCGCATTAAGCGGTCAGCTTTCTGGTATGGCATACGCAGTAGCGTATCCATTCGGCGTGCTGGGTATTATTCTTACAATGATCTTAGTTAGAATCTTCTTTAGAGTAAAGATCGATAAAGAAGTAAAAGATTTCAATGCGCAGTTTGAAAATATTCAAAACAAATTAGAAAGCGTAAAAATTAAGATTACTAATCCGAATATGTTCGGAAGAAAAATTGCCTATGTTCAACAAGCAGTCGATAAAGAATTGGTAATTTCCCGTATTGGCAGAAACGGCAATATAATTGTCGCTTTGGAACATGAAGAGCTTCATCAGGGCGATTATGTATACGGTGTTTCGGCGTTGAACCATATGGATAACCTTAAATTAAAAATGGGCGAAGTGGAAGTAATTCAGAAGAAAGAAATTTCCGGCGATCTTGCAATGGCTCACGTTTTAGTTACTAACCGTAAACTAACCGGAAAAACAATTGAACAAATTGGTATTTACCGCAGATACGAAGCTAATATTACCCGCATATTCAGGGCTGGAATGGAAATTCTGCCTACAAGAAGCGCAGTAATTGAATTGGGCGATACTGTAAGAATTGTCGGTAAAAAAGATCTGTTAGACGATGTTCGTTCTGAATTAGGAAACTCAATTAAGGAACTTGCTATCCCAAATATTATTCCAATTTTTGTAGGCATATTCCTTGGAGTAGTTTTAGGCAGTATCCCAATTTTTATTCCTGGTCTTCCAGCTCCGGCTAAATTAGGACTTGCAGGCGGTCCGCTTGTAATTGCTATCCTTATCGGACACGTTGGCAGAATTGGACGCCATGATTTCTACATGTCCCCTGGCGCAATTATGATGTTAAGAGAATTAGGAATTACCTTATTCCTTGCATGCGTTGGATTATTATCAGGAAGTCAGTTTGTAAATACAGTTTATAACGGCGGTTATATGTGGATGTTATACGGAGCAATAATTACTTTTGTTCCAATTATGATAATCTCTATTATTGCCAGACTTATGAAAATTAACTACCTTAAAATATGCGGCGTAATTTCAGGAGCTATGACGGATCCGCCGGCTCTTGAATTTGCAAATTCTCTCGCTCAGAGCGAAGCTCAATCTACCGCTTATGCTACTGTTTATCCTCTTACAATGTTTTTGCGTATTCTCTTTGCGCAAATATTAATGTTACTCGCATTGTAATCTTTTAGTTATTAGTAAAAAAATATAACCTTTCAGGAATTATGTTGCATTCCTGAAAGGTCTTTTTATTTTAAATGCTTTCCAACTCAAAGCGGCAATACAAATTTTTATAATCTATAATTTATTACCGCCGATAAAATCTAAAATTTCCTTTTCCCTTGCCCCGGTTGAAGCGCAATCTATATCCGTATTTACTCTTTCTGCGGCTTTCCATGAATAGTTATAATAAGCAATTGAGCTCTTTATAAACGACTTAATATCAACAGTCGTTTTTAACGAATCTGACTTTATATAGATTACAAGCCGTTCTTTACTTTCCAAAACTCTAAAAGCGTTTTTCTGAGGATCATAATCAGTATATTTGAACGACTGTTCATCGTTAAAAGTTTCGTCAATTAAAACAAGCCCCGGCGTTATACCTTCAACCTGCGATTTAGCTTTGCTGTAAACCGTAAACTCAACAATCTTATTCAAAACAGTGTCATACGGTTTTTGGTAAGTTCTGCTTCTGGACTGATAGTATTCTTTCTGCCGCTGATGCATTGTCTGGCAGGAGACTAATGCAAAACTTAGCAATAAGAACATTAACTTTTTCATTTTTTTCACTCCTTGCGATTGTTACTCATGTTAATAGAGTTGAATAATTAAAATCTAAAAATCAAACCAAAGATTAACCGCGTTTCGGCTTTAACTAAATCTGGTATAAAACCTGTCGCGTCGCCTAAAGGCGCATTGTATCCATTTGGAGAAGTAACGCCTCCACGCCCGGCAAAATATGGGACGTTAGCTTCTCTATGAACTATTTCGGCAAACCATGTTGAATATTCATTTGGCATATACTGAATTGTAGTTGAAACGTCCCATCCGTCAAACTTATCGCCCGGATTCTGCGTAAACGTAGCTGCGGCCGCGCCAGTAGGCAGCAAAACAAGATAACGTCCCGGATTATGAATAAATCCGCCGCCAAACGTCCAGCCAATAAGATCGTTATTGAACCATAAACGATTATAAAACATTCCGCTTATAAAATTTTGCGCGGGACCTCCCGAGCCCCCAAATGGAGTTACTCCTCCGCCAGTCTCAACGCCAATATCCCCTGTAAGCGAAAATGCCGCTTTAGATATAAAACTGCCGGGCTGTTTAAGGTATCGGACTTCAACGCTGTTATCGCTGTGAAGACGCAATCTATCTGCATTATTTGGCGTATCATAACCGCCATAACCATTTGTAGTTAGTTGAAGATATTCCTGCGGGCGCCACAATACCTGAAAACCGAGTCCCGAAACTTCGTTGTACATTCCGTAAGTCTGCCACCCGTTAACAATCCAGTATTCTATTTTTAACTTATCGGAAGGGAAAGTCTGGATTCGAATACCGGAGAAAAACCAGGGGGTATTATCGGAAGTGAACGAAGGCTGATAATTCCAGTTTTCAAAGTTGTTATAGGAAAGCAATCCTACATACGATTTGAAAATGCCAACGTCTACATTTATGCCATTCCATACATTAAAATGAGTTCCGGCATATCCTTCAGTAATAAATCGCAAAGCGGTGTATAAATCAAATTGTCCGCGTAAAGGAGTGTTGTCATTACGCGGAACCCCGGTAGCTCGCGAACCGAATTCCATAACTAAACGAGCGTGAACGTCATCATAGTGAAAGTCTCCGCCAAGTTCTATATAAGATAAATTAAACTCGCCTTCCCTAAAAGTAGCCGTGGAACCAACGTTAGTGTGATCTTTGGGACGGTTAAATGAATAATTGTAATTCCCGTCAATAGTTAAAGTTCCGGTAAAATATTTTGTATCTAGTAGAGCGTTATGCTGGCGGTTGTTTCCCTGAAGCCAGGTAAAATCGCCAAAGCTAAATGGCTCCTTAGGCGCCTCCTCTGAAACTGAACTTGTTTTATTGATTGAATCAGGCAAGGAAACAATCGCATTCTCCCCTGCTTTTTTTTCATCTTTAAGTAAATTTGAGCTTAAATCGTTATTCTGCGCAAATAACCCCGCCTGAGTAATAATAATCGCTATCAATATAATCTTTTTCATTTCATATCCTTTTTCGTTTCCTTTGAGTAATACTATTTCCGTTTCGAAACGATACAAAATTACTTCAGCGGGTATATTTAATAAATTACGATTTATGTTATAATTATAAAGAAAAGATAAAGCCGTATGTATTGCTGATTTTTAAGCCAGTTTAAGGGTAAACGCTTATTAAATTAAATTTCAACCAGTTTTTAGTTAATTATTTGAGACTTGTTAGCGCAAATACAACTTTGTATGTTTATCATTTTATAATTAAAATTATAACGCAATGAAAGGGTATATATTTTTATTTTGCGCCATTTTCTGTGAGACGATCGGCACTACGGCATTAAACAAATCGGAACAGTTCACAAAGTTAACTCCAAGCCTGATTACTACCGGAGCTTTTATTTTATCGTTTTATTTTATAAGCTTTGCTTTTAAAACTATCCCCGTAGGCATATCTTATGCAATTTGGTCGGCGGTTGGGATTGTATTAATTATGATTATGAACGCTTATACAGCAAAACAAATTCCAGATTGGCCTGCAATATTTGGCGTTACGTTAATTATTATTGGCGTTATAGTCATTAATTTATTTTCTAAAATGTCAGTACATTAAAAATATAAACCAGTCTTTATTCAGGACTTATGTAAAAGTTTATAATTAGCTAAATAGCGACTAATTTCTTTAGGCGCATTATATTTATCTTCGTTTAAACAGCAATATGCAAAGACCGAAATTTAATACTGCCTTCATTTGCATAAGTAGTAAATTAATATTAAAATAGAACTTGTTTATTAATTATATGGGAGCAAATAATGGAAGCAATAGCCGGATTATCGGTTTTTATCTTTGTAGCGCTCGTTTTTCTTTTGATAGTATTCTTCTACTTTATCCCGATCGGTTTATTTATAACCGCTTATTTCTCGGGAGTAAAATTAAAAATATTTAAAGATCTGGTAGGAATGCGGTTAAGAAAAGTTCCTCCGGTAACTATAGTAAGAAGTAAAATAACAGCCGCAAAAGCGGGCATTCCGGTAGAAATATCACTGCTTGAAGCGCATTATTTAGCTGGCGGAAATGTTCCAAAAGTTATTAACGCATTGGTTTCGGCTGATAAAGCAAATCTTGGACTTACGTTTGCAAGAGCTACCGCTATTGATTTAGCAGGCCGCGACGTGCTTGAAGCCGTAAAAATGTCCGTTATCCCTAAAGTAATTGAGACCCCTCTTGTAGCCGGTATGGCAAAAGACGGAATCCAGTTAAAGGCAATTGCAAGAATAACAGTACGCGCAAATATAGAACGGTTAGTCGGCGGCGCAGGCGAAGCTACAATTTTAGCGCGCGTTGGCGAAGGAATTGTTTCTTCAATAGGCTCAAGCGAAAGCCACAAATATGTGTTGGAAAATCCGGATTCAATTTCTAAAGTAGTGCTTGCCAAAGGATTAGACGCCGGAACTGCTTTTGAGATTTTATCCATTGATATCGCCGACGTAGACGTAGGTCAGAATATCGGCGCAAAACTTCAGGCAGATCAGGCGCAGGCAGATCTACAGATTGCGCGCGCTAAAGCCGAGGAAAGAAGAGCCGCAGCCGTAGCATTAGAACAGGAGATGGTCGCTGAAGTTTCTAAACAACGCGCAAGAGTCGTAGAAGCCGAAGCTGAAGTGCCGAAAGCAATTGCAGAAGCTTTCAGATCGGGCAGACTTGGCGTTATGGATTATTATAACATGAAAAACATTCAGGCCGATACGCAAATGCGCGAAACAATTGGAAAACCTGAAGTTAAACAAGTAAAAGAATAGAGCCAAAATGGAAAATGTAATTGCCATAATTTTTATTGCAGCATTTATAGTAAGCTCTATTTTAAGATCAAAAAAAGGAACGCCGACGCGAACTCCGAACCCTCCTCAAAGGAGAAGAGAAGTTCCCGATAACGGCTGTCCTAAAGAACCGGAGCCGTCTTCAAACGAAGAAAACGACATACTGAAGGAAATAGAACTAATATTCGGCAAGGAAAAACCGGAACCAGAATATACTTATAACCGGACGCCCGAACCAGAACCGCAGTCAGTAGAACCTGCCGCGGTAATTGAAGAGAAAGCGGTTCCCGCCCCGGCTGCAAAAGTTTCAGCTTATGAAGTTGAACAAAAGGAATATTCAAACGATCCCCGGTTTCAATTTGAAGATACGCGCGCTGACGCTTTTCGGAATAAGATACAAAATCCTGATAACGTACGCGCTTATATTCTTATTTCAGAAATATTAGGCAAACCAAAAGCTCTAAGAAGATAGCCCAAATAGAATATCATCAGGCGGAATTTTTGAGGCGCTTTGCTAAGAGAATTCCGCTTTTTTAATCCTGAGACACTATGATACAGAAATATAAACTAACGCGTATTAACGCGGCCAACCAGATAGCTAAAACAGTCGACGAATCTGCTTTTGTAATAAATTATAAAGAAGAATTAAACCCGGCTCAATTTGAAGCGGCCTCTGCCGTAGACGGAAATTACTTAATTATTGCAGGCGCAGGCACGGGTAAAACAAGAACGCTTGTTTACAGGGTGGCAAGGTTAATTGAATCCGGTTACGATCCCAAATCGATCCTGCTATTAACTTTTACGCGCAAAGCTTCGCGCGAGATGATGAACAGAGCTTCCCTGCTGCTTGATAAACGATGCTCTAAAATCAGCGGCGGCACGTTTCACTCTTTTGCTAATACTACTTTAAGACGGTACGCTAAATTTGTAGGGCTCGAGCCTTCGTTTACTATTTTGGATCAGGGCGATAGCGAAGACGTTATTAATCTTATCCGCACGCAGTCAGGTTTGATTACAAAAGAAAAGCGCTTCCCAAATAAACAAACCCTTATGAAGGTTTTTAGCCTCAGTATTAATACGGGCAAAACCATTGAAAGTATTCTGCTTGATAATTACCCACAGTTTTTTGAAGAGCTTGATAAAATTACCGAAATACACAGAGTCTACTCCGCTTATAAAAAGAAAAACAATTTGCTTGATTACGACGACCTGCTTGTTTACCTGAAAGATTTTTTACTTGAATTATCTCCAGCGGCTAAATCGTTTCTATCGGGAATTAAATTCTTAATGGTAGACGAGTATCAGGATACAAATAAACTACAATCCGAAGTTGTTAGAGGACTTTCGCAACTTAATAATAACGTTATGGTAGTCGGCGACGATTCCCAGTCAATCTATTCTTTCCGCGGAGCGAATTTTAAAAATATAATGGAATTCCCTAATATCTTTAAAGACGTAAAAGTTATAAAGCTTGAAGAGAATTTCAGAAGCTCTCAGGAAATTTTAAATTTTGCAAATCAGCTAAACGAACAGGCGACGGAAAAATATTCAAAGCGGCTCTACTCAAATATGACGGGAGGCGAACTGCCGCTTGTAATAGCTACTGATAATGTAAATCTGCAATCAAAATTTATTGTAGAAAAAGTTTTGGAATTGCGAGAAGAAGGAAGAAGCCTTAGCGATATGGCTGTTCTTTTCAGGTCTTCTTATTTTTCGTTCGATCTTGAAATTGAGCTAGCAAAGGCAGATATACCTTTTATAAAATTCGGCGGAATTAAGTTTGTTGAAACCGCTCACGTAAAGGACGTTCTTGCGTTCCTTAGAATTGCGGTTAACCCGCTTGACGTGGTCAGCTGGTACCGCGTATTGCTTTTGCACGAAGGCATCGGTCCTAAAAGCGCGCAAAATATTTTAGACGATCTGGCTAATTCAAGGTTATCAATTAAGAATAACCCCGATTCTTTGCCTAAGTTTAAACACTCGGAAAAACTAATTCACTTATTCAATCTGTTGTATAAAATTCATGTTGAAGAAATGCTCCCCACAGAAAAAGCGCAGTTAGTTTACGATTATTATTATCCGCTTTTCAAAAATCTTTATGACGATTTTAATAAACGTAAAAAAGATCTGGACATATTTGTCAACATAACCGAAAACTACCGCTCGTTAGACAGTCTGCTTTCGGACATGGCGATTGAACCGCCCGTTGACAGCGTAACTGACGTGGACTCCGAAAGCAAGGAAAACGAATTCTTAACCCTTTCAACTATTCACTCCGCTAAAGGATTAGAATGGCATTCCGTTTTTATTATTCATGCGCTCGAAGGCTTTTTCCCTTCATCCAAGTCAATGGATAATATCGAAACGCTTGAAGAAGAAAGAAGGCTTATGTATGTGGCGGCAACGCGCGCAAAACAAAATCTATTTATTTCTTATCCTATGAACATTTTCGACCGGGAGTCCGGAACCACTCTATCCAAACCGTCCAGGTTCATATCCGAAGTTAACCCTAAATTAATTTCTCAATGGCTTTTGGAAGAAGAAAATTAGCGGCTAAAGATAATCGCAGGCAAAAGTCTACGCTATCAGCCGCTACTTTATCAAATTAACTATTCCTTTTTCTAGTCTCATTCAAACGCCAGGGCTAAGACAGGTTTTGGTTTAATAAATTTTTCTTTTAGCTCCTGATATTTTAGCGACGGTAAGACTTTTTTTATCGCCTGCCTTATATCCTCGCTTCCTTCGTCAGTAGTAGCTAATATTCTTTCAGAACCCATTAAAAGGCTTCCATAAATAAAGGACAGCAATTCCATAAGTATTCTTAAGCTCTCTTCTTCAGATTGGATATGCTGCATATTTAAGCAAAAAGCGTCCTTCTGTTTGCAGCGAATTAATTTAGCTCTAACCATTGGATATTCGTTTACCGCAGATTTTTCTTCAAGAAAAGCGTTAATTTCTTCATCTATGCTATTTTCAGTTTTTACTAACGCGCTTAATAACATCGGATTTATTTTTTTAGCTTTGCCCTTAGCAGACATGCTGGTTTTATTAAAAAAGGAAAAAGAAAATTGCGATTCTGTATAAACCGCGTTTCTCAATGCGGCATATAGCGCGCCATAGTCTAAGCGTCCTTCAATTAAAATAACAAACCGCGTCTGCTGATCCGAATTAGCCTGAAGATAATATTGTATCCGGTCAGAAATCTGAATAGGAATATATTTTGGCTCTTTTTTCTGTAAGTCTTCTCTTATCATAACAATAATCCTTTTATAAGCATGAATTAAATCTCTATATTTATGTTATACCATACTGATGGCTTGGTGAGGGCATTTAACTTCACACAGACCGCAGCCGCAACAGTTTTTGGGATTTATCACAACAGCTTTTTTATGCCCGTGGACGTATGATTTTATTTTTTCCTTAAGAGTAAGCCGCTCTATTTGCTCCGGCTTAAGTATTTCAATTCTAAATACGTCGTCGCTGCAGACGTCAATACAAATCCCGTCGCCTTCGCATTTGCCCAATTTGATTACGGGTAACATAACTTTCCTTTTTTTGTTCATAAACTTATTCGGTTTTAAGAATAAATTGAACAATAAATCGGCGAATGCAGGATATTTTGCGGCGAACAGGATAAAGAATCTGTTTTTGCGGTAAGGATTATTTTAAGAGTATCATCTTTTTTGTTTCTACAAAAGCGCCAGCGCGTAAAACATAAAAGTAAACTCCGCTTGAAAGAGTTGAAGACTTTTTTAATTTGCCTGGATTGAATTCTACATTGTATGTTCCGGCTGGTTTTTCCTGATTTATTAAGACGGCTATCTCGCGTCCCAGCGCGTTGTATATTTTAAGAGTAACGTTTGTTCTTTCTTTAAGCTCAAACGTTATTATTGTGGAAGGGTTAAAAGGGTTTGGATAATTTTGTTTTAAACTATAAAATACTGGTTCGGGAGTTTTTCTGTCGACTGAAGTAACAGGATAAGCCCAAACAAACCTAACAGCGTCCGCAATAACAATGCCGTTAGCCTTATTTGTCAGCGCTACGTCGCCTGATTTGCCCTGATTAAAATAATACCTGCCAAGTAAATTCCATACTCCCCCGTTTATCTGTTGATTTACAATAACGGTATCCGAACCTCCTTGACGATTAATAATATATGGCGCGTTTGAAGCCCTGTTGGAATATGCGCTCCATAAAGCGTACACGTCATAATATCCGGCGACGGCAAACTCAGGTTTCCAATCCGCCCTGGCAGAACCGTCTCCTGCGGCGCTGTAATGGTATGAAACGCCGTATCTGTCCGGCTGAGAGTTAGAGGCAGTCCATACGCCCGTATACGTAATTGAAGTTGAATTATCGTCAATTATCTGGTCGGAATACTGACGAGCTTTATCTACTATTATTTCCGTAGATGCAAAGTTTGAAAATCCGCTGTTGGAATATGCAGTTACTTTAAGCATATAAATTCCGTCAGCATAATCTTGAACTTTAAATTTAACCGACGCAGGAAAAACGCTTGTCGAACTTATTCTGGCGCCGTTAACAAAAATAGTTATGCTGTCAATTTTTGTATCGCAGGTTATTTTTGGCGCAAATGCAAGGTCGGTTGTTAAAACAGTATCCTGATTAACGCCGGGAAATTCAACAAAAGGGATATTTCTAAAAGCAGCCGTGCTAAAATAATCGGATGAAATAACTTTTTTGTAGTTGCCCAAAACTGTACTATCGTCAGTCGCGCAGTAATCGTTTCCGTTTGTAGAGCGGGAATCCATACTAAACCAGCATATAGCTTTTAGTTTAGGAAACTGGCTTTTTGCATTCAAATAAAGCGAATCCATAGCCGCTATGGCGTAGTTCGTCGTGCTTTGCGCCGGAGTAGTTCTTGTTGAGTAATGTGTAGCCGCCCATTCGCAAATCATTATCGGTTTTTTATTTGAATACGTATCATACACAACTTTAAGCTTATCGCGCGGATCTACTTTATCAGGCGTTCCTTTTCCGTCGTCAGAAAAACCGACGCAATAAAAATCAATCCCCACCCAATCCACATAATCGTCCCCCGGATAATAAGCCTGAATATTATCAGGCGGGTTAGCTGGATCATTTGGGATATTATTGGGAGCCCATACCATTATAACGTTTGGAGCTTCTTCTTTCATAATATCATGGATAAGTTTGAATTTTTGTATATACAAGCTTGGATTTCCGTACCATTTCACCCAGCTGCCGTTCATCTCACACGCCCAGCGTAAAAATATAACCGCGCCGGAGTTATGAGCCGCGCGCGCCCATTGACGTATATATGCGCCGTCTTCAACCTTGCTTAATCCGCTGTTTGGTTCAAAAGCTATCTGAACCGCAGCACCCCTTGACGCATAATCTTTAACCCATGATGAAGGGAACTCTGTTCCGTAACTTGTGTAATTAAAATACATCGAATGCTTTTTACCGGTAAGCTGCTCAAAAGAATCGACGCTGCCGTTTACGGTAGGATCGTTTACTATAAAAGCTCCAATATAACAGCTTGAATCGGCCGCGTACTTTATTTGCGAATAAACTGGCGCCGAAATAAGACAATACATAATAGCGCACAATACAATTTTTTTCATAATAATAATCCGGAATACTATTTTATTTTTACTACGACCATGCTCATATCGTCATGCTGCAGCGCCTTGCCCATAAAAGTTTTAACAGTTGAAAAATATGCGTCCATAATTTCCTCTGAACATAAAGACGAATTATTCTGCAATATTTCATTGAGCTTTTCTTCTCCATACTCTTCTCTCTTGCTATTCATAGCTTCAGAGAAACCGTCGGTATAAAAAATAAACGCGTCCCCCTCCAGAAAAGAAATTGAATACTCTTCTATTGTTTTAGAAAAAATTTCCCCTTTTTCCAAACCAAGAGCCATTCCTTTGGGATTAACGGTTTCAATTTTACCTACTCTGTTATTTTTATAAATTACAGGGTTATGCCCCGCGCTTGCAAAAACGAACTTATTTTCTTTCAGATCAAAAACGCCAAGGATCATTGTTATAAATGTTCCTCTATCGACGTTTTCGTAAAACATATTATTCATCTTAGTTAAAACTTCCGATGGCGAAGAAGAGGTTTTGGCGATTGCTTTAAGAAAACCTTTAGAGAGCGTCATATAAAAAGCCGCCTTCGTCCCTTTGCCTGAAACGTCGCCTATTACAACGCCAAGTTTGTTCTCGCCAAAGTCTATAAAATCAAAATAATCTCCGCCAACTTCCATTGCCGGTAAACAGCGCGAAGCGATATCAAGTCCGTTAACCACAGGGTTCACGCGCGGCAAAAAACTCATCTGAACTTCGCGCGCTATTTCCAATTCTTTTTGCAGCCTCTGTCTTTCAGTAACATGCTTTTCAAACTCTGGCACAATCGTATTGTAATCTTCAATCTGATCTTTAGAAAAAAGCGCAACTAAAGAGTACGTTATAAGAATCGCCAGCATGAAAAGCGGAATAAACTGCATCTGTTGAAAGACGGGACTTGCAGACCAGAAGAACCGCATCGTCTCGCCCATATAGGCAAACACGCTCAATGTAATAATAGCAGTAAAAATATCATACTTATAAAAAACATAAAAGACAGCCAGTCCCAAAATAAATTGTATTAAAATGGAATAGTAATTCGGCTCTATTTTACACTGATTGATAAGCCCCCATACAATACCGCACAAGACAACAACAATCCATTTATGAGCAATTTTTTTGCTTAATGCAGTCGATAGAAAAGCGATAAAAATAATTACGTAAAATATATTATGATAAATTTCAGAATCTAAGAAATACAGAAACGATACTTTGCACGATAGCATTTTAATGGCGCTATCAGAAGGCACAATTGAAATGTTACCGCAAAATGCGCTGAAGAAAGCTATCATACATAAATAGGCGGCAAACAGTATTATGCCTGCATTTAAGCCGGTAAGAATATTTTCGCCAATTTTTGAATGTAGAAAATGCCCCTTCATTAATATATCAAAGGAACGGAATTTTTTCGGCCAGGCGTCTCTAACAACCGCTTCCGATACAGCCCAGACCATAAAAACAAGTCCGCCCCATAAAATAAAAACAGACGAAATTGGAATAAGAAGAACCCATCTTAAGTAATTGCCAAGTTGAACCATTGTATAGCAGGAGACTGTAGCCGCTGAAATTAAAGCTATAACAAAGGCTAATTTATAACCAATTTCGTAAGCCCTTATTTTTTTATACCCAAGAACGCCAATCATAATAAAAACGATCGTGTAGATTAAGAATTGAGATATATCAGAAAATAAACCGTTATCCTTTTCAACTTCCGGGGAAGCCATCGTATATGAAGCGGAAAAACTGCTTACAGTATTTCCCGTTATTGCAATTTTAACATTTAGATTTGTAGAGGATTCTGGGTCGGGAACTTCCCAACTAAACTGATATACTACTTTATTCACGCTGAAACTATAGCTATATGCGCCTTTCCCAATCTGGCTGTTTTCGTTTCTGAATTGATTAATAACTGAGTCTTTAGAAGCGGCTTTTATTATTTTGCTATAGACGTTAGAATATTTGCGCGCAAAGTCTAACGCCGTTTGTTTTGCTTCATCCATTGTCAATTTAGGCGGCGTTACGCTGTCTGCAAGCTTCCTGTCATACTCAATAAGCTTTCCATTAAAATCATAATTTACCATAGTATTGCCGGATAGCTTGCCGTTAACTTTTGCTTCTTTACTGCCTAAAGAAAGGGTCAGCTCTTCCTGCGTAGCAAGCTCAACATCCCAATAATAAACAGGAAGTTTAGACGAAAACAATTCGTTCGCTTTTTTTAACCCAAGTTTTTTTTGAACATCGGCAATAAGATTCGTTTTTTTTCCAGTAGCAATTATCAGTTGAAAATTTTTACTATCTACTTTTTGTTCATTAAAAAAATCTTTAGCTATACGCCTTATTTGATTTACGTCATACTTAGGATTAATAGAATTATTCGGATAATAGCGCGGATATAAAAAACATATTATAACAATACTGATAACGCTGATTAACGAATATATTACTAAACGATTATATTTTTTCATAAAGTTAAACTTCTGCCTATAAAACTAAGCCAATATAATTAGCTTCTATTATGTAAATAGCCGCATTAAATGCGCTGTACGCTTATTCTTGCTATATGTAAAGGATTCCCGCTTTCGCGGGAATGACAAATATTTTTTCTAAATAGAATTAATCTTGATTAAACATATACGACTAAATTATTTTTTCTCAAATATGCGATTCTTAATTAACTTATCAGAATCATAAGGAGCTTCGCCGCCATTAAGATACTTGTGAAACCATTCAAGATGCGCATTATAATATAACGGCATTGATTTTACGGCGCTTGGCCAGTGACAATCATTTTTAAATATAATAATCTTTGAATCAATTCCCAGTTTTTGCAAAGTAGTAAAATACTCAAGACTTTGAGTATACGGCACGCGATAATCCTTTTCGCCAGTAACTATCAGCGTAGGAGTAGAAAAGTTTTTCACATAAGAAGACGGGCTCCATTTTTTATAGAGATCTGAATTCCACGGCTGTCCTTTTAGATCCCACTCTACAAACCAGAGTTCTTCAGTAGAACCATACATAGACTCAAGATTATAAATTCCCATCATCGAGGCTAAGCATTTAAATCTCTTTGTGTTCCCCTGAAACCAGTTCATCATATATCCGCCAAAAGACCAGCCCATTGCGCCCATCCGGTCTTTATCTACATATGGAAGTTTTTCAAGAGCGTCTGTAACCAACATCAGATCCTTAAATACTTTGCCGCCCCAATCGCCGGATATAGCGTCGGTATAGCTCTGTCCGTAGCCAGTAGAACCATGAGGGTTGCAAAAAGCGACTATATACCCTGCGCCCGGATAAACCTGCCAATCGCCTCTTAGAGCGTCAGCCCACTGGCTTTGCGGACCTCCGTGAACGTTTAATATTAATGGATATTTTTTGTTCGGATCAAAATCGTGCGGCTTAACAATAAACACGTGAACTTTTTTCCCGTCGGCTCCTTCAACCCACATTTGTTCGGCAGGGCGGAAATCAACTTCGCTTAAAAGCTTGTCGTTGAATGAAGATATTTTTTTTACCGAATTATCTGAAAGATCAAGCTTATAAATTTCTGTAGGCTTATCTGTTAAGCGAGAAATGTAATAAATAAATTTCTGATCGGGCGAAATATCAAATGAACCAATTGTAACGTCAGGACTAAGTTTTTCAATCTTTTGCGAAGCTATATCAATTTTATATAAAGGCATGTAGCCTTTTACGTCGGCAGTAAACAAAATTGATTTTGAATCGGGCGACCATTTGTAATCGTCGACCCAGTAATCAAAATCTTCAGTTAAAATTTTTGTTTCGCCGGAATTTCTATCATAAACCGCTAAGCGGAATCTATCGGCTTCAAAGCGCGGAACAAGCTGCAAACGGTACGCTATATATTTTCCATCTGGAGAATAAATAGGCGAACCGTCCCACGATTTATTTTTTTCAGTAAGATTTTTTTCATTTTCGCCATTGACAGAAACAGTAAACAAATCGGAATTTGTAGACGAAGCCTGATCTTTATCCCGTTTAGAAAAATAACAAATCTCTTTTCCATCCGGAGAATAATTAAAACCCTCTCCGCCGCCAAGCTCAAACGTAGGGGAATTATATTTGCCAGGAGTTAAGTCTGTATATTTGTCGAACTCCAAATCGTACAACAAAACGTGGCTTACTTTACCGCCGGAATAAGCGTTCCAGTGCCTGAATAATAGCTCGTCGGCCATGTTAGCCTGAACCGGGCCGTTTTCTGAAGCGTCGCTATTCAGTTTATTGCACCTATCATCAGCGCCGCATTCAGGATATACGTCCGTAGAAAAAGCTATAGTTTTTTTGTTGGGAGATAATTTATAATCGTCTACGCCCATCGAAAATTTTGTTATTTGCCAGGGTTTTACCGAGTCTAAGTTTAATTTATATACCTGATTTTCGCCCGATTGCGACGATGTAAAATAAACGCTTTTGCCGTCGTTATCCCAAACAGGATTTGCTTCCGATTTTGGAGTGTTGGTAATATTCTTAAGGTTATTACCGTCAGCATCCATTATATAAATATCGGAGTTAGAAGATCCGTCTTCCAATTTAGATTCGCTCAAAGTAAAAAGCAGCTTCTTGCTATCAGGCGATACAGATATGCTTCCTACGTTTTTCAGCTTATAAATATCAGCTATTGTAAAAGCTTTTTTCTGAGCGATAAGATGAATTGAAAAAGAAAGGATTAAGATTAGTAATAGATTTTTCTTCACAACTTTTTCCTATTTGGTTTAATATTTATTAAAAATTAATTATCTTAAAAAATAAGTAATTTCGATTTCACTTAAAAGAGCTTAATCAGTCATTAAAACGGATATACTATGCAGCAATTAGAAAATCTATTGACTCAAATCAGCAACTTAGTCTGGGGAATCCCAATGCTCGCCTTGCTATTCGGAACTCATATATTTCTCACGTTCCGCTTAAAATTTATTCAACGGTACATTGGCAAAGCTATAAAACTCTCTTTTAAGCGCGAAAAAGAGGGAGCCGGAGACGTAAGCCAGTTTGGAGCTTTAACCACTGCATTAGCGGCAACAATCGGAACCGGGAACATAGTCGGCGTGGCTACTGCGGTTGCCGCAGGCGGTCCAGGCGCAGTTTTATGGATGTGGCTGACTGGAGTTTTTGGCATAGCCACTAAATATTCAGAGGCTCTTCTTTCAGTTAAATACAGAGTACAGGGCAAAGATGGAACCATGTCCGGCGGCCCTATGTACGTGCTTGAGCGCGGAATGAATATGAAATGGCTTGCTATAATATTTGCAGCATTAACCGCCGTCACCGCTTTTGGAATTGGGAATATGGTACAGGCAAATTCTATTTCAACTCTTGTTAAAGAGTCCCTTAACATTCCGACATGGGTCTCCGGAATAATAATGACAATACTTACTGCTGTTGTAATATTAGGCGGAATTAAATCTATAGCAAACGTTTGCGAAAAACTCGTTCCCTTTATGGCAATTTTTTATATCCTCGGCTGCATAATTTTACTTTGCATAAATTACTCTTCGCTCCCCGCTACTTTCAGTCTGATTTTTAATGGAGCGTTTACAGGACAGGCTGCCTTAGGCGGCTTTTTAGGCGCGTCGGCAAAAGAAGCGATACGCTACGGTATTGCAAGAGGTTTATTCTCAAACGAATCCGGCCTTGGCAGCGCGCCAATTGTAGCCGCGGCTGCTCAAACAAAAAACCCGACCCGCCAGGCTCTTGTTTCTTCTACCGGAACATTTTGGGATACTGTTGTAGTTTGCGCAATGACCGGACTTGTAGTAGTTAATTCCGATCAGTGGATGAAAGGCCTGCGCGGAGCTCAATTAACGCACGCCGCTTTCACGGAAATTCCATATGTCGGCTCAATAATTCTTACAGTAGGCTTGCTTACGTTTGTTTTTTCTACAATATTAGGCTGGTCTTACTATGGCGAAAAAGCGGCGGAATATTTATTTGGCCCTAAAGCCGTAAAGCCTTACCGTATAGTTTGGGTAGCGGCCGTTATGATCGGCTCGGTTTTATCACTTCCAATTGTCTGGTCTTTTGCCGATATTACTAACGCTTTAATGGCAATTCCTAACTTAGTTTCTTTGTTGTTCCTAAGCGGCGTTATTGTAAAAGAAACAAAAGAGTATTTATGGGATGGGAATTTAGATAAAGAAGGATAATGTTAAACAACAAAAGAGTTAAAATATGACATTAAAAAAATCGCGTAATAAAAAAATTGCAGGAGTATGCGGCGGCATTGCAGAATGGATGGGATGGGATCCCACTATTGTCAGGCTGCTTTATGTATTAGTTTCTATTTTCAGCGTCGCTTTTCCAGGAATTTTAGTTTATATAATCCTTTGGGTAGCCATGCCTAACGCAGACGCCGAATAGATTTTTTTCTACATACTGTCAGAATTTTTTATAAATTTCATATTCGTATTAGTTTTAATACGGTAAAAAGCAGAAACGGTCGCTTTTATTATTTTGCGGCCGTAAAATTCATGTTCAATTAAAATACAAAACGATTATGCAAGACGACTATTACCATATTCTTAACAGAGGGGAAATGCAACAGGTATTTCCTGAAGATAGCGATTACTTATTTTTCCTTTCCCGGCTTCGCGAATTTAGAAAGATGCATAGAATTTCTATTTTATGTTACTGTCTTGTTCCCAATTATTTTCATGTGTTTGTTAAACAGCTAACTGAAAAAGGTCTTGTTAATAATTTCGCAAACGATCTTACGGAAGCTTATACTTCATATTTTAACGAAAAATATAATAAAATTGGCTACCTGTTTGGAGGAGCCACAAAAATCAAACAAATTGAAAATCCGGATCATTTTTTATGGTTAAATTATTATATTCATAATATCCCTTCAAAAACGAAATTAGTGCAGAAATCAGAGAACTGGGTATTCTCCGACCTTAAAGATTACATTGGTTTAAGGCGCGGAACGCTTTCCGATAAAGAAGAAATACTTTCACGATTTAAAAGCCCAAAGGATTACCGCGATTTTATCTCAAAACCGGAAATGCATATTAAATACGAGAAGATTCTCCCTCCGGAATGGTAAACTAAATTCCTGTATTTTTCTGGAATAAATCCATTTAATCAACATTGTTTTTCAATAGCGGAACATTTGCAATTCGGTTTAACCCGTTTAACGCCGCTACTCTGTAAGCTTCGGCCATAGTAGGATAATTAAACGTAGTATTTATAAAATACATTAGAGTATTGCCGGCGCCGTTTTGAGACATTATCGCCTGCCCTATGTGTATAATCTCAGAGGCTCCGTATCCAAAACAATGTATGCCAAGAATTTCCAAAGTCTCCCTATGAAAAAGTATTTTTAGCATCCCCGTTGTTCGCCCTAATATTTGCGCGCGCGCCAGATGTTTAAAAAATGAGTGCCCTACTTCATAAGGGATCTTTTTTTCGGTCAATTCTTTTTCATTAAATCCGATGGAGCTGATTTCAGGAATAGTGTAAATACCCGTTGGAATATGTTCCACTAAGCGGGTTTCGCATTTGCCAAAAATTAAATGCGTTGCGGCAAAACGCCCCTGATCATACGCGGCGCTGGCTAAATTGGGATACCCAATCACATCCCCCACAGCATAAATATTGGGAACCGCCGTTTGATGATGACTATTAATTTCGATTGAGCCTTTTTCATTTATTTTAATATCCAGATTTTCCAGTCCCATATTTTTCGAGTTGCCGCTTCTCCCCTGCACCCAGAGCAAATAATCTGTTCTTATTTGTTTATTAGATTTTAGGAATAATGTTACTCCATTATTGTCGGCTTCAACTTTTTCATATTCCTCGTTATGGCGTATAAGTACTCCATTTTCGCGCAGATGGTAACTAAGGGCGTCTATTATCTCGTCGTCCAAGAACGACAATAATTGGCTTCGCGTGTTTATAAGATTTACCTTAATCATCAGCCCGCGGAAGATAGAAGCGTATTCGCAGCCTATTACTCCTGCGCCATAAATTGTAATAGAGCGGGGACTTTCTTTAAGGTTTAATAATTTATCGCTATCAAGTATGCGGGGATGTTTAAAGTCTATATCATCCGGATGGTATGGGCTTGCGCCTGTGGCGATTACAAAATAATTAGCCGTATATGTGTTTGTTACTCCGCTTGAAGAAGCGGCTTCAACTGTATGAGCGTCTACAAACTTTACTCTGCCGTCAATTACGTCTATCATATTCCGTTCATAAAAACTGCGTCGGAGTTTTACCTGTTTTAGAATAACTGACTCTGCGGTTTCCAAAAGCGTTTGGAAATTTATTCCATGAAAGCTTTCGGTATCCATCAGAAGCTGACTTGCATGCCTTAACGCTTTACTAGGTATTGTGCCTTTGTGGGTGCAGCTGCCTCCAACAAGCGGAAACTCGTCGCAAACTGCAACTTTTTTATTTTCCTTTGCGGCTTTCATAGCTGCGCCTTCTCCTCCGGGTCCGCTGCCTATAACAAACAAATCATAATCGTAATTCATAGAACGCCCTCTATCCTTTTTTGTCCATCTAATTTATTTAAAGTTAAATTAAAATCATAGTTTTATTTATAAACGCATTAAAACCAGAAAGAGTTTATGCCAATGCGCAAATGCGGCAATTAATAGTTTTTTATGAACATAATTATTTAGTATGGCGCTCCCTTAATAAATTACTATTTTCTTGACTTTTTTATTTTGAGCAGTTAAACTTGTAAAGACAAAATAAATCAAATTATCATTTTTGCTTATTTTATCTGTTTTCCCGTCCTTGATATAATGAAGCTTTTAAACTATTCAGGGAGATAAATGAAATACTTAATTACGTTTATAATATTTTTAGCTTTAACTCCGGCGTTTATATTGCCGCAAAGCAATTCCAAAATTACAATAAAAGGGAACGTAACCGACGAAAAAACCAGCGAACCATTGGATAACGCTTCTGTTTTTCTGGAAAATACAACCATGGGGACAAGAACCCAAATAACTGGAGAGTTTATAATCCGGAATATTCCGTTTGGCTCATATAATCTTGTTATCAGCTATGTCGGCTACGAAACGCAAACTAAACAGTTAAGCTTCTATAAAGACTCTTTAATTACAGTTGATGCAAAATTGAAACCTGTTCAACTCAAACTGAAAGAAGTGAACATAATTTCTACCCAGCCTACTCAATGGAAAAAATACTTAGAAATTTTCACCAAAGAGTTTATAGGTTCTTCAGATAACGCTTTTTATACAAAGATAATTAATCCCGAAGTAATTGAATTTAAAATGGACGAGGACAAAAACATTCTACATGCTTCTTCCGATAGCGTTATAATTGTTGAGAATAAAGCTCTGGGATATAGATTGTATATATGGCTTGCTAGCGCCGAATACTCTAAAAAGGATGAAATATTCACGTTTTCAACGCATACAAAATTTGAAGAGCTTGGTTTTCCGGATAAAAGCGAATTGAAAGAAAGAGAAGAAAACAGAAGAGATTGTTATCTTGGGTCAGTGCGTCATTTTATAAAAGCTTTGTTCCAAAAAAGGTTAGACAAAGAAGGATTTTCATTTTTTTCAGGCTCGTTTGACAACCTTAAAAGCGGCTTCGGCTCTTACTCCGCTTCAGATCAATTTGAGTTAACTTACAATAATGATTCTACTACGGCGAATTTTTACTTTGATAAGAGCATTAGCGTTAGTTTTAGCAATACCAGACATAAAAGCATCCTTACTTTCCCCGAGTATTATATTGTGATTGATAAATTCGGCAATATTTTGCGTCCGTCAAATGTTTTTCTTTATGGTTACTGGGGCAATAAGCGCGTAGCCGATATGCTGCCACATGATTATATTTACAAAGAAAAATAATGGAGGCAAATATTACAGTGAATGAGGACGGGAAAATACTTCTTAATTAAGTAGTCACCCTTCGACTGACGCTCAGGGTGACTTTCATTGTCAACGCTTAGATCAATAAAAACAATATCTTTACCGATTACTAAACGCGACGGCTATTTTAACATATAAAAATTACTTACCGAATTTTGAATATATCTCTTAAAATTGGCTTTAACCCGGCAAAAATAAGCTCTACTGCAATTACCATTACAATCAGCCCCATTATCCTCATCAGAACTTTGTTGCCGTTATCGCCAAGTAATTTTAGGATTTTTCTGCTTCCTAACAGCATTTCGTAAGTAATAAAAAATATTGCAAGTATAATAGTAAGAAGGACTAACTTTTCAGTATTATTCCCGGCGTCATTAAACAACACAAGAGTAACCGTCATTGTTCCGGGGCCGGTAATCAACGGAATACCTAAAGGCGTAATTGCAAAATCGTTTACAAACTCAGAAAAACTCTGTCCGCCTTCGTTCATACTGCTAATTTTTGCATGAAGCATATCATAACCAGACATGCAGTATAATATTCCTCCAACAATTTTCAGTCCGTCTACGGAAATATGAAACAGATCAAAAATCAGTTTTCCGGCTATAGCGAACGATATTGCCACAAGAAAAGCGGTCAATACGGCTTTACGCGCTATTTTCTTCGCATCTTTCGAAGACATTTCTGACGTTAGAGAGTTAAAAAGCGGAATTACGCCAATTGGATTCACCATCGAAAAAATTGAAGTAAACGCGAACAAACTATATTGAAAAATTCTTTCCATTGAAACTAACCTATTCCTTTATAACCATTTAAACTTCTTACATAATATCCATATTGCAAAGATAAAGCGTTTTCTGTTTGTTCTCAAGAACAATAACTCTTTTTAACTATTTAATTCCCTTATAAAAGCTATTACTGACAAACTTATTTTAGCGATTCCATTAATTGATAAAAAGATTCTCCATCTTTTGTCTTGTATAAGTTATACCAGGCGTTTAAAGTATCGCTTTTCATAACGGCGGTCTTTTTAAAAACTTCATAAGTAAATTCCAATGGAGCTAATCCCGTCGCCGTTATTAAATTACCATCGGCAACCGCAGGTTTATCCTCAAAATTATCGCCGGAATATTCCGGACAAATCATTTCTAAATATTCTTTGTTATTGCTGGTATGCCTTCTATTATTTAGCAATCCATTTTTAGCCAAAGCAATGGTAGCTCCGCAGATTGCGGCAATAACAACTTTAGTATCAATTAACTTAGAAACAATATCAATTATTTCCTGGTTGCTTACCTCCAGCCATGTATCGGCTCCCGGTAAAATCAGTAAATCTCCGTCGTTAAACATGATATTACTAACGCTATCGTCCGGTGTGATACTTATACCGCCCATTGTTTTAACCGGACTAATTGTTTTGCCAATTTTTATTAAAGAAACAGGTCCTTTGGACTTATCTAAATAGCGTCCGCTATTTAATTCCGCCGTTATAAAGCCAATTTCCCAATCGGCTAAAGTATCCAGCACATATAAATAAACTTTCATAGTTTTAACCCTAAGATATAGTTATTGCAATCATTCGTATTTTTAGTCTTATTTTTTCAGATAGTAATTTAGCAAAATCTTCTTTAGAAGTTGCGCCTAACTTTTTTTGACGGGATTTTTATTTTGATATGGAGCGCCCCTTTTTACAGTTCCCGCATTATTCCTGCTAAATCCCCTGCCACGCTGCTATTTCGTTTTTAATTTTAGAATTATTGGATAAATTTCAGTATGGATTTGTTTTAAGGGACGTCTGTTTTTGTTGATTTTACTCGACCGCTTTCGTGCTCGTTCATTCTTCTTTCTAAATTTTCTGTCATCCCCACGTATCGTTTACCGTCTTTGGAGCTTCGCAAGATATAGACATAAAACATAATTTGTCCTATGATATAGTCTTTAAAACAAAAAAAGCTGAAACTTTTAATTCCAGCCAATTTTTTCCAAACATAAAATGGTCATTCTTTCAATCTTTTGAGGCGCCGGTTGCAGACCCTGCAGAATCATTTTCCTATTTGGTTTAAATATTCACGGCCTTTGCCAGTCTTATAGAATTTCTCTCTCGCTTCAGCTTCTTGTTTTGTTGAGTAAGTTTCAGTATGGATTTGTTTTAAAGGACGTCTGTTTTTTGTTGATTTTACTCGACCGCTTTCGTGCTCGTTCATTCTTCTTTCTAAGTTTTCTGTCATCCCCACATATCGTTTACCGTCTTTGGCGCTTCGCAAAATATAGACATAAAACATAATTTGTCCTATGATATAGTCTTTAAAACAAAAAAAGCTGAAACTTTTAATTCCAGCCAATTTTTTCCAAACATAAAATGGTCATTCTTTCAAACTTTGAGGCGCCGGTCGGAGTCGCCCGCCCGAAGCGGGTTGCAGACCTTCTGCTAAAATCATTCTTTCAATCTTTTGAGGCGCCGGTCGGAGTCGAACCGACGAATAAAGGTTTTGCAGACCTTCCCCTTAACCACTTGGGTACAGCGCCTTAATTTCTCTTTAAAACACTAAATCCACTTGCGTGGATTAGTTTAGAGCGGGAAACGGGACTCGAACCCGCGACCTCAACCTTGGCAAGGTTGCGCTCTACCAACTGAGCTATTCCCGCAGTTCAAAATTTAGACTTCAAATATAATGTTTTAATCTTTATCACGCAATAGAAACTCTAAAAAAAATTTACTTTTTTTGAAAATATTTTAATTCCTATCTCATAATTTCTTTTTATTGCTTCATCCCGTGAATATATCCTCTAAACGGCATTGCGCTCTGCACTGTAATAAAAGCCTCTTTATCGACTGATTCAATGACTTTTATAATTTCCCTTTGATATTTTCTTGATACAATTGCCATAATAAGCGCAACTCCGCCGGCTCCGCCTTCTCCTGGCAAAATAGTAACGCCCTGTTTCATTTCGCGCAGTTTATTGGCAATAACATCGGTAAAATACTTAGAAATAATAGTAATCTGCACAAAACCGAGTCCAACTTTTTGCTCTATTGTAATGCCAAGTATGTTGCCGATTGCATATCCTGTAGCATAACCGAACAAATTTGCAATATTATCCAAATGCTGAAAGACCATCCGTATAGCAAAAGCCCAAATAAGTATTTCAAAAAAACCTGCAAGCGCCGCATAGTATTTCCGTCCCTGCACAACCAAAATCATTCTAAAAGTATCAATGGTCATATCGCATATACGCATACACATGATAATAATTGGTCCTAATGCGCCGTCAATCATAAAATCCTTTTGGAAATATTATTATTTGCAAAGTTAATTATTTATTTTTACACTTTATAATTTATTAGGTAAATCTTAAATATTTAATGTACGAAAACGAACGAAAACAATTAATAGCAAAATTATCCCAAAGCGGGATAAAGGATATTTCCGTATTAAAGGCAATGTTCAATGTAGAACGGCACCTTTTTGTACCTGAAGCCATGATTCAGCACGCTTACAAAGACGTCGCTTTGCCGATTGGATTCGGGCAGACAATTTCCCAGCCGTTCACGGTAGCATTTATGTCTCAGGCTCTAAAAATAAAAGCTGGAGCCAAAGTATTAGAAATAGGAACCGGTTCAGGTTATCAGGCAGCTGTGCTTGCTAAAATGGGAATGAAGGTTTACAGCATCGAAAGACAGTTTGATATCTATCAAATGACTCTTAAATTGCTTGACGAACTTCAAATCCGCGTTTTTTGCAAATGGGGCGATGGAACTATCGGATGGGATGAATTTGCTCCCTACGATGCAATTATCGTTACAGCCGGATCCCCTTCCGTGCCGGCAGCATTGCAAAAACAACTGCAAATGGGAGCAAAATTGGTTATTCCTGTTGGAGATAAAAACTCGCAAACTCTCAAAATTATAACAAGGATAGACGAAAGTAATTTTGACGTTGAAGAATCGCCAGATTTTTCTTTTGTTCCTTTAATTGGGAGGGAGGGGTGGAAAGAGTAGTTATTGTTATTCTGGGTCCAACCGCCTCTGGAAAAACTTTTTCGGGTATAGAAACAGCTAAAAAGTTAGATACTGAAATAATTTCGGCCGATAGCAGACAGATTTACAAATATCTGAATATCGGAACGGCTAAACCGGAACCCATTGAGCTCAACGCGGTAAAACATCATTTTATTGACGAGCTTGCTCCTGATATTGATTTTAACGCCAGTAAATTTGAAATAGACTCTCTTAAAATAATAACGGAGTTATTAGATAAAGACAAAATTCCCGTAGTTGTAGGAGGTTCCGGACTATATATACGAGCCTTAGTCAACGGAATTTTTGACGCCGCAGAAGCGGATGAGGGTTTAAGGAAACATTTTCTTGCGATAAAGGAAGAAAAAGGGATTGAGTATCTTTACAAAGAGCTTGAAAAAGCAGACCCCGTCAGCAGCGCTAAAATGCTCCCTCAGAACTGGAAGCGGGTTATGAGAGCCTTAGAGGTCTTTTACGTCACTGGCAAGCCTATATGGCAGGTTCAGGCCGAATATAAAAGAAAGACCAACATTAAGTTTGTCCAGTTTGGACTTAACTGGAACCGCGACGTTCTGTACGATAGAATCAACCGCAGAGCCGACCAGATGATTGAAAATGGCCTGATTGACGAGACTAAGAAAATTCTTTCTATGGGATACGGCAAAGAACTAAATTCAATGAATACCGTTGGATATAAAGAAATCATTTCATATTTAGAAGGCGAATATCCGCTTGAAACCGCCGTTGAACTGATTAAACGCAACACAAGGCGCTTTGCCAAGCGGCAAATGACCTGGTTCAGAAAAGACCAGACTATCAATTGGTTTGAACTTTCTAAGCCGGAAGATTTAATTAGCGTTCCTGATAAAATTCTCAAGACAGTTTAACTATCAGCTTTAAAAGAATTATAAGAGTTCTAAAACAATATTCTTAGTCATCCTGAGCGAAGTCGAAGGATGACTTTAAGTAAAAATAACTTCATCAGATTAAGTGAAACGCGAATAATTTTTTCCTATCTTAACATTTACAAATTACATTTTTTACAGAAAGGGTTTCCGGCTGTTTTGATTTACTTAACCGTCATATCGGCTGTTTTTTTAATTACGGCATTTTACCTTTTTACGGCATTCAGATCGTTATTTGTCTCCAGACAAAATATAAAGAGAACAGAGAGTAAATTTTCAATTGTAATTGCCGCTAAAAACGAAAGCCGCAATATTCCAGCCCTTACAGAAGCTTTAAATAAAATAGATTACCCTAAATCGCTTTACGAAATTATTTTAATAGACGATAATTCCGAAGACGACACAAAAAATATATTTGATAGCCTGATTGACAAGACTATTGATTACAATATTATCAGATCGGGCGATAAAAAATACGAGGGGAAAAAAGGAGCTTTATCAATTGGAATTGAAAATTCAAAATATCCGTTTATTTTAATAACTGACGCAGACTGCATTCCCTCCCCCGGCTGGTTAAATTGTTACGACGTAAAGTTCAGAGAAAGATACGATTTTATAATGGGGATAGCGCCGTTTACGCCAAACAAAAATTTTACAAGCAGACTTTCCTGCTTCGAAAATCTCCGCAGCATATTTCTTTCTTTTTCGCTTGCAAAAGCCGGCGTTCCATATAACGCCGCCGCGCGGAATGCAGGATTTACCAGAGCCGCTTTTAACGCTGTTAAAGGCTACGCTAATACGACCGAGACCCTAAGCGGCGACGACGACCTGCTCTTGCGCGAAATGGTAAAGCGTAAACTGAAAATTGGTTTAATGACCGATGAAAAAGGATTTGTTTTTTCAGGAACGGAGAATAGCTTAGCCGATTTTTTCAGACAGAGAGGCCGCCATACCACTACGTCTTTTTTTTATTCGCGCAAAGCGCAGTTATCTTTAGGCTACTGGCACATTATAAATTTATTTTTTCTGTTTTCTCCCACGCTTATGTTTTTAGATTGGCGCTTTATTTCCCTATTCATTATTAAAACGCTAACAGACGTTTTTATTGTTTCTTCAGTTCAGAAAAAGCTAAAATATAATTTTAATCTTATTCAGATTATTTATCTTCAGATATCGTATGAGCTTTTACTAATCGTCAGTATGTTCAATGCAAAGTTTACAAAAGTGAAATGGAAATAATTAAAATTTGATTTAAGACTTTAAAAAATTAATTTTACATTTTTAATTAGGGAAGGAAATATGGAACATAAAGAATTAGGGCTCTTGGCTATTAAAGCCAAAGAAAAATCAGTCCCAACCTACTCCAATTTTCACGTTGGCGCCGCGCTTCTTACGGAAGAAGGCAAAACATATTTAGCGGGCAATATTGAAACAAGCTCCTATAGCCTTACTATATGCGCGGAAAGGAATGCAATTTTTCAGGCTATAACCGCCGGGGAAAGAAAATTTTCAGCAATTGCTATTGCCAGCGATACGCCCGGCTACTGCCCTCCATGCGGCGCGTGCAGGCAGGTTATATTAGATTTATGCGGCGATATTGACGTGGTTATGATAAACGGCAAAAATGAAATTCTCGTAAAAAAAGCCGCTGAATTACTACCTCTTGCTTTTGGCAATAAAGACCTTGTATAACTATTAATTTAAATTTTTATTAAACTATGATTGATTACCACCAACACATAACTCCTCAAAATGTAGGATGGATTGAAGTTATTGCCGGATGTATGTTCAGCGGAAAAACTGAAGAACTTATAAGACGGCTTAGAAGAGCTATGATAGCCAAACAGAAAGTCCGTATTTTTAAACCGAAGCTCGATACCCGTTACTCCACAACCGAAATAGTTTCGCACAGCGAACAGGCTCTGCCTTCCGTAATTATAACCGACGCTGAGGAAATATTAAAATATTCTGACGATGCGCAGGTAATTGGGATTGACGAAGCACAGTTCTTTTCTCTTAATTTAGTCGACATCAGCAATAAGCTTGCTAACGACGGCAAACGCGTTCTTATTGCCGGGTTAGATCAGGATTACAAGGGCGTCCCTTTTGAGCCTATGCCGCAGCTTCTTGCAATTGCCGAGTACATAACCAAAACGCTGGCCATCTGCGTTAACTGCGGAAACCCTGCAGATAAAACGCAAAGGATTATTCACTCTTCCGAACGCGTGCTTGTTGGCGCAACGGGAGCGTATGAAGCGCGTTGTAGAAAATGCCACTATATTCCAAACGAAAATTAAAGGTACAAAATGGACTTATTTGCGGTTCTGAGAGGCCTCTTTGGCTTATGCCTTATTATAGGGATTGCGTTTTTATTTTCGAATAATAAAAAATCTATCGACTGGCGCTTAGTCGGCAGCGGCCTGATTATCCAATTAATATTTGCCGTATTTATTATCAACAGTGAAAAACTACGCAGTTTCTTCTTCCCTCTAGGCTGGGTTAAAGACGCCGTTAGCGGAATTGGAGTTGGGTTGATTGCGTTATTTAATTTTACGTCGGAAGGTTCAAAATTTGTTTTCGGCAGCCTTGCAGGAGGCAATCAGAACATCGGTTTTATCTTTGCTTTTCAGGTGCTGCCAACTATTATTTTTGTTTCAACTTTAACGGCGGTGTTATATTATCTCAACATTCTTCAGACGGTCGTAAAAGCGATGGCGTGGTTCTTTGCAAAAATAATGGGCACAAGCGGCGCCGAGTCTCTTTCAAACACGGCTAATATTTTTGTAGGACAAACAGAGGCTCCTCTTTTTATACGCCCTTACATCCCTAAATTAACCAGCTCCGAACTGCTTACCGTAATGATTGGCGGCATGGCTACAATTTCGGCTGGAGTTATGGCAAGCTACGTTCAGATACTTGGGCAGGCTTACTCCGAAGCCCATAAAATAGGGCTGCAGGAAGCGCAGCTAAAGTTTGCAGTACATTTATTAGCGGGCAGCGTTATGGCCGCTCCGGCTTCTATGATAATTGCAAAAATTCTTTATCCTGAAAAAGGAGAGCCGGTAACAAGAGGCGCTGTAAAATTTAAAGTCGGTAAGGACGCGGCAAATATAATTGACGCAGCCGCATCCGGCGCAGGCGACGGTTTGCAGTTGGCGCTTAACGTAGGCGGAATGCTTATTGCTTTTATAGCGCTTATAGCGCTTATTAACAGCCTGTTATTTAACGCCGGCAGCTTATTCCACCTCAACGCTTATTTTCAGGCCAACTTTGGGCAGCCCCTTTCTATGCAGCTTATATGCGGGTTGGTTCTTCAGTACCTAGCTGTTGGAATTGGAGTGCCGTGGAACGACGCTCTGCACTTTGGCAGCCTTGTTGGAACAAAAACCGTACTTAACGAATTTGTAGCTTATGTAGACCTTGCAAACCTTATACGCAGCGGAGCTCTTAGCGATAAAGCAATTATCATGTCCGCTTACGCTATATGCGGATTTGCAAACTTTTCTTCCATAGCAATGCAGATTGGCGGCATAGGCCCCTTGGCTCCGGAAAGGAAAAAAGAAATCGCTTCGCTTGGGCTTAGAGCCGTTTTGGGCGGAAGCTTAGCTACATTAATGACGGCTACTCTTGCCGGAATTTTCTTAAATTAAATTATGCAAAACTTAAACAATATTTTTGACGATCTTATAAAATATCTACATAGTAATTTTAATTACACGGCGGATATTGCTCTTATACTTGGCAGCGGCTTAGGCGACTTTGCCGATAACCTTGAAATTATTGATTCCATTTCGACTTCAGATATTCCAGGCTATCCTGTTTCTACGGTTGTAGGTCATAAGGGAAAAATTCTTTTTGCTAAATGCGGCTCCAAAAACATTCTTCTGTTTCAGGGGCGCATACATTTTTATGAAGGCTACAAATTATATCAATGCGTTCTGCCTGTTTTTATAGCGCATAAACTCGGCTGTAAAAAAATAATTTTAACTAACGCGGCAGGCGGAATAAACAGAAATTTTTCTCCCGGCGATCTGATGCTGATAAATTCCGTAAACGGCATTAACCTAAAAAAAGAATTGAGCGGATTAATTGGCTTCCCTGCCGAAGCGGCTATTAGCAATATACGCCTTATGGAAAAAGGGGAAATCTATGCACAGACTTTGCAGGCCGCGCTTGAAGAAAATATAGATTTGAAAGAAGGAGTTTACTGGTACACAAAAGGACCGAGCTATGAAACTCCCGCTGAAATAAAAATGATGGGGCTGTTTGGCGGAGACGCCGTTGGCATGTCCACTGCGCACGAAATTATTTACGCGCTCGCATCCGATATGCAGGTAGTAGCGCTTTCGTGCATTACAAATTTTGCCGCCGGAATTTCCGATAAAAAACTCTCCCACTCCGAAGTAACCGAAACAGCCAATATGGTTAAACATAAATTTGAAAGACTGATAAAAAAGACTGTGGAATTAATTTAGTTTTATTCTGGTTTCTTCATTCGGTAAAAAATATATGGCAATGTTATAGGGGAAATTTCTTTCGAAAATCAGTTTCACAGAGCTAAATCATTTGTTAAATTGATTTTTAAAATGATAAGTGCAATATTAATGTTAACAATTTAAGTACGCTCTTTGTTGAGAGTAATTTTTAAAAAATATCGGTAATTAGACAAATAAGAGTAAAAAATGAAAGTTTGGATAACATATGCATTTGAGGACAAGGAGTTTGTCGAGAAATTAAAAAGCTTCTTAAGAAAAGCAAACTTGGAAGTGCTAGATGTGGAAAATGAAATAATGCCAGGCGACAATATCATTGAAACTATTTATAGAGCTATCTCAGAATCGGATATAATATTTGTAATATTATCAAAATCTGGAGGTGGGAGACAATGGTTTTCAACTGAAATTGGAATGATTATTAGTGAAATTAGAAATAATAGACAGAAAAAGATAATTCCAATACTTAAAGACAAAGACGCAGAAATACCGGCTTTCATTAATCAATATCAATGCCTTGATGCCTCGGACCCCAAAAGTCTAAATTCTCAATTTGACAAGCTATTATCAATTCTGAACGCAAAAAAAGAAAGCCATATTGGGGATAAAGAATTAGTCCAAAAGGCAAATGAAATGTTTTTGAGTAGAGATTTTTTGTTACAAAAAGAAAAACTCGAATATGAAAAACAAAGGAATCATAAACAAAAGCAAATTACTTTAGTATTCCTTACAACCCTATTCACAACATTAGCAGGCATACTTGTTTTCTTTATTTCGACTAACGAGTTATTTCATATCGAGAACGCTATTATAACAACTCCTTTTATCGCATTACTTTTTGGTGTTTTAATAGGTTTAGCAGTAAATATAATTCTTAACCAACTTAAGAAGAAATAAGATGGCAAAAGAATTGACACCAATCGACATTGAAAGAGCTGCCGAAAGAATTAGGCAAGAAAAGGAGACCTTTGACCAACGGAAAAAACAAGATAGCTATTGGTTTGTTTTGAAACTTGTAATGGGTTTCTTTTCCGTCATAATGCTTGCAGGTATTTTAATTATTGCGACTTATATATTAATTAATAATAACAAATATCCAGCATCTGTAATTATTGCAGCAGGGACTGCTTTATTTATTGATATTCTTGGACTAATTATTTCAGTTTGGAAAATTGTTTTAGATCCTAATTCGATAACAAAATTGGAACCAGTGACTAAACAAAATGGAGAAAATAATACCCCTAATACGCTGTTATAATTAATTGCAATTTTCATGAAGTTCATAGCCCGCAAAAACAGCGATATAATTAGACAGGGATGAAACCAGTAATCGGCAACTATTTATAACCTCAACATTGGCGACAATTTAAGAAAGAGAATAATTAACAATAAATAAAATTAAAAATCATGACAAAAACTTCTATAAATTCTACAAATAAAAAAGAGATTCATAAATTTATTCTTGATAGCAGATTGGATAATAAAACTGATCAAGAAATTTATAATGTGTTAGCTCCGAAATACTTTGACAGGAGAGCTATTGCTCTTCTGATAACAGGGACAGTAACTCAGGAGCTCAAAGAAAAATACAAAAAATTAAATTTAGTATTGCTGATTTTGATTTTGATTACAATAATTTCTAAGATATTACCTATATTTGGTATAGCAATTGAGTCTAACGCATTATGGCCTTTATTATTTGTTTTTATAGTTCCGCTGATTAATATTTATTTCTTATTTAGCGTTTTACATTTTAATGCTGTTGAATATAAGCTTATAGGTATGTTCGCTATAGTCGGACTTCTACAGACGCTTAAAAGCTCAATTAATCAAAATGAAATTACAAATACAACAGAATTAATAATTGTTCTTATATTCGCTGCCTGCATAACAGGACTTTCCTTTTATTTAAGACGCAAACTATTGCCCAATTATAATCCTAAAACTCTTAATAAAGACGCGGATGGAGAATATATATTAAACTAGCCATAACAGGTGCGCACCAAACTACATTAGCGGAGAAACTTCATGGAAATCCTGCCAGTTTTTATTTCAGAATGTAGCTCTCTTGCGGACTTGAAGAATCAGGATATGATTTTTTACGAAACCTATTGGCGATGATTTTTAAAACAAATCCCGACAATCAGCCCATGCTCACTAAATATGCGAGGATATGGAAAAGATGAAAGCAATCATATGCCCTAAATACGGCCGGCCGGAAGTTCTTCAATTGAGCGAAGTAGAAAAACCAACTCCAAAGGATAATGAAGTACTCATAAAGATATATGCAACGGCGGTAACTGCAAGCGATATTTTTATCCGAAGCTCAAAACTGCCTATACAATTTCTTATACCAATGCGTCTTGTGTTAGGTTTAACAAAACCGAGAAAATCTATAATAGGATTGGTATTATCTGGCGAAATTGAATCAGTAGGCAAAGACATTAAGAGATTTAAGATAGGCGACCAGGTATATGGACTTACAGGATTTGGACTTGGCGCTTACGCTGAATATAAATGTATGAAAGAGACGGATTCGATGCGCGGCTGTTTAGCGATAAAACCAAATAATATTTCGTATGAAGAAGCGACTGTGGCAGCTTATGGCGGACTTTTGGCATTCCAATATTTGGGAAAAGGAAATATCCAACGTGGACAAAAAGCGCTTATTTACGGAGCTTCTGGAACATCTGGAACAATTGCAATTCAATTGGCTAATTATTTGGGCGCTAAAGTTACCGGAGTATGCAGTTCAGCAAATTTGGATTTGGTAAAATCTCTTGGAGCTGAAACGGTAGTTGATTATACCAAAGTTGACGCTCTAGACCCGGGCGCGCAATACGATTTTATACTTGACGCCGTAGGCAAACTTAAAACCTCAAAATTAAAAGAGTCATGTAAACAAGCTCTTACGCCAAATGGGAAATATGTATCGATTGATGATGGCGGTTTATTGTTAGACTCCAAGCGTCTTGATTTAATAAAAGAGTTTATTGAAGCCGGACGTATAAAACCAATAATTGACAAATGCTATTCGCTTGAAGACATTGTAGAAGCTCACAGATATGTTGAGCAAGGACATAAGAAAGGCGGGGTAGTAATAAGCTTAGTTGAACAAACTGGATCAATAGGCTAAGTAAAATTTCTACGGAGATTAAAAACAAAATCCGCAATAATAGATTGCGGATTGGTAATATATTTACAGCTTTGCAACACGCATAGTTAGTCGTATAGACTGACAGCTTACACAGCGCTTCGACAGGCTCAGCGCCCCTTTAGCCTTTTTTAACTTAATTTTTTTACCCCGCAATAGAAGCCGCTTTGATGATAGAGGTTTCGCTGCGTAAACGGTAATCGTTAATCTTGTATGTATTTTCCTCGTTAAACAAAGCGAGCTCGCTTTCGTCCAATCCCCCTTCGGGGCCAAAAATATAATAATATTTTTTGGAAGAATCCGTCACAAGTTCTGAAAGCTGTTTATTGGAGTTTTGCTCCAAAATAATTTTTTCGCCGTCGAGCTGAATAATTCCTTTTAACGATTTTACGTAAGTTATAGCAGGCAGATAACTGCGCAGGGACTGCTTCATGGCGCTTATCAGTATCTTAGTCCACCTTTCTATTTTTGCGCCCTTAGCCACAGTGCGTTTGGACTCAAACACAATAAAATTTGTAATGCCAAGCTCTACCGATTTTTCCAATGCGAATTCAAATCTTTCTGGATTTTTAAGCCGCGGAATACAAAAATATTTATTCGAATTAACATCGGCGTATTCATAAGTTTCAAGGATCTCAGCCGAAAGAAAATCTTTTTCAATTACCTCAATCTGCGTGCGGAAAATTTTTCCCGCTCCATTTGTAACAAAAAGAGTTTCGCCTACTGCGCGCCTCATTACTTTTACTATATGGAAATATTCCTCGCCGGATATTTTAACGGACTGCCCGGAATAGTTTTCCTGCGGCGAATAATAAAGCTCTACATTTGAAAGATACACAAAAACCTTTTTGAATATTTAATAAACAAAAATAGTCTCATTGCTAAACTAATGCGAGGCTTTTTTGCAGTAGATAAAAAAATACTTGATTCTTTTTAATTTAGCGGACGGGTTTAACGCCCGTCCGCCTGATTTTACCTACTTAATTAAAAGCATTTTACTTACTTTGTGATAATTGCCGGCATCTAATTTATAAAAATACATACCGCTGGATAAACCATAATTCTGCGCATTAAATACCGCCTGATGCGCCCCGGCTTGTTGTTCGCCGTTTACAAGAGTCGCAACTTCTTTCCCCAGAATATCATAAATTTTAAGACTGACTTTGCCAGGTGAAGCTAACTTATAACTTATAATTGTGCTTGGATTAAACGGGTTAGGATAATTCTGCATCAGCTTATATTCATTCGCCGTTATTTTGTCCTTCACTCCGGTTACGTAATTCTTACCAGCAGTAAACCTGAAAACGTCACTTGAGGTTATAGACTTATAGGTAATGATATTCAGCGTATCGCCTTTGCCGGGTTTTAATGCTGAAGTAAATTTAAGCGTTACGGCATAACATGTAGCGTTTCCGGCTGCAGCTTGCGGTCTAAGAGTAATAGCTTCGCCGCTGTCCCATCTTACATTATTTTTTGCGCCGCTCACAGATTCATAAATTAGATAATTAGCCTTTTGAGCAGAAGGGAAATTCATTATCTGAAATGGACAAACTACGCTCTTAGTAAGATTATTTTTCACAGTATCGCCCGGAAATTTATATTGTCCATTTGCTAGAGTGTCTAAATCGTTAAAAACTATTGCCCAATCTTCTGCTGCTTTTTGCGGAACGCCTAAAACTGCCGTTGCAACATTAACAAGAGCATTTAATTCATAACGGTTAAATTTAGTTTTATCGTAATTAATATCAGTTGTTTTATCAGATATATTTAATTTCAACCCTTCAAAATATGAGGTCGACATTCCGGAAGTTAAAACTTCATTTGTTACTACTGTTTTTCCGCTGGTAAGATTTTTTATGTTTATGATTTTATTAGAACCTGATTCCGTAAACGATAATTCATAAGAACTGCCTGTCAATTCAGAGGCGTTAACTACAACAAGCTCAAGATCTGGCGTCGCAATACCGTTAGTTTGTTTAAATATATTTTTTGCGTAAACCCCCGCTTGCTGATTAATCGAAAACTGAGGAGTGATTATTGTAGTGTCAGTATTGCCGTCGGAAACTGTTAGCTTAAGGTAATAACCTGAATAATTTGGAAGATTTGTAAAATCCCAATTATATGAATATGCTCCATACGCCAGCTTTTTATTATCTATAATAGGAGTAAAGGGTCCGTTAATATTGGTTGAATATGCAAGCGACGCAGTTAAAACAGTATCGTCAGCGTCTTCGCTAATCCACGATAAGTTGAATGGAGAAGTTTTTAACGTAAGACTATCAAGCTTGCTTGTAAACTCAATTTCAGGTTTTGCATTTACCGCATTATTAATTGTGAATTTATTCTGGTTTATACTGTAATAATATTGCGACTTATCATTTGGATTATACGCGACAATTCTAACTATATAGTTTACGCCGTCATTTAGTCCAACGGTATTCCAAACAAACTGAGCTGCCACCGGTTGTTCGTAGGTAATAGGAGTCCAGTTCACCCCCTTATCGGAAGAATACTCAATAAAAACTTTAGCGTTCTGATCGCTTCCGGCATAGTTCCACAAAATAGGAACAGATCCGTTCATAACAACGCCGTTAGGCGTAGACAATTTTATTTTATAATTAGCGTTTCCGCCTTCCGAACCCTCCTGATAATTAGCCGAAGCCCAATTATGAACGTAATAAACATATGAAAGCTGTTTTTTCATAGTTTCAATATTATCTGATAAATTTATTGCAAGTTCAAGATTTTTTGTTTCGCCCGGTTTAAGCGTAAAAGGCCCTGTTCCAAAATGGACTATATTATCCGTTGGAGTTTTTAAGATACTGCTTGTGGTATCAATTCCTCCAGTAAACCATTGCCACATTAATGGCCGGTTCTTAGGAACGTTTGGCAAACTGTTAGTATAAGCCACGGTATGGAAAGAAGTCATTCCCATATCGTCAGGCGTTTCAAGCAGCTGCAATGAAAGAACTCCCGGAGTTAAACCGCCCATCCCTTTATTATCATTATCCCACTCGTACACCGAATTCCAAAGAGGAGCCGCATACGGCGTGTGTGGCGCTATTACATTTACCAAATCGTCAGAATAATCGGATGCTCCGCCTATATGCGGATCGCCCATAAAACCAAAATAAGCGTTGTTTAACGTTTTTGAACTTTCGTTTGTGATTTTATATTTAAGTATTAACGAGTTTTTTAATTCGCCGCCAAACTGATAAACCCTTACTTCAACTTTTACGCCAAGTCCCCGCTTCGTAGTATCATTTGGAAAAGGATAATAAGGAAATTCCGCATTTGAAAAATCATCCATTACATAATACGCTTCATCCTGCGAAACTATTTGTCCAGCGCCAAATTCTCCTGGCCATTGGCTCCAGTCAGACGGCCAGGACGCTGAATTACGGGCAGTTGCAATTTTGGTTTGGTTTGGATTTGCATACCCGGCGCGCGGCAGCCATCCCCATTTAACTGTTCCTTCTGGCGAGTACCCTCCCTGAGCTGGAAGGATATAAGAATCGCTGACAATATTATATCCTGAGCTATCTTGACCCACTACCTGCGCCGCCATCATTGGGCCAAACTCAAACATATAACCTAATTTTTTCCATACCAAATCAGCTACGCCGCTTAAATAGTTAGGCTTACCAATTGAGCCATAATTAAATACTGCCGATGTAATTGAGTTGCCTTTCATTATTGCTTCTTTTATTTCGTTACTATCGCCTCGTTTTTGTTGTGGAAGAATAATTGCCGAACTAATAAGGGACAGGATAAAAAGCCCTGTTAAAAAAATTTTAAATTTTTTCATAGTTCTCCTCCTTTTAATTTTATATTTATATGTAGCTTATGCGCAGGATAATATTTAAAGCAATTTAATACTACGGTAGATTTGATTTGGTTAGCCTGACGAAAGAATATTTCTGAATAAAACTGGAGCATGTTTTCCCCAATAATTTTAATTGCCGTTTGTTTATTGTTTTTCTTATTAATTAAAAAACACAACAAATATTTCCGCCTAATTATGCTTTTTAATTTAGATTAATTTATTCGCAACTTCAACATAAATATTCCACTCAATAATAATGCGGAATTAATTTTTATAGCGAAAGCGTTTCATGCGCTAAGTAAAAGGATTGTTTTTTATGATAGATTTCTGGCTGACAAGTTTGTTTAAGCGGCGGAATAATATTTTGGGAAGGCTTATTATAAAGGGACAGAACTAACATAACTTAATTCTGCCCCGTTTTTAATATTGCTATATTAAAGCGTAAGTAATGCCTAACTGCAAAGCCTGTTTCATTTGAGTTCTATCTGACTGATCTTTTTCGTAAACGACTATCACGTTGATATTTGCGTTAAACAATTTATTAATTTTTGCAGTCAGCGTATTTTCCCATCTTACATCCCATACGTCTAAAGTTTTGAAACGGCTAAAGAGTCTTAGTTTGCTGTCCACATCCATATTTTCTTCAATAGGCCAACAGCCTCCCATTACCGATTCAATGCCGGAATCCAATTTAAATTTTTCAACTTTTGTAGTCGAAGCATCGTCAGTATAACTGGTAAATCTATTTGTAAATACTTCCTGCAAAGCTACTCCAATACGAATGGAAAAAACTTTTTCGCGATTGAATTCAAAACCAAGACTTTGAGTAAGATAGCCGGGATCAAAAAACTTTGAAGTGGCAGCCTTTGGAGTTTTAGTGTAGTCGTAACCGTTAGCAATTACAGTCCTGAGAGAATTACTTAAAAATGGATTTACCTTCCAATTAAGATTATACGAATATTTATTCTCTACAAAAAGTTCGTTTTCATTAGTTCTAAAGTCAGCGGAACCAAGTTTGGTCTGGCCGTATGTAAGCTTCAAATTATTTTTAAAAATTACCACAGTATCTTTTTTTAGATCGGCGACAAAAGTGCCAGAAAAAGTCCATGCAATCGAATTAGCGCCCCCCTGGGCCCAATTTGATAGAGCGACCTGAGATGCATTGATTCCTTCAACCGAGGACATGTTCCAAGAGCTTTTAATTAAAGTATCTTTCTTAATTAAAGCGTCTTTTTTAGTTAATGTGTCTTTTTTAGTTAATGTGTCTTTTTGCGCAAACAATGTAACAGCGTATAAAAGAAAAAGAAGGAAACCTGCTTTTTTCATATACCCTCCGAAATTAGTTTATTAGTATTTTCATTACAAATTTAATTCCTCTATTTTATTTATGCAACGTCAAATAATTTCAAGACAAATTTAGTTAACTAAGAATATGATTTTTGTAAACAGGCCGCACAAACAAAACTAAACCAGGCAGCGCCTGTTAGAAAGAAACTCCGATACCCAGATTCCATTCCGGATTGCCTTTGTCGTCTAAAGCAAATTCTACTCTGGCAAGGTTGTAAGGTAGAACAAGCACAGTTAGCCCCACGCCGTAACCGACCATAAATTTCTTTAACATTAAATCAGTTCCGCGGTAGCGGGTCGCCCCGGCGTCGCCAAAAGCCTGAATAAAAAGCGCCACTCTGAATGATTGCAATCTTTTAGGAATGATTGGGAAATTAAAATCTAAATTTATGTCTCTTACAAGCGGATACTGAAACTCAAGCGAAGTAAGATATGAACTATTTCCCTCTTCTTTATCAGAATAATGTCCGCGAACGCGCTCGCCATATCCAAGATAAGAATAATCAAAGTAAGGGATATTATCGCCATAAATCTGACGCGTAAAAAATCTCCACTTGCCCGAAAGGTCTCCCCACAAACCGCGGTATTCTCTAAAATCTAAATCAAATATTTTATAATCGATGTTATTAATTCCCATCCCCCTTAAAGAATAATCGACGCCTGTAAAGGTTCCGTTTTTAGGGAACTGTGTAAGGTCGCGCGAATCAAACTGATATGATAATGTAGTAGTAACTATCCTGTCTATCCTTCCGCCAGAAACCGAAATACCCTTAACATACTTAGGCGTCTCAACATATTGAAATCCGCCTGTAACAGCTAAGTAGTTGAACAAACCAATGCGCTTGCCTAAAGTTATAGAGCCGGAAATAAATTTTTGGTCAAAATCTGCGCCGTAAAGTTTTTTTGCCGTATCGCTTACATTGCCGACTTTATTGTAATTCATATTAAAACTAAAATAAAAATTTTTAGATTTTACTATATCAGGATTATAATAAAGAAATGAAACAAACGGATTATACCCCAAACCGATACGCGACCTGACTACCTGATTCTCCCCCTGCAAATTTTTCAGATTCAAATCCAGACCGTAAGTTAATTTTTTCCAGCTGTTATCAGTAAGCTGCGCAAAAGGAATCGGCCAAACGTACCAGCTTTCTTTAACCGCTATCTCAATGTTACTCTTGCCAGCCAAAGCCAGCGGAGTAATTTTCACCTGTGAAAATATCCCAAGACTATAAATACGTTCTTCATTATATTTAAGAGTCTTTGCATTTACCGTATCTTTAATTTTAAAAGTCAGTTCGCGCATTATAACGTCTTTTTCGGTATTATTATTTCCGCGGATATAAATCGAATCCACTTTAACATAATTCTTAAAAGCGGCTTTTGCCGTGTCCGCCTGACCATAAGCAATAGTTGAGATCAGACACAGTAGTATATTAACGAATAAACTTTTTTTCATTAGAGAATCGGTTTAAGTAAAAATATTTTGAGTAGAATTATTACCGGCACAGGTTATATTCAATTGCAATACAATGATTTTGAATTACTTCTATTCCCTTTTCAACAGCCGGTTTTACAGCTTCATCGTTTTGTATGCCTAACTGAAGCCACAAAACTTTCGGGTTCTTTTCTAATACGTCGGGAATAATCTTATCAATCGAATTTGAGTTTAAGAAGACGTCAACTATATCAATTTCTTCAGGAATATCGGCCAGCTTCTTGTAAATTTTTATCCCCTCAAATTCAGTCAGAATTGGATGAACGCCATAAACCGTATACCCTTTGCTTTTAAGAAAAAGCGCAATTCTTCCGCTATCGCGGTCAGGCTTGTTTGATATGCCTATAACGGCTATAGTCTTTGATTCTTTTAATATCTCGCACGTTGTTCTCATATACTTGACCCATAATATATTAATAAAACAAGGCTTACAATAAATTAAAACGCAAAGCCTTTACCAGAATAACCAAAATTTTCCGGTAAAGGTTTCGCTAAATAAACGCGCATTAAAACTATTTCAAAAAGATTAGTCGGTATAATCGCTAACAGGGTTACAGCTGCAAATTAAATTTCTATCGCCATAGGCGTTATTAATTCTGGAAACGGCAGGCCAAAATTTATTCGCTTTAACAGCCGCGTTTGGATACGCCGCTTTCTCTCTTGAATAAGCGTGATTCCATTCAGTTGCAATAAGCGATTCAGCAGTATGAGGCGCGTTCTTAAGAACGTTATCATGCTGATCAAATTTGCCTTCTTCTATTTCCTTAATTTCATTACGTATAGAAATCAGAGCGTCGCAAAAACGGTCAAGCTCGGCCTTGGACTCGCTTTCTGTCGGCTCGATCATAAGAGTACCTGCAACAGGAAAAGAAACCGTAGGCGCATGGAAGCCATAATCCATAAGCCTTTTAGCTACGTCCTCAACTTCCACTCCTGCGCTCGCTTTAAATTCGCGGAAGTCAAACATAAGTTCATGCGCAACTCTGCCGTTAACGCCAGTATACAATACTTTATAATAGTCTTTCAGTTTTTCTTTAATATAGTTTGCATTAAGAATGGCCGTCTGCGAAGCTTTTGCAAGCCCTTTTGCGCCAATCATTTTTATATATGCATACGAAATAACAAGAATCCCTGCGCTGCCCCATGGAGCCGAAACTACGGCATGGATTCCTTTCTCAGTAGAAGTTTTTATAACTGAGTGATTCGGCAAATACTTAACAAGATGAGCTGAAGCTGCAATTGGCCCTACGCCTGGTCCGCCGCCGCCGTGAGGTATACAGAACGTTTTATGCAAATTCAGATGGCATATATCAGCGCCAATCATTTTAGGACTTGTAAGCCCGGCCTGCGCATTCATATTAGCGCCGTCCATATAAACCTGTCCGCCGTTTTTATGAATGATATCGCACATCTCTTTTATTTTCTCTTCATAAACTCCGTGCGTCGAAGGATACGTAACCATAAGAGCGGCTAAATCATTTTTATTTTCTACGGCTTTTTTATTTAAATCTTCAATATCAATATTGCCCAAATCGTCGCACGCTACAACAACAACCTTCATCCCCGCCATAGCCGCGCTTGCAGGGTTTGTGCCATGCGCCGAAGCCGGAATAAGAACAATGTTTCTATTCCCCTGCCCTTTGTCAATATGATATTCTCTTATCACCATAAGTCCGGTATACTCGCCCTGCGCACCTGAATTAGGCTGCAAAGAGACGTCGTTAAAACCGGTTATTTTACATAAATCTTTTTTTAGTTCGTCAAATATTTCGTGATATCCAGCGGCTTGTTCAACCGGGATAAACGGATGAAGCTCGGTTAATTCCGGGCGCGTAATGCCAAGCATTTCTGTAGCCGCGTTAAGCTTCATTGTGCAGGAGCCTAAAGGAATCATAGACGTCGTTAACGAAAGATCTTTTTTCTCAAGCGATTTAGCGTAGCGCATAAATTCTGTTTCAGAGCGGTATGTATTAAATATTCCGCTTGTAAGGTAATTTGTTTTACGCACAAGATTTTTTGGAATTACATCAGACTCTTCTTTTTTGCTTTTGCCAAATTTAGGCTCGTCAAATTGCAATCCTGCCGCTCCCGCAAAAAGCGATACAATTTCCTTTACGTCGCTTAGACTTGTAGTTTCGCTTAACGACACTCCAACTTTCAGATTGCTATTATATCTAAAATTCACTTCCGCTTTTAGCGCGGCTTTTTGCAATTTTTTATACCAGGCAGCTTTCCCTTCAAACGAAATTTCAATTGTATCAAAGAAGGATTCGTTTGTAACGTTAAAGCCAAGCTTCTTAAGCGTTTTATACAACAAAACGGTAAAACCATGAATCCTACCCGCAATTTGTTTAATGCCTTCGGGACCGTGATAAACCGCATACATCCCCGCCATAATAGCCAGCAGAGCCTGCGCCGTACATATATTGCTTGTGGCTTTTTCGCGTCTGATGTGCTGCTCTCTTGTCTGGAGAGCCATGCGGTACGCTTTGTTTCCGGCAGCGTCTATTGATATGCCTATTATTCTGCCGGGCATAATTCTTTTAAATTCTTCTTTAGCCGCAAAATAAGCTGCGTGAGGGCCGCCATAGCTCATCGGGACGCCAAACCTTTGAGTAGAGCCAACAACTACGTCCGCTCCAAATTCTCCCGGAGGAGTCAGCAGCGCAAGGCTCATTAAATCAGCCGCAACAATAGCAGCAATGCCTTTTTGTTTTGCTTTTTCAAATAATTCTTTATAATCGTAAATTGTCCCGTTATCGGCCGGATACTGAACAATGACGGCAAAAATATCGTCGGTCAATTCATCTGTAAGATGATTTCCAATTTTTAATTTTATTCCAAACGGATTGGAACGCGTTTTTAGCACGTCTATTGTTTGAGGGAAAAGCTCTTCCGAAACAAAAATTGTGTCAGCTTCTTTTTTATTTCCCTTCCGCGCGTTAAACAGCATCAGCATAGCTTCCGCGGCGGCGGTTCCTTCGTCAAGCAGAGAAGCGTTTGCAATAGGCATTCCCGTTAAGTCGATAATCATCGTCTGAAAATTTAATAATGCTTCAAGCCGCCCCTGCGCTATTTCCGCCTGATAAGGAGTATACTGCGTATACCAGCCTGGATTTTCTAAGATATTCCTTAATATTACAGACGGAGTGATTGTGGGATAGTATCCCGCGCCAATGTAAGTTTTGAATATTTTATTTTTTGCTAAAACCGTATTAAGCAGTTTAATAAACTCATACTCGCTTAAAGGTTCGTCAAGCTTTAGCTTGGTTTTTAGTTTTATGTCGCGTGGGATTGTCTGGTCAATAAGTTCGTCTAAGGAGGATACGTTTAGTTCGTTAAGCATTACTTTTATATCTTGTTCGCTAGGTCCAATGTGCCGGGATATAAATTCTTCGAAGTCTTGGTTATAATTCATAAAAAATGATCTCTATGTAAAAAAACAAAAATAATTTTGCCTTTAAATTAATCAATTTTTCGGAAATATAAGGGGGAAAAATGAAAGGAGGAATTTAATTGAACGTTTTACGATTATACTTTTTTATTATTGCAAAATAAACAAATATACGGTATACTTGTACTACAATTGTAGTTACATATATTTAAAGGCGGTTAGATGAATAAATCGGCAACAATACAAACCCGGATTGATCCTAAAGTAAAAAGTCAGGCTCAGAAAATTCTTAATAAATTGAATATTACAATGTCCGAAGCTATTACTCTTTTTTTAACGCAGGTTTCCCTAAACAAAGGGTTGCCGTTCGAAATAAAAATTCCCAACGAGCTAACCGAAGAAACGCTTCGCAAATCTGAAAACGGCGAAGAGCTCCGCCAGGCGGCTAATGTAAAACAGTTATTTAAGGAGCTTAATGGTTGAGGCTGTTTTATTCTTCTCAATTCAGCTCATCAAGTTTATTTTTATATGGGTGGAAGTACCTTATAATGAAGAGCCATTAAATCATCAGCTCCACATCCTAAACGATGCCAATTTTTGTTACTCGTTATCCGACAACCAATAACACAATCTGTAGAGACATGGTTCTCTGTAATACAAATAACTGCTTTTTTACCATCGGGAATGACATCATTCTGCACACTCCATTTAATTGAATATCCATCAATATCGAAACTCGAATCCACTTCAACTTCAACTGATAGAGTATCTCCTGGTCTTAATTCACACTTTTTTACTTTAATAAATGATTGCATAATAGCTCCATCATTAAATGGGATCATTTGATTTCGATACACTATATTACCAAATGAATCAATCATTTTTAAAATCAATGGGACATTATACTCGTTATTCATATTGTTTTCTGTATAATAGTTTTTAATTGAGTCAATTATATCATTTGCATAACAAACTATTTGCTCTGCTTGTCTTACACTAATAGGATTGGCATGGGATAAACAATTCCTTGGATAAATAAGTCTTTTCATAAAAGTTCTAGCTTCCTCCTTCCCTTCTGGAAAAGCTTCTTTTAATGCTTTGGAGAAATAATTAAGATAAAGAATTGGATTACAAATAATTTTAATTTCATCATCTAAGAGGATAGCATCAATTAATCGCGAAAATCTTTCTGGTTCTTCTTTCAACCTCTTGCTAACAATATCTCTTATTTCTTTTTTTATTAAAAAGTTGCCATCTTCATTTTTGAATTCAAAATAGTTTTTGCAAACCTTTGAAAGATTATCATCGATTAATCTTCTAAGCCAGTATTCTAAGGTTTCAATTCTATCTTTACATACACTTCGCATTTCTGAGTCTAATAATTTATAATACATAAGACTGTCCATATTTGTTAGTTAATCAATTCATCAGCTTAGTACTATTACATACCGCAGTTATAATATTACTTCCTTCTTTATTTCGTTTTCCAGATTTTCTTTTCACCGCGCAAACAATCTCCGCCGCATCGTTTTGCCCCTCGGTATATTTTGCAGAATTAAGAGAGGTAATAAAATATTGATTATAACTTAAAGAAAATTGGTTTTAATATCATCATTAATTTTTCTGTTTTTACTCATGGATTTTGTGCGCCATAATCAGGTCATTATGCGACGCTATTTTAATTGTTATAATATTTTTTCATATTTTGCTATATATACAATTATTATTATTCATCACCGTAAAAGAGAATCACAAATGAAAAATTCATTTTTAGTTTTTACGCTTGCCGGAACTTTGCTGTTCGGTTCTGTCTGCATTATGCCGCAGGATAGAGAACAAAAACCTCCTAAAGAAGCGCCGGGGAATATAGATCGCCCAAGACCTCACAAAGAAGACCAAAAGAAAAATAAACCGCCAAAACCTCCAAGACAGGATAGAAAAAGATTTAAAGCGCCAAGACCGCCGCATAAAGATCATCACAAAAATAAACCGCCATTGCCGCCAAGAGACGAGGCAAAGTAGTTTATAACTTCCAAATTTTTTAAGCTCGCTCCAATTAACCGGGGCGGGCTTCTTTTTAATTTAGCCCAAATAGCGTGATAGGGAAAGATTCTAATGCGTAAGCGTTAGAAAAATGAGCGTTTAGCTTATTATATAATAATATGGCGCAATTTCGAAAATCTTTTCGGTAATAAGATAAAGAACATCTGCTAATTATTATATCTAAATATTTTTTTTGACGTTAAATTCTCCTGGCACATAATCCGGGTTTACAAAAAGAATCCGGAGAATTCTAATGTCTGTAGCATTTATGGGGAAAGAAAATATACGACCCCGGCCGGGGTCGTACAAAAACGTATTTAACTAAGGTATATACATGAAATCCTTCCGGGATTAAAACCCAATTTAAACACAATAAAATATTCCTATCGCGCAATCCGCGTTTACCAAAAGAATCCGGAGGATTCTAATGTTTGTAACAATTGCGGGAACGAAAAACATACGACCCAGACCGGGGTCGTATAAAAACGTATTTAACTAAGCTATATACATGTAATCCCTTCGGGATTAAAACCCAATTTAAACACAATAAAATTTTCCTATCGCGCAATCCGCGTTTACAATTCACAGCATTTTATAAAGCGTTTGAGCTTATAAAATTAGATTTACAAAAATTAATAGTTTTGGGAATGGCATATTGATACATGCCTCAAAAAGAAATGGGTATTAGCCGGAGCTAATTTAAAGAAGGTATTTTGCTAAGAGCGTCGTGAGCGGCGTTTTGCTCGGCCGTTTTTTTATTCCTGCCGGTTCCGTTGCCTGTAATATCGCTTCCAACAGAAACTCTGATAGTAAAAATTCTATCGTGCTGAGGGCCGTCTTCTTTAATAACTTCGTAGCGGGGATTTTCCATTTTATTAGCCTGAGCGTATTCAAGCAGCTGGCTTTTAAAATTTTCGTCGCGTAGATAGCCGCCGTCTTTGGAGTTAGGCTCAATTATTATCCGCTTAATAAATTTTTCCGCATGCCCCAGACCGCCGTCTAAATAAACGGCTCCAATAAGAGCTTCAAACGCATCGGCTAAAACTGTATGCAGACCGTTAGACAGAGTATTTTTGAGCTGTTTGCTGATTAAAACATGCTTAACAAGATTTATTCTTTCAGCCGCGTCCGATAAGGCGTTACGGTTAACTAATTTCGATCTTGTTTTAGTAAGGAATCCTTCGTCTTTATCGCGGAAGTTGTCAAAAAGATAATCGGCAACAACAAGATTAAGAACTGCATCGCCAAGAAATTCCAAACGTTCGTTAGAAATATCAGCGCTGTAGCTTTGATCTAAAAACGAACGGTGAATAAGAGCCTGGGTAAAATAATTTTTATTGGAAATTTTGAATCCGATGATCTCTTCAATTTCCGCAAATTTTTTGGGAGTGAGAAATTTAGATAAGTCTTGTGAATTTTTTTTGTACTTATTTAAAACGATCCTGAAAAGGAACGAGAAAATACTGCTCAAGCCTATTCCTCAAACTTTTTAAAGAGTAATGACGCATTATGTCCGCCAAAACCAAATGTATTGCTTATTGCATAATTGATCTCCCTCTTAGTACAGACCTTGGGAGAGTAGTTAAGGTCGCATAAAGGATCCGGATTATCTAAATTGATAGTAGGCGGAACAATGCTGTTCTTAATAGCAAGCACAGTAGCAATAGCTTCAATAGCTCCTGCGGCGCCAATAAGATGCCCTGTCATAGATTTAGTAGAACTGACTATTAATTTATAAGCGTGCTCGCCAAAAGTCGATTTAATAGCCGCCGTTTCGTTAAGATCGTTATAAGGGGTAGAAGTGCCATGAGCGTTAATATAATCAACGTCCGCAGGCTCAATTCCAGAGTCTCTTATAGCTTCCTGCATAGCTCTTTTAGCGCCCTCGCCTTCCGGAGCAGGGGCTGTAACATGGTAAGCGTCTCCAGTAAGACCAATACCGCTAATTTCGCCATAGATAACCGCGCCGCGGTTCATCGCATGTTCAAGTTCTTCAATAATTAAGGCGCCCGCGCCTTCGCCCATAATAAAACCGTTACGGTCTTTATCAAACGGACGGCAAGCTTCTAAATACCTGTCGTTCCATGTAGATAAAGCTTTCATTGCATTAAACCCGCCAATGCCCATTTCAATTATAGCAGCCTCAGAACCGCCGCAAAACATAACGTCGGCAGAACCGCGCTGTATAAGAATAAACGCGTCCGCAATTGCGTGCGACGAAGTAGCGCATGCCGAAGCGGTAGAATAATTTGGTCCTTTAACGCCATACTTAATTGAAATTTGTCCGGCCGCTATATTGGGGATCATCATAGTAACTAAAAAAGGGCTGATTCTATCCGGCCGTTTCGATTCAAAATATTTGAAATGCTCTAACTGATTAGTATACATTCCGCCTATCCCGCTACCGAAAACAACGCCGAACCGGTCTTTATCGACTTTTTCTAAATTGATGCCGGAATTTGCAAAAGCCATATCCGCAGACGCAAGAGCAAACTGCGCAAAAGGATCCATCCTCCGGGCCAATTTTCTATCAAAAAATTGTTCGGGATCAAAATTCTTTACTTCAGCGGCAAACTTTGTATCAAATTTCTCAGTGTCAAATTTAGTAATAGGTCCAATTCCATTTTTTCCGCTTACCAGGCCATTCCAATAGTCTTCAACATTATTGCCGATAGGCGTAACTGCTCCAAGCCCTGTTACCACGACTCTTCTTTTATTCATAAAGCGTCCCAACGTTCATAGGGGTTTAAGATTGTAGAAAAAGATAAAATTCAATATTTAAAATTAGAATAAGGACAGACCGAAGCCTGCCCTTTTAATAAACTCTAAAAATAAAATGTTATGCTAATTTTCCTGTTAAATATCTGACTGCATCGCCAACTGTTCCGATTTTTTCAGCGTCTTCATCTGGAATAGATACATTAAAAGCGCTTTCAAATCCCATTACTAATTCAACGATGTCCAATGAATCAGCGCCTAAATCGTTTGTGAATGAAGCTTCAGGAGTAATTTGTGATTCTTCAACTCCTAATTTATCAATAATGATTTCTTTTACCTTAGCTTCAACGTCCATTTCTTTCTCCTAATTATAGTTTGTGATTAGATTGTTTATAAAAAAAATTCTTAAATAATTACATTGCCATTCCGCCGTCGACGGAGATCACCTGCCCGGTGATATAGTCCGACAGTCCAGAGGCCAAAAAAGTAACCGTATTTGCTATGTCTTCAGCAGCGCCTGCTTTTTTAAGCGGAACCTGCGATAGTATAGCTTCCTTCTGCTGATCTGTCATTTTATCGGACATATCAGTTGCAATAAAGCCAGGAGCCACTGCGTTAACATTTACATTTCTAGCGGCAAATTCTTTTGCGGCAGATTTAGTTAAGCCAATTACTCCCGCTTTTGAAGCCACGTAATTAACCTGACCAGGGTTGCCGATTATGCCTACTACCGACGCGATATTAATTATCTTTCCGTATCTTTGCGCCATCATAGCCTTAAAAGCAAACTTTGTATAATTAAACACGCTTTTCAAATTAGCCGCAATAACTTTATCAAAATCGTCTTCAGACATTCTTAAAACCAAATTGTCTTTAGTTATGCCTGCGTTATTCACTAAAATATCTAAACCGCCTAAATTTTCCAAAGCAAATTTAACAGTTTTTTCAGCTTCCGAAAACAAAGACGCGTCGGCTTTAATGCCAAGAATTTTAACTCCGTATTTTTCCGATTCGCCTTCAAGTTCTTTAGCCGCTTCAACTGAATTTGCATAAGTAAACACAACGCTACAGCCGTTCTTTGCAAAGTCCAAAACAATCGCTTTGCCTATGCCTCTGGATCCCCCTGTAACGATCGCTCTTTTATCTTTTAATAACATTATTGTTTCTTTTCGTTATTGTTAAAATATTCTTCTTTATATTTTTCCAGTTCCTTAAAACCTTCTTCGCCAAGCAGATGAACAAGCTCTTCTTTACAGCTGTCAAAGATAGTCAAACTTTCGTTTGCCTCTTTATTACAGGTCTTCAATCTGTTCATATGGTCGTCGTCTATCGTTAAAGCTCCTTCATAAATAGTTAAGGGGTATAATATACAATAAATCGGCTTATATATCCATTTATGAGCGCCTTCTTCAATAGCTAATTTTTGAAGAGTGCAGAGACCATTTTTATCTAAAAATACGCATTTGCCGTTATGGAGTTCAGTTCCTACAGCCACGCCCGATTCAAAATCGTCGTCGTCTTCAGGAGCTTCAAACCATTTTTCAACATCCGCAGTCTGGCTTTCGTCCAAACGGGGAATGATCTTGTCTTTTATGCTCAAGATCAAATCGCGTTCTTTTAGATCTGTATAGACCCCGTAATTACAACACTCGCCCTGGCATTTACATTTAAATTTCTGGGTGAATATTATGGGATCAATTTTTAATCCTTTAATTACCTTTTCAAAATCTGAAGGCATTATAAATATTTCTCCAAATCGGTATATTTATCTATTCCGAACGATGCGACATTAGGGTTAATCCGTTTAACTAAACCCTGTAAAACTTTTCCGGGACCTATTTCTACAAATTCTTCAATACCGTCGTTAATCATATTAACAATTGTTTCTTCCCATCTTACAGGGGAAGTTACCTGCTGGTAAAGAAGCGATTTAATTTCATCTTTATTAGTAACCGGCATAGCTATTACATTTGCATAAACAGGAAACTTAGCGTCGTAAAAATTAGTAACGTTCAGTTCGTTCTGCAATACTTCTTTAGCCGATTCCATTAAAGGAGAGTGAAAAGCGCCGCTTACAACTAACTCTTTTGCTAATTTAGCTCCGTTTGCTTTGCTGATTTCCATAGCTTTTCTTACGCCTGGAACGCTGCCCGAAATAACAACCTGACCGGGCGAATTAAAATTAGCGCATTGAACAATTCCTTCTACAGAAGCTTCCTTACAGGCTTTTTCAACTTTTTCGGAGCTTAGGCCTATAATAGCCGCCATTGTGCCAGGGTTGTCTGTTCCGGCCTTCTGCATAGCCAAACCGCGCGCTCTTACTAATTTCAAAGCGTCAGAGAACTGAATTGCATTAGCTGCAACCAAAGCTGAATATTCGCCAAGCGAATGCCCTGCGGCCGCGCTGGCGTCAATAGTTCTTATAAGCGAAGCTAAAACTACGCTATGAAGAAAGATAGCCGGCTGAGTGTATTCAGTTTGTTTTAATAATTCTTCGTCGCCGTTAAATAATATATGAGAAAGATTAATTGACAAAACTTCATCCGCCGTTTTAATCATTTCTTTTGCCTCAACGGAATTATCGTAAAGGTCTTTTGCCATTCCAACATACTGCGCGCCCTGACCAGGGAACAAAAATGCTCTTTTCATAATTAGTCCATCCCCCATACAATGTACATCGAGCCCCAGGTATAGCCTGCGCCAAAAGCCGCAAGAATTATTTTATCCCCTTTCTTTAGCTTTCCATTTCTGGAGTATTCCGTTAAACAAAGCGGAATAGTAGCCGTAGTAGTATTTCCATATTTATTAATATTTATCATAACTTTTTCTTTTCCAACGCCCATTCTTTTTGCAGTAGCGTCAATTATTCTTAAATTAGCCTGATGAGGCACTAAATAGGCCACATCGTCGCTGGTTAAATTATTCTTCTGCATAATTTCATAAGAAACATTTGCCATGCCTGGCACAGCAGCTTTGTAAACCGCTTTGCCGTCCTGGTAAATATAATGCATTTTTTTATCGACAGTTTCATGCGTAGGAGGATTTAGACTTCCGCCCCCCTTCATGTGAAGGTGTTCTTCGCCGTTGCCGTCTACTTTAAGGATTGAATCCTGAATGCCTATAGATAAATCTTCAGTCGGCTCCAATAGTACTGCGGCGCTAGCGTCGCCAAAAAGGATACATGTATTTCTATCAGTGTAATCAGTAATAGAAGTCATTTTATCGGAACCGCAAACAATAACTTTTTTATAAGAACCGGATTCAATTAACGATCTGCCAACCTGAAGAGCGAATAAAAATCCTGAACAGGCGGCTAAAAGATCAAAACCCCAAGCATTTACAGCTCCAACTTTTCTTTGAACTATGCATGCCGTAGCAGGAAAAAGCATATCCGGAGTAGCAGTAGGGATAATAATAACATCAATTTCTTCGGCGGACATGTTTTTAGATTTTAATAAATCCAAAATAGCTTTAGCGGCCATGTCGCTCGTAGCTCCATTTTCAAGTTTTCTGCGTTCTTTAATCCCGGTTCTTGTTGTAATCCATTCGTCAGACGTATCAATAATACTTTCAAAGTATGCATTATCCATCACTTTTTCAGGCACAAACATTCCAACGCCAGTAATAACAGCATTTAATTTTTTATATTCCTGCATTTCTATCCTACATTATGAGATATTTGAGTAATTACTAAGAGAGTCCTGAATCTTCTGAACAAGCTCTTTATCATACATTTCTTTGGCTCTTAAAACCATATTTTTAACAGCTTTTTGAGAACTGCGACCATGACCAATGATACTGATTCCATTAACGCCCAGCAGCGGAACGCCGCCGTGCTCCTGGTAATCAAAATCTTTAAGTATCTCTCGCATGGCTCCCTGTACCAAGCCTATTTTCAATTTATTCACAAGTCCCTGCCCAGCATACGCTTTGAACTTATCTTTCAAAAACGTAAGAACGCCTTCGCCAAATTTCAAAACGATATTGCCGACAAACCCATCGCATATGACGACGTTAACCGTACCTTTAAGAATATCGCCGCCTTCTATGTTCCCCACAAAATTAAGATTAGTTTTTTTTAGCAGCCTGAACGCTTCCTGTGTAACGGCGTTGCCTTTGGAATCTTCTTCCCCGACGCTAAGTATGCCAATTTTAGGATTTTCTATTCCATGAATTTCTTTCATAAAAATAGAGCCCATTATGGCGTACTCCAAAAGGTGCTGCGGCTTAGAATCAACGCTGGCGCCTGCGTCAAAGATAGAACACTTACCCTGGCTTGTAGGCATAAGAGAGCCCATAGTAGGGCGCCCAACGCCAGGCAGCCTGCCCATAATCAAAGTAGAGGCCGCCATCATAGCTCCGGTATTGCCCGCGCTTACAAAAGCGTCCGCTTTTTTTTCTTTAACTAATTTAGCCCCGACTACAATAGATGAGTCCGGCTTGGCTTTTATTGCGGTAGTAGGAGTATCTCCCATACCAATGACCTGAGACGCGTTAATAATAAACTTATCATCAAATTGCGCCTCGTTATCCTTGAGGACTTTTTTGATTTCGTCTTCTTTCCCAACAAGATATAATTCGAAAAAATTATTTTCTTTAAGAGCTTGTACCGCTCCTAAAACAGCATTCTGAGGGGCAAAGTCGCCCCCCATTGCATCTACAATAATTCTACATTTCGAATTATTAGAATCAGAGTTATCCATTAATTATAAATTGGATATTAACTTTTTGGTACTAAAACAGAACGACCACTGTAATAGCCGCAAGATGGGCATGCGCGATGTGTTAACTTCATTTCCTTACAGTTAGGACAAGTTCCTAACGTAGAAGCTGTAGCCTTATAATGCGTTCTTCTTTTGTCTCTTCTGCTTTTTGACATTCGTTTTTTAGGATGTGGCATATTTATTCCGTTATTTTTTTAATTATTATTTAATTTATTTTTCAATTCCATCAGAGGCAGCCACCTGGGGTCCGTCTCTTCTTTTACGCAACTGCATGCGCTAACGTTTAAGTTTGTTCCGCATTTGTAACATAATCCTTTGCAGTCTTCTTTGCACAACTTTCTCATCGGAATAGACAGCATGGAATAATCTAACAGATCCTGCGTTATATCAATTTTTTCTGCGTCAAAAGCCAAGTACTTTAAATTTAAAGAATCAGTCTCTTCTGGTTCCTCTCCAAACATATAAATTATCTGATACGACGTATTTATTTCAGTCGTATATTCTTCGCCGCATCTGTCGCAGTCAAACTTAGCCTTCAAAACCAAATCAGAATTAAGCGCTATCTGACTATTTGATTTTTGTAAGTCTAAATTTAATAAAAAATTATCAAAAAAAGGCTCTTTAAGACCAATTATTTTTACCGGCTCGTTAAATATAAAATTATTCGAACCGTCATTTAAATTAGAGATTTTTATTATCATATCAAAAAATAAGTAAAAAGAGCAAAAAACAGGCCAAATATAGATATACTATTCGTTATAGTCAATATAAAGATGAAGAAACCGTATTTCAAACTTTGTAATTATCTGTTTTTTGTATAAATATTCATTTATTTATTGTATTTTGTTCTTGTCCTTAGTTAATATTCAGGCTACTGAACAATTATAAAATTAAATATTTTACATTTTGACTATATATATTTTTACCTACATAAAAGATTTAACTTTATAATAATATGTAACATAATGATACTAATTCTCATTTTATTTAATTTTAAGATCATAATATACTGTTTTTGCGTTGAATTTCTATTAATGATAATGGCGCTTGATTTGCTCAATATATAAAAAACTTACTCTCATAATTGCTGGAATAAAATGGAGCTTCTGTCTATCATAGTTGTATTGTTGCTGATTTTCTCGGGAATAATTATTATTGGTCTGACCGTTTCATTTTTTTTGTACAAGTCAAAAAATAGTCAAACCGATTTATCGAATGATATTGATAACGAAATTAATAATAGCGCCCAACACCATAATTATGCGCCTGAACAAAACAACTCCTTACAGCAGGCGAATATTTATTATTTAGCTCCGCCGCAAACAGATCATAATTTTATTAAACGGCCTGCTCCTAAAATGCCTGTAGCAAAAACGCATCGTCCTTCTAACCCTCCTCCTCGTACTCCAAGATTTACCGTAATAAAGGATATTAACCCGGATCCTCTCGATCAACGTTCGGCTTTTTTTCAAAACTATACAGACAACGACCGAAATAACAATTCGCGCCCATACGGTTCATAGGCTCTATTAACGATTATCTTTTTATTTGTATTGTAGTTTTTCTCGTTTACAAAACGAAATTGAATATCCGCGCAATTAAACTGAATTATTCATCTGCCGTTATAAAAACCAAAACGCCCCTAATAAAAATATTTTAATTCTATTTTATTTTTTCAAAAAAATAAATTATTATACCCCCGTATTTATAAATTTATCAAAGAGGGTTACTATGAAAACACTGCGTTGCAATATTTTGTCGGTAATTTTAACGGTGGTATTTTTAAGCGGTTCTCTTTTTGCCGAAGGAGAGGCGGAGGGCGTAAGTCCGGAAATAGCTCTTCAAAGGTTAATGCTGGGGAATAAAAGATTTGTTAAATCAAAAGTTATTCATCCAAACCAAAACGCTAAACGCCGCGGAGATTTGACAAAAGGGCAGCATCCTTTTGCTATTGTTGTAACCTGCTCCGATTCCCGCGTTTCTCCCGAAATTTTATTCGATCTTGGACTTGGCGACATATTTGTTATCCGCGTTGCAGGCAACGTTGTAGACGATAACGCTCTTGGCAGCATAGAATATGCGGCAGAACATCTTGGCTCTAAATTAGTCGTAGTTCTGGGACATTCAAAATGCGGAGCCGTTAGCGCCACAGTTCAGGGAGGCGAAATTCCCGGGCATATTAAAAGCATTACCGACGCTATCAAACCTGCCGTCGATAAGGCAAAATCTCAAAGCGGCGACGTTATAGAAAACTCAATTAAAAATAATGCAAAACTTGTCGCTGAAAAAATCCGCACATCAAAACCGATTCTTGAAGAATTAATTAAAGAAAATAAATTAATGGTCGCTCCCGCCGAATATGATATTTCAACCGGAACAGTGACATTATTAAAATAAAAACAATTGAAATTTATTTGTAGCGCAGTTTAATAACTGCGCATTTTATATTTGTTTGCGCTATTATACTGCCGCATTTTTTTACAATGAAGGAAAATTATTATGGAGTTCGTGTGTTACAATGTTGTGTCTGTATTTTCAGCCGTAATATTCCTTGTCAGAAATATTGATTAGCGGTAATATTTTAGCCGGAAAGGACGAAGTTAGCCCCGAAGCTGCTCTTCAACGGCTAATGTCGGGCAATAAACGATTTGTTGAATCGAAAGCAATAAATCCAAACCAAAGCGCAAAACGCAGAACTGAAGTGGCAAATGAACAGCGCCCTTTTGCAATTATTGTTACCTGTTCAGATTCCCGGGTTGCGCCAGAAGTATTGTTCGACCTGGGCCTTGGGGATATATTTGTAATCCGCGTTGCGGGCAATATAACAGATGATAACGCGCTTGGCAGTATTGAATTTGCAGCTGAACGTCTTGGCTCAAACTTAGTAGTAGTAATGGGACATTCAAAATGCGCCGCTGTCATCGCGGCTGTTCAGGAAGGCGAAATTCCAGGATGTTTTAAAAGCATTACCGACGCTATCAAACCTGCCGTCGATATGGCAAAATCTCAAAGCGGCGACATTATAGAAAACTCAATTAAAAACAACGCAAAACTTGTCGCTGAAAAAATCCGCGCATCAAAACCAATTCTTGAAGAATTAGTTAAACCCAGATTAAGCGTTAGAGA